>JBOGTU010000145.1:0-54709 GCA_050695655.1 Chloroflexota bacterium | reverse complement strand
GCGGCGCGCCGCGGCGCCTTGAAGCCGGGCGACAGTAAACTGTCCCCCAGCAGGCCAATCGTGGTCGGCCCGGGCGCTCTCATCGGGGGGATGATTAATTCGGCCGCTCGCTCCCTTGAAGCTACGATAGGCCCGTGACCATCAAGGCGGTGCTGTTCGACGTTGGCGGCCCCTTGAACACCGAGACCACGCACGAGCGACTCGTCGACCAGGGCATCCGCTCTGCGCTAGGCACGCACGGCATCGCCGTGACGGACGAGCAGTACGAGCAAGCGTCGGACTGGGCCGTGAATGCCTACGTCGCCGACGTGCACCCAGCCATCCTGTGGAAGCTCACGAGAGGCGACGCCACACTCGGGCGCACCATCCATGATGCGATCTGGAAGCAAGCCGGGGGAGCGATCCCCTTCGACCTCCGCCCAGGCATCCCGGAGCTTCTCGCGCGGCTGGCCGAAACAGGGTTGCGTCTTGGTTTGGCCGCCAACCAGCCGGTCAGCACGATTGCCGTCTTGGACCAGCTGGGCATCGGCCAGTACTTCTCGCATCGCCAGGTCAGCGAGACGCATGGCTTCCGCAAGCCGGACCTCCGCCTCTTTCTTTCTGCGTGTGACGAGCTTCAGGTCCACCCGAACGAGTGCATCATGGTTGGCGACCGCATCGACAACGACATCAGTCCAGCCGCGTCGCTCGGCATGTCAACCATTCACTTTCGGACGGGACGACACCGGAACCAGCGCCCGCGTTCCTGGCAGGAAGTGCCGGACGAGGTGGTGGAAACCGTCGATGAGCTGGAAGCGGCCCTCAGGCATCTCGTCGGGTTCTGACGAGCACGTGACGAACGTCCCAGCCGCGGTCATCTTCGACTTTGATTACACGCTCGCGGACTCGTCAAGCGGCGTAATTGCCTGTGTGAACCACGGGTGCTGTCGGACGCTCACAACTGGGCCGGCTGGCTGAGAAAGTGGGTGCCACCTTTGAGGGGATGCTCACGACTTGCTTATGGCCGTGGCGCAGGGCCAGAGACCGTAATCGTCAGGAAGGACTGCTTCGGCCCTGTCCCCCCTCGGCAGGCATTCAGGGAAGGCTGACGGTGCCATCGGCGAGGCGTACCAGCCCATCGCGTTCCAGGGCGGCCAGGAGGCTGTTCAGCCAGGGCAGGTCGTCGCGGCCCAAGCGTGCCAGCACTTCCTCAAGCGCGCGGGGCGATTGCTCTCGCAGGAGATCCACCACGCGGCCGCGAAAGTAGCGGCTGGTGGTGCGGAAGGGCTGCGCGGCGTAGGGTGTCCGCCGTTCGGCCAGGCGCAGCTCGCCATCGCGCCGCGCGGGGTAGGCGGCACACGCGTTGGAGGCAGGGCATGCGCCGCACAGCGGCGTGCGAGCGCGGCAGATGGTGGCGCCCAGGTCCATAAGCGCCTGGTGCCATTGGTACGCGCAAGCGGGCGGCAGCGCGGCGTCGGCCAGGCGCTGCATGGCGGTGGGCCGCGGAGGCTCCTCGGAACCCAGCAGAGAACGGCTGAGCACGCGCTGCACGTTGGTGTCCCAGAAGGCGAGCTGCTGGCCCAGAGCGAAGCAGGCGATCGCGCCGGCGGTGTAGCGTCCCACGCCCTTGAGCTCCAGCAATTCCGGCAGGGTGGCCGGCAGCTGGCCGCCAAAGCGCGCCTCGCATGTCCGCGCGATGGCCTGCAGCCGCACCGCCCGGCCGTTGTAGCCGAGGGGCGCCCACTGTCGAATCACCTCAGCCGGCGCGGCCTCGGCGAGCGAGGCCAGCGTTGGAAAGCGCTCGAGCCACTGCGCATACTTGGGCAGCACGCGCTCCACCTGGGTTTGCTGGAGCATCACCTCCGCGACCAGCACGCGGTAGGGATCGTGGGTGTGGCGCCACGGCAAATCGCGCGCGTGGGCCTGGTACCAGGTGAGGATAGCCTCCTGGACGGCGGACGTGCGCGCGGCGTTCGGCAGGCCATCCGCGGGCTCGGCGGCCGCGGCGCTACTTATCGACGGGGTAGCCGGCCTTAATCCACTCGGCGGTGCCGCCCTCCACGTTGTAGATGTCCTTGGCGCCCACGGCGGCGGCCATCTCCGCGGCAACGGCTGAGCGCGATCCCATCTGGCAGATGAAGATCGTTTTCTCGGCTGGGCGAATGTGCTCGCTGGGTTTGGACAGGATGTCGTTCAGGGGGATGAGCTCGGCGCCCGGCGCATGGCCGGTGACGTACTCGTGCGGCTCGCGCACGTCGATGAAGCGATAGCCGCCCGCTTCGAACATCTTTTTGGCCGTGGCAACGTCTATGCGTTGAAACGGTTCTTCTTCTTCCGCCATGGTGGCAGCTCCTTATGGTTCTTGACTTGATGCCGTTCTGAACCTGAATGAAGAGTACAACGCTCAGAGCCGCTTCCCAATGGGCACCACGCGCGGGCTGCGTGAGAACTCCATGACCTGCCGTGCACTTACTGATCGAGCAGGCAGGCAACCACTACACGCGGCTCCCCTCGGCGAATCAAACGTAGCGCGGGAAGCCGCGCACTGGTGGAGATGGGGGCGAGTCGAACGCCCCGTCCAAGAATGACGACCCAGCGGTATCTACAAGCTTAGCCGGAGCTTATTTTCTCGAAGAGCGTGGTTCGTCCGGCGAAATTCGGCTCTCCCAGCTCCTGATCTTTCGCGACCGCTAGGAGCATGCCGGCCGCGGCACCCTGACTTTATGACGCCTGCTCCCAACCCGTCAGGGAAAGGTCAGGGCAGACGCACGGCTAAATTAAGCCGCGAGCGCTAACGCTTCGTTGTCGTTTCCGACGTTTGCCAGTTGTTTAACGGGACGATGTACTGGCACCCCGGCTTGCAACTACTGACTCGCCAATCCTGTCGAAACCCAGCATCCCCAAAAAATCGCCTGGCGCCTGGCTGGCATGGCCGGCCTTGAGCCGCGCCCTGCTCCACCAGCCCTGCCCTCTAACGACGGGCCTTGACGGACCTCTCTATCTCTCTTTGCGCCTCCCTCTCAGCCATGCTTTGACGCTTGTCGTAAATCTTCTTGCCCTGGGCCAGCGCCAGTTCGATCTTAGCGCGGTCTCGTGCGATGTAGAGGCGCAGCGGCACCAGCGTGAGCCCGCGCGACTTAGTCTTTTGCAGGAGATCGCGAATCTGCTGCTGGTGCAGCAGCAGCTTGCGCACACGCGTGGGCTCGTGGTTCCAGCGGTTGCCCTGCGCATACTGGGCGATGTGCAGGTTGTGCAGCCACACGCCATCCTTCTCGGCCCGGGCGTACGCCTCACGCAGGTTCACCAGCCCCGCCCGAATCGACTTGATCTCCGTGCCGGTGAGCACCATGCCGGCTTCCACCGTCTCCCGGATCACGTAGTCGTGATGGGCCTGGCGGTTGTAGGCGATAGTCCGATCGCCGCCTTTGCTTTCGGGGGCCGCGCCCCGTTTCACCGCCACTGCCACAGCAGGCCAAGTCTAGCTCGGCTGGGCGGGCAGCCGGCTTACTTAGCGGACCACGTGCCGTCGGCGTTGAGGGTGTAGGTGCTGGCGGCGCGGATAGTCGTGGCCTTGCCGTCGCCGCTGATGGAGGCGGTCATCCCTGCTTCGGCGCTCAGGCCCCAGCCCAGCCCCTGCCGAACGTCCGGGTCGGCCCGCCAGAGCTTTCCGAAGCCACGCCGCGGTTCAACCTTGCCCGGCGGCGGGGTGAGCCCGCCAGACGCCGGCTGGCTGGTGTCCCACGTGTCCGGGTAGACTTTGAACGTCTTGCTGGCGAGCAGCACGTAATCCTGTGTCGTGTCGGCTCGAAAGATCATCACCCCGTGCTCGAACGATTCGACGGCGACGGTCACATCGTGCGGGCCGGCATTGTCCGGCTGGAAGGCGATGGGCGCTACCGGAACCAGCGTGGCCGTAGGCGCTGGCACGGGCGTAGACGTGGATGCGGCACTGGCCGAAGCCCCAGTTGCGGAGGGCGACGCCGCCCCCGTGGCCGAGGCTCCGGGTGTGGACGCCGCCGTCTGCGCGGCCTGGGGCGCCGCGGTGGCCGTCTCGCTGCCCAGCAGCTGCACCCACAGCACCACGCCGGCCACCACGCAGGCTACGCCCACCAGCCCGGTAACGCTGGTAGCCAGCGCAGAAGGCTTGGCACCGTTGCTGCTGCTCGCGATTGTCAGCGGTAGCAGAGCCACAGCCAGAAACACCAGCCCCGCGAATACCAGCAGTGATGGGAGGATGGTATCCAGGGCCAGCAACTGTCCGTTCATGTCGCACACCGCTCGCCGGGTAGAATGAGCGTCCGAGGAGGATAGCACGTGGCTTGTCCGGGAACCGTGGTAGGAAGCGAGGGCTGATTGGGTGTTCCGACGGATCAAAAGCGCCCGGCAGCTGCTGAGCTACGCGCCGTTGAGCTGGCGGCTGTTTCAGGATGCGCGCGTGCCGCGCTCCGCCAAGGTGGTGGCCTTCATTGCCATTGTGGCCGCGTTCTCGCCGCTGGACCTGCTGGAGTGGCTGCCCATCCCTGCCGGCGCCGGCAGCCTGGCAGTGCTGCTGCTGGTGCTGCGTACCTTCGTGAACGCCGCGCCGGAGGATGTGCGCCACGAGCACATGCGCGCTCTGGGCATCGACAGCCTGAGCTGACAGCGGGGTGCGCCTGGCCGTGCCGCGCTGCATCGCCGCCCCGGTAACCAGGCGCGCCCCACCTGTGCACAGGGGGCTATCGCGGCGCTCGACTAAATCGTCGCCTGGTAGAGGCGCGTGGGGCTGAGGGCGAACAGCTGGCGATCCGGACCGAAGAGCACCTTCATGATCCGAGGGTCGTCCAACCCCTCGTTGGCGGTGAGCCACAGCAGGCCATCGTTCTCGGAATACACCACACCGGTGGTGGTACCCACCGCCACGATGCGCTCGTCGGGATAATTTGGGGCCAGGGCGACGGAAAGCACAGTGGCATCCTGGTCGTGGATGACGTCGCGCTGCCAGTTTTGGCCGGGCCACACCGGCCGGAAGATCTGGTTTCCGGCTCCGGCGTAAAAGCCCGCTGGCCGCTCGATGTTCACCCGGTAGGTGCCTGGCAGGGCGAAGGTGAACCAGCGCGCCCGCGCATCGTAGTCGAACAGGCGCTCCACGCTCTGCGTTCTGGCCTCAAAACGCACCACGGAGGCGTGGGTGAGCATGCGCATGGTGGCCAGCAGCAGGCTGTCATCCTCAGGATAGGCCGGCGCGAAGGCCAGGCCCACCACCTTCTCGGTCTGCCGCAGCGGAACGGCCAGCCAGGCGCCGCCACGGTGCACCTGCAGGGCCTCTTCGGTGAGTACGGCCAGGTCGCCATTAGGCGCAACACGAATGGCGGTCACGTCGCGAAAGCCCGCGAGCTTCGCGGCGCCTTCAAACAGGCCTTCGTCCGTGGCCAGCAGCAGCTTGCCATCGCGTAGGGCGGCGGCGCGCGCGGTGCCCGGTACACCCGTGTCGAGCGTGGCCCAGGTGCCGTTGGCGATGTGATGCAAGCCATCGCCGGCGAGCAGCAGCAGGCCTGCAGGGCCAGTCAGCACGTCGATGGCATTCGTGGTTTCGAGCCCGGCGTTGTCCGGCTGCCAGTCGCTGCCCTTGAGGGCGAAGAGGCCCGCGCGGTAGCAGCCCACATAGACTTGCGCGCCGTCCACCGCCAGCGCGATGGGCGCAGCTTCCAGAGCCGGCAGGTCGTGCCACTGCGCGCCGGCATCGTCCGAGGCGACCACCTGGCCGGCTGAGGTGACGGCCACAACGCGCTGCCCAGAGCAAGCCAGCGCATTAATTCCCTCCGCTCCCGACGCGCACACCTGCCAGGTTCGCCCATCGTCCGTAGAGCGGACCAGGCCACCATCTTCGAGGCCCACCACGATGGTGCCGCCGGCGCGAGCGATGGCCGTCACGACCCCCTCCACAGCCAGCTTGCGCCAGTCCTGGTGGCCCAGCGCATCTTCGTCACCGCCGCGCCGCCACAAGCCCTGATCGGTGCCGGCCAGATCCTTGCCGCACACGGCCAGAATCATCTGCTGCTCCAGCCCTGCCACGCGCCAGCTCTTGCCACCGGTGTGGGACACGAACACGCCATTCGCCTCGGTCCCCGCCAGCCCTTCGGTGCCATCGAGCGACAGGCACGTAACGCGGGCTGTGGGGTCGGTCTCGCCGCGCTCCCAGCTCTTGCCGCCATCCATGGTCACATCCACAATGCCGCCGGACCCAACAGCGATGTGCTGGGCAGTCTCACCAAAGGCCACTGCCTGAACCTCAGTCGCGGTGAGGCTCATCCGCCCCCAGCGGGCAGCCTTCGCCATCTTGCGGAACAGGCCACCGGTGTTGCCAGCCAGCAGCACGCCATTCGCCGCCGCCAGGGCGGTCACAGAATCAGTAGATCGAACGTTGGGGAGTGCGCGCCAAATTGGGGTACTCACGGCGAATGATGGTAACAGGATGCCGGCTGCCGTCGCATGCAGGTGCAAGAGGTGAACTGGCGGCGGTGGCGAATGGTACAGTCCGTGGATGATCGCGTTTCGGCAGCTGGCCGATCTTTTGGTTGAGACGCTGCAGCTCGAAGAGCCTCCCGTGGCGCTGCGTTTCGTGCAGCGGGCGCCAGAGGGCGTAACTGCCTTTGAGGGCGAGGTGCCCTCCGCCTGCACGTTTTGGCGGCGCGCTGAGCGGGGCACCTTCTACGCGCCAGCGCCGGCCCACTTCAACTGCCTGGTTGGCACCCACACCATGGGCTTGCCCATGCCCCCCGCGAAGCGCGACGAGTTGACGCAACTGGTGGGCGAGATGAGTGAGGCGCACTATCTGGATGGGGCTGAAGTGCCGCACATCCCCACCGTGCCGGGCGAGAAGAGCGGCATCGTCTATGGGCCGCTGGCTCAAGCGCAGGGCGAGGTGGATGTGGTGCTGGTGTGGGTCACGCCTGCGCAGGCCATGATTCTGGAGGAGGCGGCGGGTACGGCTGCCTGGTCGGACCGGCCGGGCGTGCCCACCTTTGGCCGGCCCTCCTGCGCGGCCATCCCCTTCGCCATGGCGCACGGCACAGCGGCGCTCTCTCTCGGCTGTCAGGGCATGCGGACGTTCACGGAGGTGGCGCAGCAGCACCTGCTGGGTGTGCTGCCCGGGCAGGCTCTGGAGCGGCTGGCCGAGGCGCTGCCGCGCATCGCCACGGCCAACAGCCTTATGGCGCAGCGGTACCGAGGGCAAAAGGCGCTTCACGACAAGCCGGCGCGCAGCGGCTCAGCCGCGCCGGCTGAGCCGCGGTTGGCCGGAAAGCCATGAGGAAGCCTGGCCAAAGGCTTGTGCCAGGCTTCGCCCAGCTCAGCCGGCGGGCGCTGCCACCACGGGCTCAACCCAGCGGCCGTGCTGCTTGATGAGCTCTATGAGCCGCTGGTCGGCCTCCGTAGTCGGCACGTTGCGGGAAACCAGCTCCTTGCCCACGTAGAGGTTCACCTTGCCTGGTGACGAACCTACGTAGCCGAAGTCGGCGTCGGCCATTTCGCCCGGGCCGTTCACGATACAGCCCATCACGGCGACGCGCACGCCCGGCAGGTGGGCCGTGGTCGACTTGATGCGATCAGTGGTGGTCTGCAGGTCGAACAGCGTACGGCCACAGCCGGGGCAGGCCACGTAGTCGGTTCGGCTGAGGCGTGTGCCGGATGCCTGCAGGATGTTCATGGCCAGCGCATCGGCCGCTTCCGGTGGTCCGGCGGCCACCTGCACACTGTCGCCAATGCCATCGCACAGCAGTGAGCCCAGCCCCACCGAGGCTTCGATCACGTCGGCATTCTCGATGATCAGGTGCATTGGGGCGCTGCTGCCACGATCGGCGGCCAGTTCGCGGCCGTGGCGTATCAACTCGGCCGCTGTCCGGCCACGAGCGACCAGCGCACCGGGCACTGGCTCGGGCATGTCCGCCAGCGGGCTCGAGCCTGCCACGGCCACCACCGCGCGGCCGCCCACGCCCTGCACCGTGCTGCTGAGGCGGCGGTGGTAGTGGAAGGCATCGCCCAGCAGCGGGGGGAGCGCTTTGCTGGCCGTACCTCCGAAGCGCCGCGCGATTTCCTGCGCCACGGGAACCTCGGCCTCGGGCTCTTCAGCCAGCGACACGCGGATGGTGTCGCCAATGCCATCGGCCAGCAGGCTGCCAATGCCGATGGCCGACTTGATGCGCGCATCCTGGCCGTTGCCCGCCTCGGTCACGCCCAGGTGAAACGGGTAGGCCATGCCCAGCTCATCCATCCGCGCGGCGAGCAGCCGGTAGGCGGCGATCATCACCTTGGGGTTGGACGCCTTCATGGACAGAATGACGTCCTGATAGCCGTACTTCTCGCAGATGCGCACGAATTCCAACGCGGATTCGCACATCCCCTCCGGCGTATCGCCGAAGCGATTCATGATCCGATCCGACAGCGAGCCGTGGTTGGTGCCGATGCGCATGGAGACGTGCCGCTCCTTGCACTTGAGCACCAACGGCGCGAAGCGCTCCTCGATCCGCCGCAGCTCGGCCAGGTACTCCGTGTCGGTGTACTCGCGCACGGCGAACTTGCGGGAATCCGCGTAGTTGCCGGGGTTCACGCGTACTTTGTCCGCGTGGTCGGCGGCTTCCAGGGCGGCAGCGGGCGAGAAGTGGATGTCCGCGACCAGCGGCACGTCGATGCCCTTACGCCGCAGCCGCGCCCGGATCTCACCCAGCGCTTTCGCGTCCTGCACCGTCGGCGTGGTGACGCGCACGATCTCGCAACCCACGTCCACCAGGCGAATAGCCTGGTCCACCGTCGCCTCCACATCCTTGGTGAGGGTGGTGGTCATGGACTGCACACGAACGGGGTTGTCGCCCCCTACACCCACGTTGCCCACCATCACCTCACGCGTCCGACGGCGCCCGGCGTAGGGCCTGTAGCGGCTGGAAATGCTGACGACCTGCATGAGCAGAATCGTAGCGTAGGCAAAAGCTGCTATGTTGAATTGAATGGGCAACAGCTGGGCCAGGCGTGTGCCCGCCAAGCTGCTGGTGCGCTGGCTGGCTGGGCTGCTGCTGAGCGCCATCTTCCTCTGGGCGGTACTGCGCGGCATCAATCTCGGCCGTGTGGGCAGCATCCTCGCGGGGGCCAATCGCGAGCTCGCCATTCCGGCCCTGCTGGCGTTCATGGCCAGCGTGGCGGCGCGCTCGTGGCGCTGGCTGCTGTGCTTCGAGGAGGATGATCCCCTGGCCTTCCCGGATTCGCTCATGGCCTACAGCCTGGGCAGCGTGAGCGCCTTCGTCATCCCCGCCCGCCTGGGTGACCTGGTGCGCGTGTACGCTGTGGGCTACACCTCACCGGTCAGCCGGGCCCGGGCACTGGGCACCCTGGTAGTGGAACGGTTATCGGATCTCTTCGCCGTGGTGCTGCTGGTCAGCGCCATGCTGCCGCTCTTCCACCTTCCGGGCTGGGTGATCTCGGCCGATGTGGTGGCCGCCATCCTGTGCGTATGCGCCCTAGTGGTGGTGTACTGGCTGGCACGCCAGCGGGAGCGGCTGAGCCTGCCCGAGTGGGTACTCCGGCGGCGCCTTCTGGAGCCCGGCGGGCGGCTCTTTCTACGGCTGCTCGATGGCTTCGGGGCGGTGAAGGACGCACGGCGCGGGGCCGCGATCGTGGCGCTGGCGTTTCTGGTGTGGCTGCTCACAGTCACCTCGTACGTGGCCTCCTTTCGGGCGCTGAGCATCCCGCTGGGCTGGCGCGAGGGCGCGCTGCTCACGGGGGTGCTGGCGCTGGTGGCCATTGTGCCGGCCGGGCCAGGTTACGCCGGCAGCTTTGAGCTGGCTGCCGTGGCGCTGCTCGGGCTGTTCAAGGTCGACAGCTCCGTCGCGGTGGCGTATATCGAGTACACACGCATCATCAGTCTGATCAGCCTGGCGATCATGACGCTGCTGGGGGCGCTGGCCACCAGGCTCCGCCGCCAGATGCCGCGTCCGGCCCCGGCAGCCGCGGGTGAGCCGGGGCTGGACGATGCCGTGCCCGGCGCTTTTGACAGTGGCGCGGGCGGCCAGTAGATTCGATCACATGATTGATGAGAAGCTGCTGGAGATTCTCGCCTGCCCGCTGTGCAAAACGCCGGTGCATCTGGAGGGCGACCGCCTGGTGTGCGACACGTGCCGCCGCCGCTACCCGATTCGTGACGGTATCCCGGTGATGCTGATCGACGAAGCGGAACTGCCACCAGCCTGAACGCCCAGCTGCTGCCCGAGCCCGGCCTGCCGAGCAACCAGCATCCCTAAGATCGTCCGCGTCATCGCCCGGCTGAACGTGGGCGGCCCGGCGCAGCACGTGATCCACCTGGCGCACGGGCTGCGGCCGGAATTCGAGACAGTGCTGGTGAGCGGCACGGAGTCCGCGGGCGAAGGCAATATGCTGGACCTGGCGGCTGAGCTGGGCGTGCAGGTGACGCGCATCCCGGAGCTGGGCCGCGAGATCGATGTGGCCAGCGACGCCGTGGCGCTCCTCAAGCTGGTGCGGCTGGTGCGCCGCGAGCGGCCGGACATCATCCACACGCACACGGCCAAGGCGGGCGTGGTGGGGCGTCTCGCTGCCAAGCTGTGTGGTACGCCGCTGGTGCTGCACACGTTCCATGGGAATGTGTTCCACGGCTACTTCGGGCCGCGCAAAACCAGGGTGTTCATTGCCCTGGAGCGCGCACTTGCCCGAGGAACGGATCGCATCATCGCCCTGAACGTTGAGCAGCGACAGGAACTGCTGCGCTACGGCATCGCCCAACCGAACAAGATTGGCGTACTTAAGCTGGGGTTGCCGCTGGAGGCCCTGGCGCACAACGGTGCATCACCGGCCATCCTGCGGGAGAAGTGGGGCGTACCAAATGGCAACCGGACGGTAGGAATCGTGGGCCGGCTGGTGCCGATCAAGGGCCACGAACTGTTCATCGACATGGCAGCGCGCGTGCAGCGCGAGCGGGCCGGCGTGTCGTTTGTGGTAGTGGGCGATGGCGAGCGACGCCAAGAGCTGGAGCAGTACGCGGCCGGTGTTGGCGCCAAGGTGATCTTCACTGGCTTTGAGGCGCACCGGCCGGCCATCTTCGCCGCGCTGGACGTGGTTGCGCTCACCTCGATCAACGAGGGCTCGCCAGTGGCGCTCATAGAGGCGATGGCCGCGCGGCGCCCGGTCATCTCCACCGCCGCTGGAGGCGTGGTGGACCTGGTGCACAGTGGGGAAACGGGCTTGGTGCTGCCGAGCCGCGACCCCTCAGCCTTCGCCGAGGCGCTGTTACGGCTGCTGGATGAGCCGGCGGAAGCGCGGCGCCTCGCCGAGGCCGGCCAGCGCTCCGTGTATCCCGAGTACGACGTGAGCCGGCTCGTCGCGAACATGCGCGCACTGTATCGTGACCTGCTCAGCCAGAGCGGCCTGGTGGCGCCAAGGCAGCTCATGTAGGAACGCGGGCCAGGTACACGCCGGCGAGGAAAATGCTCAGCGCGAAGGGGATGAGCACCGCCAGCACCGTGGTCATGTTGCCCTGCGAGATCAACAGCGCGATGAGCCCGGCCACGAATGAGGCCGCGTAGAGAATCCACACCGCCTGCCGCTGCTCCAGCCCCAGGGTCAGCAGCCGGTGGCTGGTATGGTCCTTACCGCCCTCGGCGACCGCGCGGCCTTCGCGCAGGCGCCGCCAGGTTACGAAGCTGGTGTCGAAGATCGGCAGCGCCAGAACCACAGCGGCAATCAGAAAGCTCAGGTTGGACGAGTTGCCGATGTCGAGCTTGATGCTGATCACGGCCAGGATGAAGCCCAGCGACAACGCGCCGCTGTCGCCCATGAAGATGCTGGCGGGATTGTAGTTGTACACCAAAAAACCGAGGCAGCTGCCCACCACGGCGATGGCCAGCAACCCTACCAGTATCTGGCCGTTGAGCACCGCCAGCAGGAAGAAAAAGCCGGCGGCGATGCTGGATACACCGGCCGACAGGCCATCCATGTTGTCCAGCAGGTTCAGGGCATTGGTGAGGCCCAGCACCCACAAGTAGGTGAGCGGCACGTCTAACCAGGGCGTGTGAAAGAGGGTGAAGCGAATGCCGAAGGCCACCAGGATGGTGCAGGCGGCGAACTGCCCCGTGAGCTTGGTCCAGGGGCCCATGCGGCCGCGGCGGTCATCCGCCACACCCAGCAGCAGAATGACCGTCGCCGCGGCGAAGATGGCCGATAGGTCCGGCAGGGCGCCGAACGGGGAGACGATCTCGCCTGCTGGAGTGAGCCGCACTACCAGCAGCGCGCTGGCCCACAGCGCCAACCAGATGGCCAGGCCGCCCAGGCGAGGGACCGGCGACGAGTGGATCTTGCGATGGTTGGGCTGGTCCATTGCCCCCCAGCGCACCGCCAGCCAGCGCACCGCGGGCGTGAGCATAGCCGACCCGGCCAGCGCGCCCAGAAACACCAGCAGGAAGGCGACATAGAACGCCCTCATCGGCAGCGCAGCCCCGAGCCGGGATGAGAAGCTTGAGAAGTTTGGCCGCAAAGCCATAAGCGGCCCTCGACCAACGCCTGCAGCAGCCACTTTGAGGTGAACGAGCGTTCCCGGGCAACCCCACCCGGCCGCCGCGGCATGTTTTCGGCCAAGCTTCTAGGGCTGCATGGCTTCGCTGTCCCAGCGGCCTGGCGGGCCTTAGATGAGCACGATCTTGTCACGCTGCTCCGTTACGTGCTTGGTGGCGTTCACTGTGTCCACCACCAGGTTGGCCTGCTGCACGATGTGGTCAAACGCAAAGTCGCTGTGTGCCACGGCGATCACCACGCAATCCGCCGCGCGCAGCGCGTCGTCTGTAAGCTCCACGGACTGCAGCACACGGTCGTGACTGCGGCGGCTGAACACGCCCACGCCTACGCTGACACTGGGAATGTAGGGGTCGTGGTACTCCACGCAGGCGCCATCCTTCATGAGCAGTTCCATCACCCGCAGCGCGGGTGAGTTGCGCGCGTCATTCACATCGCGCTTGAAGGCCGCGCCCAGCACCAGCACACGCGAATCCCGCAGGCTCTTCTCGCGATTGTTCAGCGCCTCGGCCACTTTGGCAACGACATGGAAGGGCATGGAGAGGTTCGTTTCGGCCGCGAGCTCGATGAACTTGGTGTAGAAGTCGAACTCGCGGGCCTTCCAGCTCAGGTAGTACGGGTCCACCGGAATGCAGTGGCCGCCAACGCCGGGGCCGGGGTAGAAGGCCATGTAGCCAAAGGGCTTGGTAGCCGCCGCGTCGATCACTTCCCAGATGTTGATGCCCATGCGATCGCTGAGCAGGGCCAGCTCGTTCACCAGGGCGATGTTCACGCTGCGGAAGCAGTTCTCCAGCAGCTTGGTCATCTCCGCGGCGCGCGGTGAGCTGACCAGATGCACCGAGTGGCCGTTGGCGCCATCGATGATCTGCTCAAATACCAGCTTGGTGAGCCGCGCGCACTCGGGCGTAAGGCCGCCCACCACCTTGGGCGTGGTGCTGGTATCGAACTGCTTGTTGCCCGGATCCACGCGCTCCGGCGAGAAGGCGACGGCGAAGTCCTCGCCCGGTTTGAGGCCGGATTGTTCCAGCAAGGGCAGCATCACTTCTTCAGTGGTGCCGGGGTAGGTGGTGCTTTCCAGGATGATGAGCTGGCCCGCGCGCAACCGCTGGCCAATCTCCTCCGAAGCGGCACGGATGAACGACAAGTCGGGCGACTTGGCGCTGTCATGTGGCGTGGGCACGCAAATGAAGATGACGTCCAGGTCCGGCACAACCTCATAATTGGCCGTGGCGGTGAGCCTGCCGGACGCCGTCAGCGTGGCCAGCGTGGCCGAGGGTACATCCAGAATGTGGCTCCGGCCGCCACGCACGCTCGCTGCGCGCTGGCTGTTGCTGTCGATACCGGTGACAGCGAAGCCCGCCTTGGCAAACTCCACCGCGAGCGGCAAGCCTACGTACCCCAGCCCCACCACCCCAATGCGGGCCGAGTGGCTGCTGATGCGCTCCCCGAGAGCCTGGAGCTGGCTTATCGTGGCCCTCTGATCACCGCCCTATCTTAGCCCCATAGGAGCCGAGCCGCCTAACTTAGGGGCACTTCAGCGTATGATGATGCAGCATGCTCCAGTCGCAACCGTCGACGAGAACCGTCGCCACGGCCTGGTTCCACGGGGGCCGGCATTGAGCGTCTTCGTCACGGGTGGGGCTGGTTTCGTGGGCTATCACCTCTGCCGTGAGCTGCTGGCGCGCGGCCGCGCGGTCACCATCTATGACAATCTCTCCACTGGTTCGCAACGGCATGTGGATGCGCTCAACCAGGACCCCAGGTGCCACTTCATCGAGGGCGACGTGCGCGACGCCGCCGCGCTCGGTATGGCCCTGGCCCAGGCCGCGAAGCTGCACGCTGGCCCGCCGGAAATGGTCTTCCACCTGGCCGCCGCGGTGGGTGTGCGCACCATCCTGGAACGGCCCCTGGAATCGCTGGAGGTGAACCTGCGCGGTACCGACAACGTGCTCGCGGCGGTGGCCGGCTGGGGTGGCCGTGTGCTGATCGCTTCCACCTCCGAGGTCTATGGCAAGAACCCTGCCCCGGCGCTTTCGGAGGAATCCGACCGGCTCATCGGCGCGGGCGAGGTGGCCCGCTGGTGGTATGCGATCGCCAAAATGGCGGACGAGGGTTTGGCCCTGGCCTCCCATCGGGAGGGTCGACTGCGGGCAGTGGTGGTGCGCCTGTTCAATACCGTGGGGCCGCGGCAGACAGGCCGCTACGGCATGGTGCTGCCCACGCTTGTGGCCCAGGCGCTGGCGAGTGAGCCGCTCACGGTCTTTGGCGACGGTGAGCAGACGCGCTGCTTCACCTACATAGCGGACACCGTGCGCGCGCTGGTTGAGTTGGCGGACGCGGAGCACGCCTACGGGCGCATTTACAACATTGGGCAGCCGGAGGAGATCTCAATTAACAAGCTGGCGCAACGGGTGCTGGAGCTCACGGGCAGCACTTCGACCATTGTCCACGTGCCGTATGAGACGGCCTACGGCGGCTCCTACGAGGACATGCGCCGCCGGGTGCCGGATTGCTCGCGCCTGGAGCAGGCGATAGGCTTTGCCCCCAGGAACCGCCTGGACGAAGCCATACTGGCCGTGGCTGAGGATTTGCGCGGCGGTGCGCCCGGCGCGATCCATCCAGCCCCAGTGGCTGCCCGATGAAGGCGGTCGTCACTGGTGGCGCGGGCTTCATTGGCAGCCAGATCGTGGATGCGCTGCTGGAGCGGGGCGACCAGGTGCTGATGCTGGATGACCTCTCTACCGGCAAACGGGAGTATCTGAACCCGCGAGCCGAACTCCAGGAGGTGGACCTGGCGACTTGCTCAAACCTGGCCGGTTTGCTGCGTGGCAGCGAGGTGATCTTCCACACCGCGGCCCTGGCACGCATTCAACGCTCGTTGGACGATCCCTTGGGCACGCACGCGGCCAACGTGACGGCCACGCTCAACCTGCTGCGCGCAGCCCGTGAGGCCGAAGTGCGGCGGGTGGTGTACTCGTCCTCATCCTCGGTCTATGGCGATCAGCCGGTGCTGCCGCTCACGGAAGACATGCCGCCCAACCCGCTCAACACCTACGCTTGCCAGAAGCTGATGAGCGAGCTCTACTGCCGCAACTTCTCGCGCCTTTTTCAGTTGGAAACGGTGTGCCTGCGCTACTTCAATGTTTATGGCCCGCGCCAGGTGATGGAGGGCGCCTACCGGCTGGTGATAGGCATTTTCCTGGAGCAGCGCCGGCTGGCGCAGTCGCTCACGGTGGATGGCGATGGCGAGCAGACGCGCGATTTCACCCATGTGAGCGACGTTGTCCGGGCCAACCTACGGGCGGCGGAGGCGCCAGGCGTGAAGATGGGCGAGGCGGTAAACGTGGGCAGCGGGCGCGAAGTGTCCATCAATCGCCTGGCGGAGCTGATTGGCGGGCGGGTAGTGCACCGGGTGCCACGCGGCTTTGACGAGCGCTTCAAACGGGCCTCGGTAGAGCGGGCACGCGAGGTGCTGGGTTGGGCGCCAGCGATATCGATTGAGGAAGGCATAGCGGGCCTGGTGGAGAGCCAGGTGGTATGACGAGGCGCTGGCGGGCCAAGACGCGCGCCCGGGGATACGCCGCACGGAGCTGATCAAGTGGCTTCACCCCGGGCTGCGGGTGAAACGCTGGCTGCTGCTGCTGCTGGCAGGGGTTCTGCTTTGCGGCCTGGGGGTGGCGCTGCTGCTGGTGCAGTTGTACCGCGAGGTGAGTTTCCCTGGCGCGTCGGGATTGGTGGTCTACTACCTCTTCCTCGAGTTCATCGGCCCGCAGTGGCTGCGTGGTGTGCTGCTCATCGCCATCAGCACCTGTGTGATCGCCGCCTCCATCCTGCTGTTCAACCGCTCACTGCTGTCGCCCTTCGCGGAGGGCCGCGGCATCGCGGAACTGGTGCTGCAGCGCAAGCAGCTCAGCCGCGGCCCCAAAATTGTGGCCATTGGCGGCGGGCACGGCCTCGCCACGCTGCTGCACGGCCTCAAGGAGCACAGCTCCAACCTCACCGCCATTGTGACAGTGGCGGACGACGGCGGTTCCTCGGGCCGGCTCCGAAAAGCCTTCCACATCCCTGCGCCGGGCGACATTCGGAACTGCATCGTAGCGCTGGCCGATGCGGAGCCACTGGTGCGCGACCTGTTCCAGTATCGCTTCGCCGAGGGCGGCAACCTGGAAGGGCACAGCCTGGGCAACCTGTTCATCGCGGCCTTGAACGACATCACGGGCAGCTTCGACCATGCGTTGCGGGAGTCCAGCCGGGTGCTGGCCGTGCGCGGGCAGATTTTGCCGGCCACGCTGGAAAACGTCACGCTCTCGGCCGTCATGGCGGACGAGATGATGGTGCACGGCGAATCCAATATCCCCGAGAGCGGGCGCGAGATCGATCGGGTGTACCTGCAGCCGGAAGGCATTGCTGCCTATGGCGAGGCCGTGTCGGCCATCCTGGATGCGGACCTCATCGTTATCGGCCCCGGCAGCCTGTACACCAGCCTGCTGCCCAACCTGCTGATCGAGGACATTCAGCAGGCGATCCGCGCCTCCAGCGCGCGCAAAGTGTACGTCTGCAACGTGGCGACGCAAAAGGGCGAGACCGATGGGTTTGAGGTGGACGATCACATTCGCGCCCTGTACCGGCACGGCTGCCGAGGGCTGTTCCGCTACGTGCTGGCCAACAGCAATCCCAACACCGAGCTGCCGCGCAAATTCAGCGTAACCAGCCCACCACGGTCGCAGCAACTGGAGGTGGACCCGAATCTGCGGCTCATTTCGTCCGACATGGTCAGCCGGACCGATGCGCTGAAGCACGATCCGGACCGGCTGGCCGAACAAGTGATGCAGGTTCTCGCCATGCGCCGCGAGCGCTCAGTCGTTGCCGAATAAGCGGCTGGTGCCCCGCCTCTGGCCGGGCGGCAGCGTGCGGCGGAACCACGCGCTGGAGCACGCCACCATGGCCATTCTCCAAGAGCGCGACCCGCGCGTTCGACTCATTGCCCGCTCCAACGGCTGGGGTTTCCGTGTCTACGGCACCGCGGACCAGGGAGAAGTGCAGTCCGCCGCGGAGGAAGCGATGCAGCGCCTGCGATCCGGCGAGCGGTCGCTGGCCATTGCCCAACGCTGCGGCACGAATGTAGCGGTGGGCGTTTTACTGGGCACGATTGGCCTGTGGCTGAGCGAATTTGTTCGCTCACCTGGCCGCAAGCTGGCCCTTGGGCTGGCTGTGAGCGTCACGATCGCGGTCTCCTCACAACCGGTAGGGCTGCTGGCGCAGCGGTACCTCACCACGGAGTCGCGTCTGGGTGAGCTGCGCATCGAGAGCGTGCATCAGCGGCGAGTGGGCAGAAAACGGCTGCTCGAGGTGCACACCGCGCAATAGCGCGCCGCCGGGCGGTACTTCTCGCCGGCGCCGCGTTAGTACCTTAGGGCGCGCGGTTTACAAGCCGCTTCCTCGCCCGCACAATGCCAGGAGTGGCCCTCCGCTTCGCTCATCCGCTGGTAGACCGTAACAGGACGCTGCTCGCATGGTGATCATTTTCGATTCCTCTGACGGGCAAGCTCGTCTGTTGAGCATCGATGAGTTTGGCGTGCAGGAGGCTTTAGATCATGGCCTGGACGCGCTTACCAGTGAGGTCCTGGCGCGGAGGCCGGAGTTGATTCTGATCAACCCCAGGGCAACGGAGCTGCACAGCCTGGAGCTGCTGGCGCTTGTGAACGGCACGCAGCCGGGTGGGGGCGCCTACAGACTGGACCTACCTCCGCCGGAGCCAGCCACGGTGAGTTGAGGCTCGCTCGCCTCGTCCAGCTGTCGCCCCGGGAGTGAGGCCGGTGCCTCGGGGCGCGGATGAGTGAGCCGCCACACGTGGGCAATGCGCTGCATAGCTGTGATGTTCGTGACCACCGCCAGCAGCGCCAGGAACCACAGCAGCCAGGGATAGAAGATGAGCCCCACCACGAGCGTCAGCACCCGCTCTGGCCGTGCGTACAGGCCCACCTCGCAGTCCAGTCCCAGCCCCTGGGCGCGGGCTCGGGTGTAGCTCACCAGCAGAGAGCCCACCAGCACGGCAAAAACCACCAGCAGGGCACCTGTCTGCGCGCGCTGGCCGTAGAAATACACCAACCCCATGAGGACGATCGCCTCGGAGTAGCGGTCCAGTGTGGAATCGAAGAACGCGCCGAAGTCGCTGCGGCTGTCCTGCACGCGCGCCAGGGCGCCGTCGGACAGGTCGAACGCACCGCCAATGAACAGCAGCACGGCGCCCCACACCAGGTGATCCATGGCTATGGCGGCGGCCGAGAAGAGGGCGAGCACCAGCCCTGTGACTGTGAGCATGTTGGGTGTGATACCCAGCTTGGCCATCGGCCGCACCCACCATTCGGCCAGGCGGCGAAAGAACTTCTGTGTTTTTGGGCCGAACACTTACGCCTTCTCCTCCCGCAGTCTCGGAACCAGTGCCCCCGAGCCGCTTTGCAGCTCGCGCAGCTCGCGGTAGTAATTCAAGATGGTGCCCGCCACGCGCGTCCATGAGTACTGCTCCACGGTGCGCAGGCACTCCCCACTCATCTGGTCGCGCTGAGGCGCATCCGTCAACAGATCGGTGAGCGCGTCGGCCAGCGACAGGTGGTCTCGCGGCGGCACGAGCAGGCCTTCCCGGTGGTGCGTCACCACGTCGCGATAGCCGTGGATGTTGGTGGCCACGATGGGCCGCCCGCAGGCCATGGCCTCCAGCAGCACAATGCCGAAGCTCTCCTGCCCGGTGGAGGGAGCGCAGAAGACATCGGCGCTGGCGAAATAGCGCGGCTTCTCCTCATTGGAGATGAAGCCGGTGAAGAGTACGTCGCCCGCCAGGTCGTGCCGGCCCACATAGCGCTCGAACCCGGCCCGCAGCCGGCCGTCGCCGGCAACAATCAAGCGCGCCCGGGGCACCTCGCGCCGCACCAACTCAAACGCGCGGATGAGGTACTTCAAGCCTTTGCGCTGCTCCAGCCGGCCCAGGTAGAGGATGGTGGGCCGCCCATCGCGAAGCCGCGGCAGCGGTGTAGCGCGCTGCTGCCACCAGCCCAGCTCGATGCCATTAGGGATGATCTCGTATTCACCGGGGAAGTAGCTCTCCACGAAGTCGCGCGCGGTGGCGGATACCGCGATGCGCCCGTGCAGCTTGCGCACGCGGCGCCGCACGAAAGCCTTGCCAAACAGATACCCCAGGTTGGACACGTAGGACTGGCCGTGCGCATGGAAGGTCGCCACGTTCAGCGTCTCCGAGCAGCCAAGGGCGGTGAGGGGCAGCGCCGGCATGAGCGGCTCGTGGATGTGCAGCACATCGAACCCCTCCTGCCGCAAGATGTGCCGCACGCGATGCATGAGCCACATGGAGAGGGTGATACGCGCCGTGGAGCCATTGATGCGCAACGGCGTCACCCGGCCGAGGGAGATCACGTTTTCGTGGTGTTCCTCACGGCCATCGCGCGAGTTGGGCGTGAGGATGACCACCTGATGGCCCTTTTCGCGAAAATTCGCATCCAGCGCGGCGATGTGCTCGCGCACACCACCAGGGGCGGAGAAATCGTAGGGTGAAACGAGCCCTATCTTCATGAGGACATCCGGAAGATGTACTTCTTCAGCCGCTGCCGCGTTCGCGCTTTCACCACGCCAGTCAGCTCGCGCTGCCAGGTGAAAGCACCCCCAGCCTGGCTGCCCCCCTGCTCGAGCGCGCGCCGCAGGTCCTCCGGCTGGGTGCCTTCAAACGTGGTGTAGGCGGCGCCCACTCCCCGCAGGTAGTGCGCATCGCTGCTGCCGGTTTCGGGCAAGCGCAGCACCGAGCTGTTCAACGCTTTCGCCTGAGGCGCTGTGACGCGCCCGGCCAGGCTGGGATTGACGACCTCGATCGCGTCGAAGTAAATCTCCTGATGCTTGTTCCCATGCACGCGACGCAGCGCGTGCTCGCCCAGGCTCCGTGTAAGCCAGCTCAGCGGGTGTGGGGCAATGCACAAACCGCCCTGGTCGTGCACGGCCTGGATGGTCCACTCCACGGATCGCAGCATCTTCACGGGGCGATCCAGGAACAGCGCCAGAAGGTGCCCTTGCAGGGTAGTGATCTCCGCCCCGGTTACCACCGCGAAGCGATAGCCCGGCGCCAGCTCTCGCGCCTCCCACGAGGCCCGCGGATCGTCATGATCGGTGATGGCGATCACATCCAGGTCGGTCTCATCGCGCACGTAGTCCATGATCTGGCGCACGGAGGCGGTGCCATCGCCCCGGTTAGTGTGGATGTGCAGATCCGCCTTACCCACGCGCCACGCTCCCGACAGGCTGGGCCGGGCGGCGAGCCCGTGCAGGATTCTCGCTGGCGCTGGCAGAAGCCGAGATGCGCGCGACTGATGCAGGCTCGGCGGCGCGCGCGCTGGCGGAGGCTCGCTCCATCGCCGCATCAGTCGCAGGGCCAAGGATTGGCTGAAAGGCCATCCAGCAGCCGGGGTCGTGGAGGATGAACTGCTCGAATACGCGAGCCATGTCCTGAACGTTGGCGGCGGTCTGACGATCCGGCACAAAGGGCGCGCGCACATCCGTTTCGATCGTGCCGTTTGGGCGGCGGATGGCGGCGCCGAAGACGATTGGGCTGCGATGCCGCGCGGCCAGGGTGAAGGCCGTGCCTGGCAGGCGAGCCTGGCGCCCGAAGAAGCGGACCGGGTAGCCACGTAGGTCGCCCACGACGCGATCGCTCAAAAGGGCGACGATCTCGTTGCGGCCCAGCGCCTGGGCAATCTCCCGCGGCGCACCTGGCCCGGCTACAATCACCTGCACACCGCGGCGCGCCCGCTGCCGCGCCACCAGGCGCGCCAGCGCCGCTGGCCGCAGCGCTTCGACCAGCACATTCACCGGCAGCCCGTCCGCGGCGAACAGCTCGGCCATGTAGTTGATGTCGCCCAGGTGTGGGCTGACGAGCACACAGCCGCGGCCACCAGCCAGCGCTTCGTGAAAATTGTGCCAGCCACCAAGCTGATGGCCGCTCAGCCCCACCGTGGCTGACCGGCGCTCGAACATGGTGAGGGAGCAGCGCACGCTGTGCACGAACATGCGCCGAGCGGTGGCCGTTGCCTCGGCGGCGCCTACCACCGGCGTGATGTTGGCCAGCGCATTGCGCCGGGCTCGCCCGCCGAGCACAAAGCCCGCGCTGCCCAGGGCCTCCGCCAGGGGGTTGAGCCACGCCGCGGGCAGCCGCGGCACAACCGCCGTGCCCAGCCGGAACGCCCAGTAGTTGGGATGCAGCGCGCTCACGGCCGTTATGCCGCGGTTGCCCGCGGCTGCCACATGCGCCGAAACATGTACCAGTGCTCCGGCTGGGCGCGCACCATGTCTTCGATGGCGGCCATGACCTGCTGCATGGCCCGTTGCAGGTCGCGTTCGGGCTGGCCGGTATGGGTGGGCAGAATTGCCGGCAGCACTTTGCCGCGGAACACACCGCCGCGCTCGCGCCAGACGAACGCCGGCAGGATGGGCGCCCCGGTGCGCAGGGCGAAGAACCCCGCCCCGCCCGGGATCTGCACCGGGCTGCCGAAGAACTGCACCACTACGCCATCACGCGCCACGGGCTTATCCACCAGAAAGGCCACCGCTTCGCCACGCTTGAGGGCTCTGAGCGTGCGCTTCAGAGGACGCTCGATGGGGATGACCTGCACGCCCAACGACGAGCGAAACGAGTTCACCAGCCGGTCTAACCGAGGCGAGCCGAAGCGATCAGCCAGGGCGTGGACGGTGCACACTCGCGCACCCACGGCGGCCGCGAGATCCCAATTGCCAAAGTGCGCCGAAACAATGACCGCGCCCTTACCCCGCGCCAGCGCTTCCGCCGCGCAGCTCCAGCCCTCCACGTTTTGGGCCAGCGCATCCAGGTCGGCGGGGCGCAAGTTGGGGATGGCCACAAACTCGCGCAGGTAACGCAGGTAATTGCGCCACCAGGTGCGCGCCAGCTGCTCGACCTCACGCCGCGTGGCAGCCTGGCCCAACACGTGCTGGGCGTTTTCCCGGACGCGCTGATGCATGGCCGGCAGCAGGCGCCAGCCCAGCTCGCCGGCAGCGTCGGCCAGCAGGAGCTGCAGCGGAAGTGGCAGTGCCGTCGTGAGCCAGCAGCCGAGCCGGAGCAAGAGATACGCGGCTATCGTCCCAGCTCCATGGCCGTGTCAGCTTCCACCTCGTGCTGCGCGGCCGCGACGCTGCCTGGCGCTGGCCGCCCAACGGAAGCCAGGGGCTCACTCGGGGCAAGCGCCTCCGCCGGCGCCTCGTTGCCCTCCGCGCCCGGCTGAGCCAGAGCGGCCAGCGCCACCTGCAGCTGAGCGAAGCGCTGCTCGTCGATTGAGCAGTACACTTGCCGGCCATTCTTACGGGTCGAGATGAGCCCCGCCCGCTTGAGGATGCGCACGTGCCATGAAGCCAGCGGCTGGCTCAGCAGCAGCAATTGCCCCAGTTCCGTCACGTTCATCTCTGGCCGCCGCGCCAGCAGCCGCACCAGCTGCATGCGGGTGACATCGCCCACCGCGCGGCACAGGACCTTCAGCTCTCGATCATGCATAAACACACATTAGACAAACACGCATTAGATAAACGGATGTTAGATAAACATTTGTTTGTGCAGCGTATCGTATCAGGTCGTGCAAGCCCTTGTGCAGATCGTGGTGTTGCCGCTGAAGAGCGCCTGAGGGCGATCGATTCAGGGAGGCCGAGTACGGCGGGCTCCTCCTGCTGCTACTCGGCTGGCGCGGTTGAGGTTCGCGCTGAGGCGCGTTCGATTTGGGAGGCTAAGAAGCGCGCTTTGAACGTGCCTTCGCCCTCGCGCAGCTCCACCACGGCACGACCATCGGCGTCGCAACTCTTGACGAGGCCTTCCAAATCCTTGAAGTAGCCGCCGATCACGCGGACAGTGTCGCCTGGCGTGATGCCGCTGATGAAGCTGGGCATAGCCGGATTGTAGCCGCGCGTCGCGGCAGGCTTGTACATAAATCGCCGCTCGCCGGTATTGCCGCGCGACTACAATGGCGGACATGGCGCAGCAGGACAGTAACGAGGCGGTTTGGAAATCAGACGAGACGGTCAAAGCGTGGGCGGAGGCGGCTTCGGCGCGTGAGCATCGCCGTGCGGAGTGTATTCGGTTCATGGCCTCGCTGCTTCCCTTCCAGCGGGATGAGCGCTTCACGTTCATTGACCTGGGTGCCGGTACCGGCATGGCCGCGCGCGGCATCATGGATTACTACCCCAATGCCCATGCTCTCCTGGCCGACTACTCCGCCCAGATGATGGATGAGGGGCGCAAAGTGCTCACTCCATACGAGGGTCGTTACGCGTATGTGGAGTTCGACATGAAATCCTCCATCTGGCCCGCGGAGCTCCCCGCCGCGCTCGACGCCGCTGTTACCTCGCAGTGCGTGCACCACCTGCCGGACGGTCGTAAGGCTGGCTTGTTCGCCGAGATTCTCGCCCGGCTCAAACCCGGTGGCTGGTATTTGAACTTTGACCCGGTAAAGGCGGCCGACCCGGTAGTCGAGGGCGTGTGGCAGCGGGTGAATGATCGGGAGGATCCGGAGGCGGCCCACCAGCGCGGCCACCGCGACGTGCGCCAGCGGGCCATGTGGGAGAACCACGTGCGCTACATGATGGATTTGGAGAGCCAGCTGACGCTGTTCCGGGCAGCCGGCTTCGCCGCGGTAGACGTGTACTGGAAGCAGCTCGACTACGTCATTTACGGCGGCTGCCGGCCAGGCGCCTGACGCTCAGGCCTTGTAGTCCACCCTCAGCAGCCCGAAGCTGCCCGCCAGCAGGCCGCCCCGATACGAGTTGGCGAACTGCGTTGGCGCCAGGCGAGTCGCTGCGTAACCGTGTGCGCTGAAGTTGCGCGCCTGCCCTTGATCCGATTGCGGCGTGAGCATCCACACCGCCTGCCCACCCGGCCCGGCCGAGGTCTTGTACGGGATGGCCAGGCTGGAGCCGTTGGTGGCCAGTTGCTGCCGCACCGTGTTGAGCTGGGCAAAGCTCCAGTTCGGTGGTGGAGGCGGCGCCAGGCCCGGACCAATCGTCATCATCATCCCAAGAGTCGGCCAGGCTGCCGAGTGCCTTGAGCGCGGCAAGCGGCGTGTTTACACTAGAACGCCACAAGCGATGATCGAGACGGAGGAATACCCCTCTCCGGCCGCTGGCGCACTACCAGCGGCCAATGGCCATCAGCTGGCCAGCGCGCCCGCTCCAGCACTGCCCAGCGCCAAGCCCCCCAACGTCGCCACCTCGCCTGACCGGCGGTGGCTCAGCTGGCCCATCGTCCGCCAGGCCACGCGCATGGCTCGGTCGGAGTTCGGGCGCCTGCTGCTCATCATCGTCGGCCTGCTGGTGGTCGGCTCCAACCTCATCTGGCTGTTCGAGCGGGGCAGGGACAGCTTCTCGGCCAACTACATCATTGGCATTGGCGATGCACTCTG
Source organism: Chloroflexota bacterium (assembly GCA_050695655.1). Taxonomy (GTDB): domain Bacteria; phylum Chloroflexota; class JAJPGV01; order JAJPGV01; family JAJPGV01; genus DATKQD01. Next base: position 29,738 of record JBOGTU010000145.1, on the reverse strand, counting down.
GTACGCGGTGGTCACCATGTCCACCGTGGGCTACGGCGACAAAACGCCGGTCACTCTTGCCGGGCGCCTGGTCGGGTCAGGGATGATTCTGGGCAGCGTGGTGCTGGTGTCGCTCTTCACCGCCACCGTGTCCTCACTGTTAGTAGCTCGCAGGATCAAGGAGGGGGATGTGCTGGACGCCGAAGCGCTCACCGGACACACCATTCTGTGCGGCTGGAACCGCAACATGCCGCGCTTTCTGGCCGCGCTGTCCGCCTCCGGGCCACGCCTGCTGGTGCTGATCAACGAAGCCCCGACGGATGTCATTGAGCCGCACCTCAAGGCCTACGCCAGCCTCAAGATCCTCTTCGTACGCGGGTCGTTCACGCAGGAGTCCATCCTCAAAGAGGCGGCCATCGCGCAGGCCGGCCACGTGGTGATCGTGCCGGACGAGTCCGCCGCCGATGACGCCGCGGGCGACGAGCAGCAAACGGTGCTGGCAACGCTCATGATCAAAGAGCTGGCGCCACATGTGAAGGTGTACGCTCACGTGCTGCACCGCGAAGATGCCGCCCATCTCAAGCGCGCCAAGGCGGACGAAGTGCTCGTGTCCGATGAGTTCACAGGCGAGCTGCTGGCCAACCACGTGGCGCATCCGGGCGCGCCGCAGGCGCTGGCGGAGCTGATGGCGTTCGACACCGGCCACGCGGTGCAGGCGGTAGCCATTCCCGGGCACCTCGTCGGTGGGTCGGCCAGCCAGTTGGCCGACCACCTGCGCCAGAACGGCAACCTGCTGCTGCTTGGCTTCGCGGTGCGCGAAGAGGGCTTTGGCCTCAACCAGGCCATGCAAGGCGGGAGCGACTACATCCGCGACTTCATTCGCCAGCAGGTGGAGTCGGCTGGCATCAACATGTCCACGGACGAGCACATCGCCGTACGCCTCAACCCCGCGCCGGACTACGTGATTGGCCCCAACCACAGCGCACTGGTTATGAGCTGACGTGGCCATCCTGCAGGTCCAGCCCGAACAGATCAGCCGGATCAATTACTTCGCCGGCCTGTCCCCTGAGCAAGCGGAGAAGATGGCGGGCATCGCGCGGCGGCGCAGCAGCGCGGCCGGTGACGAGATCATCCGCGATGGCGATACGGGCGACAGCGTGTTTCTGCTGCTCCAGGGTCAGGTGGAGATATCCAAAACGCTGTACGTCAAAGGTGGCGAAGGCTTCAGCCAGGCCAGCAAGGCCATCATCCGGCTGGAGTCCAAGGATCCGCCCCCGGCCGAGAAGCCACTGGCGGAATCACACATCCTCACCATTCCCGGCTTCTTCGCCTTCGGCGAGATGGCGCTGTTCGACAAAAACAGCCAGCGCTCGGCTACTGTCACCGCGACCACCGGCTGCGAACTGGGCGTGATACTGAACGCCGATTTCGTCGCGCTGGCTGAGGCGGACATGGTCATGGGCTACCGTGTGTTCGTGAACATCGCACGAAAACTCAGCGAGGATCTGAACCGCGCCAACCAGGACATCCTCAACCTCACCACCGCCTTCAGCTTCGCCCTCCAGCGCTGAGCACTGCTTCGCCGCGCCGCTCAAGAAGCCGCCGTATGATCGTGCCTGTGATGGACCCTGGGGGCTTTCAGAGCATCATCCGCGGCAGGCGCACGGTTCGCGCCTACCGGCCCGACCCCTTGCCCGTGGAGCAGCTTGAGGCCGCCGTGGAGGATGCCTGCTGGGCACCCTCCCCGCACGATACCCAGCCGTGGCGCTTTGCGCTCATCACCTCCGTGGCGGGGCGCCGCGCCTTGACCGAGGCCATGGGTGAGCGTTGGCGCGAAGATCTCGCGGCGGATGACGCCCGCGCCCCGTTCATCGACGGGCAGGTCAAGGGGTCACGGGTGCGGCTGAGCAAGGCGCAAGCGCTGCTGTTGGTGTGCTTCAGCCCGCGCGATCTCGACCGCTACCCGGACGCGGCGCGTCAGGCAGCCGAGCGCGACATGGCGGTGCAGAGCGTTGGCGCGGCCATCCAGAACCTGCTGCTGTCGCTGCACCTGCGCGGCCTGGGCGCGGCGTGGATGTGCGCGCCGCTGTTCTGCCCGGAGGTGGTGCGCCAGGCGCTGGCGCTGCCCGCGGACTGGGAGCCACAGGCGCTGCTCACGGTTGGTGTACCCGTGAGCCAGCCGCCGGCACCGCCCCGGCGCCCGCTGGATGGCGCCCTGCTGCTGCGGGTGTAGGGGCTTGGCCGAAGCTCCGCAAGTGCTGGCGCTGGCCGGGGGCGTGGGCGGCTCCAAGCTGGCCCAGGGCCTGCACCAGCACTTGGCCGGCAACCTCACGGTCATCATCAACACCGGCGACGATGCCACCATGTGGGGCCTGCGCATCTGCCCGGATATGGACACCGTGCGCTACACGCTGGCGGGACTCGCTCACGCTGAGCACGGCTGGGGCCTGACGGGCGACACTTTTCAGGCGCTGGATGCGCTCGCGCGCTATGAGCTGGATACCTGGTTTCGCGTGGGTGATCAGGACCTGGCCACAAGCCTCGCCCGCACCCACTTCCTGCGGCAGGGGCTGCGGCTCACCGAGGTGGAGGCGCGGCTCAGCCGGGGCTGCGGCGTGCAGGCGCAGCTGCTGCCCATGTGCGATGCGCCCGTGGCGACGAAAGTCCGCACGCTGGACGGCGAGCTGGACTTTCAGGACTACTTCGTGCGCCGGGGCCATCGGGACCCCGTTCTCTCGGTCGCCTTCTCAGGCATCCAAGCGGCCACCATCTCAGCCGAGGCCCTGGCGGCGCTGGAGCGTGCGGAACTGGTGCTGCTGTGCCCCTCCAATCCCGTGGTGAGCATCGGGCCAATTTTGGCAGTTCCCGGGCTGCGGGCACGGCTCGCCAGGGCGGGCAGGCAGCGCATTGCCGTGAGCCCTATCGTTGGTGGGCAAGCCGTGAGCGGCCCCGCCGGGCAGATGATGCAGGCGCTCGGCTTCGAGACATCCGTGCTGGGCCTGGCGCGCATGTATGGCGATATCCTCACGGGAATGATTGTGGATACTGCCGACGCCGCTCAGCAGCCTGTTCTGGAGGCGCGAGGCTTGCGCGTGCTGGTCACCAATACGCTGATGCCCAATGCCAGTGAGCGCGGGCGCTTGGCCCAGGAGATTCTGGCCTGGGCCATGACCGCGTGAGCGCCCCGCGCGTTGCCGCGCTGGTACCGGTGAAGTCGCTGGCCGCGGCCAAGAGCCGCCTCGCCAACGAGCTGCCGCCAACCCAGCGCAGCGCCGTCACGCTGGCCATGTTGAGGGCCGTGCTGGAGCAGTTGACGCTTACCCCGGGGATCGACGCGCTGGCCACGATCAGCCGTGATGACGATGTCGCGGCCGTGGCGCGCGAACTGGGTAGCGCCAGCCTGCGGGAACAGCCCGGCGGGCTGAATCCCGCGCTGGAGCAGGGCCGCGCCTGGGCACGCGAACTCGGCGCTGGCGCGCTGCTGGTGGTTCCAGGCGACGTGCCGTTGGCTCGCGCCAGCGATTTTGGCGCCGTGCTGGCAGCGCTGGCCCACATGCAGGGTCCAGGTGTGGCGCTCACCCCTTCGGCCGATGGCGGCACCAACGCGCTGCTGCTCCGCCCGCCCGAGCTTATCCCTTTCCGTTTTGGTCCCGACAGTGCCGCCCTGCACCAGCAGGAGGCCGAGCGGCGCGGCGTTGCCGTGGCCCTCGTGCCGCGCCCCCGCCTGGCGTTCGACGTAGATTCCCCCGCCGATTACCAGCGCTACCTCGCGCTGGAGCGCGAAGCCCTGGCGGCTGCTGAGGGCCTCGGGCCGCGCTGATGGCGGGCGACGTGCGACTCCTCCCGGTCACCGGCTTGCCGGCGGTGCAGCCGGGCGATGACCTGGCGGAGCTGGTGCTGGCCCTTTTGCCCGAGCCGGTGCAGGATGGCGACGTGTTCGTGATCGCCCAGAAAATCGTCTCCCGCGCGGAGAACCGTCTCCGGTTACTGGCGGACGTGCAGCCCTCAGCTCGGGCGCTGGCGCTGGCGCCCGAGGCGCAGAAGGACGCGCGGCTGGTGGAGGTCATACTGGCGGACAGCACTGAGGTGCTGCGGCTGCGCCAGGGGGTATTCATCGTGGAGCAGCGCAACGGCTTCGTGTGCGCCAACGCGGGCGTAGATCGCTCCAATGTTCCGCCGGGCAACGGCCAGGTTGTGGCGCTGCTGCCCATTGATGCCGATGCTTCGGCAGATCGCTTTGTGCAGGGCGTGCTGCGGCGCACTGGGCGCACGGTGGGCGCCATCATCAACGACTCGCACGGCCGCGCCTGGCGGGAAGGCTCGGTGGGCGTGGCCATCGGCGTGAGCGGGCTGCCGGCACTGAAGGACGAGCGTGGCCACCGCGACCTGTACGGCTACGAGCTGCAAACCTCCATCATCGGCTGGGCAGATGAAGTGGCTTCGGCCGCGTCGTTGCTCATGGGGCAGTCGGACCAGGGCGTACCGGTAGTGCTCATCCGCGGGCTGGAGCGGCCGGCCGGGCCGGCCGGGTCATTTCGCGACCTACTGCGCCCCAAGCAGAAGGACCTCTTCCGCTGATGGCCGACAAGCGCAAGGGGCCGCCGGCCATCGTCTTCCACTGCGTCTGCGGCTACGTTACCCACATCACGCCCGATTACCCCGCCGCCTGCTGCGCCCACTGCGGCCGGCCGCTGCAGCTGCCCCTGCCCCTCAAGTAGGCCGCGCTACGCCTCCAGCATCTGGCGATAAGTGCGCTCGGCGAACTCATCGGTCATCCCGGCGATGAAGTCGCACGCCACTCGGCGCCGATCCAGGCCCTCGTCCAGCAGGTCACGCAGTTCCTCCGGGAAGTGGCGGCTGCTGGCATCAGCCACCAGGCGTTCGAACAAGCCCCGCACCACCGCCTCCGCCCGTTGGTGCACCGCCATCACCCGCGGGTCACCGAACACCAGGCTTGCCGCCAGCGCCTTCAACACGCGGCTCCGGGTGCGCCACGGCTCGTCCACCCGCAGCGATCGAGCGTAACGGCTACCCCGGCTGCCGTCGTCGCGCGGCTGGGTGTGGGTGGCGATCACCATGGAGTGAATCGCCGCGGAGGTCCAGGTCTTGCGGGCGGCGTGGCGGCTACGCGCTCCGGCCACAGCTGATACGGCTGCCAGCTCCGCGGTGGCCGTGTCGATGCAGGCGATGGAAGCATCCGGCACGCGGCTGCGCAGGAGCGCACGAGTACCCTCGGCGTGAAGGCGTGGGCTCGCTATGAGGCCGGCCTGCATCCCGTCCTCCACATCGTGCACAGAGTAGGCGACATCGTCCGCCCATTCCACAATCTGGCACTCCAGCGACTGCTCGCGATCCCCGCGGCCCTGGCATACCCAGTCCACCAGCGGTTGGTCATCGTCATAAAAGAACTTGTCGCGTCCCAGGGCTGCAGCCTGGCTGCGCGGGCACTTGTACTTGAGTATGGCGTCAAGGGTGGCGCGGGTGAGGTTGAGGCCGCGAAAGCGTTCGCTTTTCACCTCCAGCCGGCTCAGCACCCGGAGGTTCTGGGCGTTGCCTTCAAAGCCGCCCGCGTTCCGCATACACGCGTCCAGCACGCGTTCACCGGCGTGCCCGAAGGGTGGATGTCCAATGTCATGCGCCAATCCGGCGGCTTCACACAGCGTGGGGTCCGCGCCCAGCCGCAGGGCCATGCCCTTGGCGATCTGTGACACCTCCAGTGAATGAGTGAGGCGGCTGCGAAAGAAGTCGCTCTCGCCGGGGGGGAACACCTGCGTCTTGCGCTGCAGCTGGCGAAAAGCCGCCGCGTGCAGGATGCGCGCCCGATCGATCTCGAAAGGGTTGCGTACATCGTCCATTTTTCGGGGCTCGGCCGTTTGGCGCTCCACGTCGGCCGGGCCATAGCCGAATGGCTCGCCGGCTTCTCCCACTCGCGCTGTCACCTGGGTAGGCTAGCAGTTTGGGCCGTTGTGCCTGCTTGTGGTCTCGGGTGGCGCTACGATCTCGGGTAACATGCCTGTGCTGCTGTCCCATGTGGACATTCCGGTTTCACACGGGCATTTGGAAGGGCTGCTGCAGTCTGGCGATAGCGACGACGGCTCCCTGAGTGTCATTGTTTGCCACCCGCACCCGTTGCACGGCGGCACCATGCACAACAAGGTGGTGTTCCATGCGGCCAAGGCGTTGGGTTCGTTGGGCTGGCCGGTGCTGCGCTTCAACTTCCGGGGCGTGGGCGCCAGCACGGGCACCTACGGGGGCGGCAGCGGCGAAGAGGAGGATGTGCTGGCCGCGCTGGACTACCTTGGTTCGCCACGTGCGATTCTGGCCGGCTTCTCCTTTGGCTCCGCGGTGGGCCTGTCCGTGGGCGCGCGCGATTCGCGGGTGGTGGCGCTGTGTGGCATCGGCCTGCCGGTGATTTCGGGCTGGCCATCGCTGCCCAGCATCCAGGACAGCCCCAAGCCTAAGCTCATCATCCAGGGCGAGCGCGATGAGTACGGGCCGCGAGCGGCGCTCGAAGCGTGGTTCGAAGCTGCCCTGCCGCCCAAAGAGCTGCGCCTGATCCCGGGGGCGGACCACTTCCTCACGGGCCATGACCAGGAACTGAGTGAGGCCATTGTGAGCGTCTTCGCCGCCCCTGCCTGGATCAGCCATATGCGCCGGCAGGCCTAAGGATCAGGCGGCGGGCTGCTCTTCGGGAGGCACGCCCATCTCGCCGAACTGACGGCGAATATCTTCACCCAGCTCGCGCAGCTCATCTACCGTGGACGGGTCGCTGAGGCGTGGGCGGGCAACGGGGATGGCGACATCTGCCGCCACGGTGCCTGGTGGGGCCGTCATCACAATCACACGATCGGACAGAAGCACAGCCTCCGCGACGCTGCTGGCGATCATCAACACACTTTTGGGGCTGAACATCCACAGCTTTTGCAGGTCCAACGCAATTTGCTGGCGATGGCGCGGGTCCAGCCCGGCAAAGGGCTCATCGAACAGCAGCAGCGGCGGGTCGTGCACAAAGGCGCGGCAAATGGTGAGCCGTTGCCGGTTGGCGGCCGAAAGCTGATAGGCAGAGGTGTCGCGCAGCTCTTTCAAGCCCACCAGCTCAATGAGCTGCTCGGCCCGGGGCCGGTAATCGTCGCGGTCCAGGTCGCGAATCTCGGCTTGCAGCAGCACATTCTCCAGCACCGAGCGCCAGTCCATCAGGATAGGGTCGGAGAACACGGTGCCAATTTCAGTCTGCGCCTTCTTCACCGTGCGACCGGCGATGGCTACCGTACCGGAGGAAACCGGCACCAGGCCGGCCACCATGGAAAGCAATGTCGTTTTGCCGCTGCCCTTGGGCGCGAGGATCGAAACGAACTCGCCGGCGCCGATATCTAGGTTGATATTGGCGACGGCCGCCACGCTCTCCCGCCGCGACCGGTACAGCTTGGTGACGTTGCGCAGGCGCACGTACGGCGTCGAAGCGCGCTGTTCCGCGGCCGCGGCTTCATTGATCACCGTGGCCAAGCCGCTCTCAAAACCTCCACGAACACTGAACGCAAGTCCTCCCGATTAGGGTAACGCCTGAACCTCTCCGTTTCCAGCCGGTTTCAGGAACCATTGTTGATCGCTTACCAGCCCCTGTACAGGGGCGGCGGCCGTTGGCGCGCTCGGCAATTGGAGCGAGCCTTGGCAGGCTGGCGACCACGCGCGTGTCCAAGCGCTTTCAAACGCGGCAGCTAACGGTGGCGGCTGAACGACCGGGGCGCAGCCTGGCGCCGCGGCGTGGGGGCCGCGGTAGCGTTGGGCCCGGCCTCGCGGGCGCCCTGCCGGGCCAGCTGGTCGCAGCGCTCGTTCTGCGGGTGGCCGGCGTGCCCGTTCACCCAATTCCAACTCAGCGCCAGGCGGTCCTTCTCGGCGTCGATGCTCTCCCACAGGTCCTGGTTCACCACCTGGCCGCCCGTGGAGGTTTTCCAGCCCTTGCGCTTCCAGGAAGCGAGCCAGGAGCCTGCGCCGCGAACCACGTACTGCGAATCCGAGGTCACCTCCACGGAGGCATCGCTGGGCACCAAGGAGAGGCCCTTGAGCACGGCCATCAGCTCCATCCGGTTGTTCGTCGTGCGGGGTTCGCCGCCGTGCAGCTCCACAGGCTCGCCGCCCGGCGGCACTACGATGGTGCCCCAGCCGCCGGGCCCCGGGTTGCCGCTGCACGCCCCGTCGCCGAATACGCTCCAGGACGAAGCCTGCCGTTCAGTCATGTGCACCTCCGGAAGATAGCCATCGCGGACGGAGCTGTGGAAGCCGCGGCGAGAGCAGGAGCAGCGCCAGCGCCAGCAGCCACAGAAACAGCGTGGCCAGCGAAATGACGGCGCCCGCGGCGACTGACTCCGGCGCAAAGGTGAACGTCACCTGGTGGGCGCCCGCGGGCAGATGCACGCCCTGAAAGAGCTCGTCCGCGGCCAGCAGGCGCGCGGGCTCGCCGTCTACTGTGGCAGTCCAGCCGGGAAACCAGCTCTGGCTCAGCACCAGGAAGCCCGCCTGACCCGACCGTGTGCTCACGCTCCAGCGCTCCGGGCTGTCCTCATGCACAGTCACCGCGTCTGGCGTGTCATTTGTCGCGGGTGCTGGGCTGGCGAACCAGCTGTGTGGCAATGGCGTGCCGATGGCGGCGGGCAGCAGGCGGCGCAGGCGCGACAGGATGCGCCCGACCAGGTTGCCGCTGGCAGGGGGCTGAGGGTTCGCCTCAATGGCCACACTGCGCCGCGGGTCAAACGTGGGTGCGCTTATGGCCGCCAACGCGGCTTGCGGCGAGGCAGCCAGCTGGCCGTTATGCACCAGGAACGCCGCTCCCAGGGTGGCCTCATCGCGGTAGATCTTCACGTCGCCGCGGAACACGCGTTGAAATGCCCCACCCGGTGCTACCAGGGGCGACAGCGAGACGCCGCCGGGGGATATCAGCGCCAGGCCGTTCAGGTAAAATTCCTCGCCCTGAGCTTTGAGCGTCACGTCGACGGCCTGAACTGTTGTGGGCGTGGGCAGGCTGGCCGTGCCCACCAGAGTGGGCAGTTTGTCCGGCCCCGGCAGGGTGCTGAAGGGGCGCAGCGAGCCCTCCGTCACCGGCACGGTTTGCGTGCTGCCGTTCGCCCCGTGCAGCGTCAGCGTGGCCAGCGTGCTGCCCTCCGGCAGGTCGCCACCCTTGAGTGCCAGCACGAAGCCGAGTGAGCTCGCCGCGAAGGGCTGCGCCAGCTGCAGCGTGGCGCGGGGCTGGCTTGGGTCCACGTGGATGAAGGACGACAGGTCGTAGACCGTGCTGCCATCGCTTTTATCGCTCAAACTGTCCATCACCACATAGCGCACGTTGGCCAGGTCCAGCAGCGGCCGGCTGGGCAGCCACTTGATGACGAAGCGCAGCCGCTCGTCCGGATCGCTCGGCTGCCCGGCCAGCAGGTTCTTGAAATTTACATAGCGCGCCAGGGGCAGCAGGCCGCCGTCGTAGCCGTCGATCGTGGCGATACCCTGCGCCAGTGAGGTGTTCGGCTCCAGGATCTCACGCAGCTTGTAGTAGCTCAGGTAATTGAACGTTTGCTCCTGGCTCAGGTTCGGGTGAGCTTGCCGAAAGGCCGCTTCAATGGATGGCACAAAAGTGTCGCTGGCCACACTCACCGCGCGGAATGGCCCCGGCTGCCGCTCCAGGAAGCTCAGGGTTGGCAGCTGCTCGCTGAACACGGCGCTGGGAACAGGGTGGCTGTAATCCAGGCTCTGGCCGCCCAGCCACAGCTCCACTATCAGCGCGGCGGCAAACAACCCACCCCACGGCGCCCGCCAGGCCCGCGGTTGCATGGCGCCCAGGATCAGTACCAGGGCGAGCGCGGCAAAGGCCAGCCACGTCGCCACGGTGGCCAGGGGTGGATGCACCTCCAGCCGCGCCAGCAGCGCGCCGCCAATCGCCAGCAGAGCCAGCAGCAGCACGAAGGGGCGCCAGTTCAACCGCCGCCGCTCGTGCAGCAGGGCCTCCGCGCCCAGCCCGGCCAGCGCGCCCAGGCTGAGCGTGTAGGGGAACAGCCAGCGCGCCGGGACGCGCAGCGAGCTGAACCCGGGCACGAAGCGGTAGAAGGCGGGGAAGAGCGGGTTCTGCTTGCCAAGCGCGAGGGACAGGGAGAAGAGCGCCAGCAGGCAGAAGAAGGCGGTGTGGCGGCTGCGCCGGTACAGCACCCCCGCCAGCGCCAGCAGCAGCCCGATGACGCTCACGTAACCCATGAATTCCGAGCCTCCGGGCACCGTCAGCAGCAGGTCGCGGTTCCAGAAGGGGGGCAGCAGGGCATTGAAAAGCATGCTGCCCTTGAGGGAAAAGGTGGTGGCCAGCGCGTACGGCAGGCCGCCGGAGCGGATGGACCAACTGGTCAGCTCCGCCGTCGGAAGCAGCTGCACGGCGCTGAGCAGTGCACCCACTGCCAGAATCAGTGCCGTAGCGCCAGCGTTGACTGCCAGCACCCGGGGCCCCTGCTCCGTCAGCCGCCAGAGTGTGTGACAGAGGGCGTACAGCAGCAGAGTGCACAGGGCCAGATAGACCTCCTGGGGGTGCCCGGCCAGGATCATGAGCGCGGTGGTGAGCGCGCCCAGCAGGAGGAAGAGCGGGCGCCGGCCAGTGGTGGCGCGGTCCCAACACAGCAGCAGCGCAGGCAGCCAGATGGCGGCGCTGAACTGGTTCAGGTGGCCCAGCTGCGCGCCCATGAAGCCGCCGAAGCCGAACACCAATGCCACCAGCAACGACGGAGTCTGGTGCAGCCGCAGGCTGAAGCGCGCGAACAGATAGGCGAAGTAGGCTCCTAGGAAAACCTGCACCAGGATGGACCAGGTGTAGGCCGACGTGGCGCTCAGGATGTAGAAGAGGCCAGTGAAGGGGTAGAAGAGCGCCGTCTGGATGTTAGCCAGGAAAGGTACGCCGCCAAAGATCAGTGGGTTCCACAGCGGCAACCGTCCCTCATGAATGGCCGTGGAGGCGTAAGCGCGATACGGGTAGAAATACTCCAGCGCATCGAGCCCGCCGAGCGATTGGCCCAAGAACAGCAATCGCCAGAAGAAGGCGACCGTCAGCGCCGCCAGGAAGCACGGTGGGCCAGCTCGACGCAGCCACATGTGGGCCTGCCAGCCACCTGCCTTGGGGAGGATCGGTCCATCGGGCCCCTGCGGCGGCGGCTCGCGCTTCAGCAACGCATGGAGCGTAACATTGGCAGCGTTTGTTGGCAGTGCCCATGCGTTCTTCTCGGCGCGGGCCGGCGCTGCGCAAGAACGCCGCCTGGCTGCTGCCGCTGTTCGTTGGCGCCGCGGCGCTGGCCCTTCGGCTGTGGCAGATCGATCTCACCCAGTTCGAGGACGATCAGGCGGCACTGCTGAGTGGCGCGGTGCGCTTTGTCAGCACCGGGCACATCCCCCTTACCAGTGGGCTCAGCTTCACTGTTGGCGTGCGCCACCCACCGCTGGTGACGCTGCTGCTCACGCTGCCGGTGCTGGTGACGCGTAACCCCATTGGCGCGGCTGCCTTCACTGCCCTGTGCGATGCGCTGGCCGCCGCGCTGGTGGCGCTCACGGCCGCGCGTCTTCGAGGGCCGCTGGCGGGCATCTCGGCCGGAGCGCTGTATGCCGTGCTGCCGGCGGCGCTCATTTATGGGCGGCGCATCTGGAACCCGGACTTTGTGCCCTTCTTCTCCGCGCTGGCGCTGTACGCCGCCGTCACCTTCTGGCAGACACGCCGGCCCGCCTGGCTGGCCACGGCGCTGGTCGCGCTGGCCTGCGCCACGCAGTTGCACCTGGCAGCCGGTTCACTGCTTGTGGTGTGGCTGGCCGTGGCCCTCGCCCGCTGGCGAGACCTTCGCTGGCAGCCGCTGGCAGTGGCGCTGGGGATCATTCTGCTGATGCTCAGCCCGTACCTCTACCTGCAAACGCAGAGCCGCTGGTCGGACTTCTTTGGCGTGGTTCGCTTCCTGGGGCAGCCCAAGCACACCGACCTCATGGCGCTGGACACCGCTGTCACCCTGGCTGGGTCCGACCTGTACCGGCAGCTGGCGCTGCCAGCTGGCCAGGCCGTGGCAGCATTTCAGCACGACGCGACCAGCTGGCTGCTGGCAGCGCTGGTGCTGGTGGGACTGGGCTGGGCAGTGCGGCGCCGCGAGGGCGCTGCGCTGATCGTGGCCGGCTGGGCGGTGCTGCCGCTGCTCCTCTCGCTGCGGCACACCATAGCCGTGGAGCCGCACTACCTGCTGTGCGTGCTGCCGGCCATTGCCGTGCTGCAGGGCCTGGCTGTGCGGGCGCTGCGCTGGGTGTGGCTGGTGGGTGCTGCCGCGCTCGCCATCAGCGGCTGGCAGATCGCGGCTTATGTGAACTTTCAGGCGTTCGTGGCCCGCGCTGGCCCGGGCAGCAGCTATGGCATGCCCCTGCGCTACGAACTGGCTGCCGCCAGTGCCGCGCACCAGGCCAACACCGCTGGCGGCACCATCTTTATCGCCAATGCCGATGACGGCGCAGGCGCATTCGGCTACCTGCTGGCCGGTGTGGCGCCTACCAAACGCTTTGATGGGCAGTACACGTTCGTGTTTCCTCGCGGGCCGGTCTGGTACGTGAGTCAGGGCGGCCAGCACGCCTACGCCTTTCTCACTTCGCTGGCGGGGCCGCCATCCAGCACGGTGCGGCTGGCAGGTGGGCAGCCTGCATTTGGCGTATTCCACCTCGGCGCGGGATCGCAGCAAGAGTACCAGGCGAGGCTCAACAGCACCCCCCTTGATCAGCTCAGCGTAGACCACGCCGTGGACCTCGTGAGCCTGTCGGCGCCGCGCCTCGCGGCCGGCCACCGTTCCAGCGTTACGCTGGAGTGGAGGGTAGCGAGCAGCTCGGCCGCCACGGGCTCGGAGCTGCGCCAGTTTGGACACCTCACGGATGCCGCCGGGCGGACCTGGTCCACCAACACCGACTTTCGCGGCTTCCCGAGGTCTCAGTGGAGCACCGGCGATGTGGTGCTCTCCTGGTTTGACCTGAACATTCTCCCCAGCGCTCCGCGCGGCGGCTACTGGTTCGATACTGGCTTCTATCAGCCGGTATCGAACCAGCGCTTGCCGGTCTACAGCGGTGCCCGTGAAATTGGAACATCCCTGCGAGTGGGACCGCTCAAAGTGGAGGGCAGCTCGCCCGCGCCGCCCGCGGTTATCAGGCCGCTGGCTACCTGGAGCGACGGTATAGCCCTGCTGGCTGGCCGCTGGCAGCCCGGCATTGTGAGCCTGGACTGGTATGCGCAGACCGCCCAGGCTCACAATGCCACTGCCTTCGTGCACGCGCTCGGCGCCAGCGGCGCGGTGTTGGCTCAGCACGATGGGCCGCCTGTGATGGGCACCTACCCCACCACGCTGTGGGCGCCCGGCGAACTCGTTCGCGACGCCCATCCCATTTCAGGCCCGGTCCGCCCTGGCGCCACCCTGGAGGTGGGATGGTACACGCAGCCGGGCACACAACGCATTCCCGTGCAGCTTGGCGCTGGCCCTGGGTCAGTTGGATCGGCCCTGCTGCTGCGGGTGGGGCCCGCCGGCGAGCTTACGCCACTGAAAGTGGAATGATCACGTGGTCGGCGGGGCTGGCGCAGCTGGCGCCCGCGCACAGGGGCAGGCGCTTTCCGCCCGCGGCGTCGTACAGGCCCACCTCCAGGTGCGCTTGCGCCATGGCCAGGTTCGTGGGCAGAGCGTAGCTGGTGCTGATGATTTCGCCGGTCACCCAGTTATCCGTGCCGGGCGGAACGTCTGCCTGAGCGCGTATAGCACCGGCAGCGTCGAGCAGGTGCACGAATACGGTATATGAGGTGTCCGTCTCGCCCAGGGCCTTCCAGTACAGGGTGAGGTGCAGCGTGCCGCGAGCTTGCTGCACACCCCAGCCCAGCAGTTGGGCAACGTCGCCGAAGCGGGCGCTCAGAGGGTGCGGGATTGGCGGCGGCGTGAAGGTGTAGTGGCCGGGTGCGATGCTGACCTGGCCAATGGTTTGGCCCGCCACGGTAATGGGCTGCCTGCCCGGCGGCAGGCTCAGCGGCGTGCGTACCTCGAATGTGTCGCGCACCACGTCCCGTGGCTGCCAGCGGCTGGTGGGATACGCCCCGCCAATGACGTGGCGTAGGTGATCGGGCCCGATCCCCACGTCCACCGTGGCATCCGGGGCGTGGCCGCCACCGGACCAGAGCAGCGTGATGAGCATCCGCCCGCCCGCTACGCTCGGCGCGCTGGGCAGCTGTGCCCCGAGCAGTGTTTGCCCATCGATCGCTAGATGCAGAGGCGCCAGGCCATCCGTGACCGGCAGCTGCGGCTGGGCGTGGTCGATGGTCACAGGCCCCAGCGCCAGCGGCGGCCCCAGGGCCGCGCCCGTGGCTGGGTTGTAGGCCACGAGTTGAAGCTGGTACACGCCTGGCGGCGTGCCCACCGGGACGATCAGTCCGCGATGATCCACGAAGGTGGCACCCGGCCGCATGCCTGAGGGGCTGAAGAAGCCATCTTCCAGCTGGCCATCCTGCTGTCCAGCGACGGCGCCGGCAGCGTCCACCAGCCGCAGCGAATCCTTGAACAGGGGTGGATTGGCGCGGCTTGCCCGCCACACGACAGTGACGCCCAGCGGCCGCCCGGCGGCCACCGGCGCGCTGGCCACGCTGGCCTGCACCGCCTGCCAGCCGTCGATGGCGCTGGACCGCGTCTGGAGCGGCCCGTCCGGCGCCACGCCGAAGTACGTTACGCCCTGGAAGACGAAGTTGTGCTGGTAGGCCGGGAACCAGTTGGCGGCCAACAGCCGCTCCGTGTCGAGATGCGGGTCGTAGCGCAAGGCATCGCTGTTGATGAACCACAGGCCGGAGCTGGACGCTGCCAGTTGCTTGAGCAAGGCTGTCGTTTGGGGCACGCTCACGGGTGTGCCATCCGCCCCATTGCCGCTGGCGTCGCGCGGCATGAACTCCACGCGCTGCGTGACGCCGTTTCGAAACTCGGCGTAGTACCAGTACTGAAACCACTGCGAGACGCCATCCAGCAGCACGGTGTCCCCGGGGGCAACGTGGGCTGCCAGGTAGGAGCCCAGTTCGCGGTAACCGTTGGTGACGTAGCGATGGGTGAGCACGCGGTTGTGGATGGCCGCAGCGCCGAGGTAGGCAATGAGTGCCACCGGCAGAATTGCCGAGACGCG
Organism: Chloroflexota bacterium; assembly: GCA_050695655.1. Lineage (GTDB taxonomy): Bacteria > Chloroflexota > JAJPGV01 > JAJPGV01 > JAJPGV01 > DATKQD01. The sequence goes on along the minus strand of JBOGTU010000145.1, from coordinate 14,588 downwards.
CCAGGCGCGCCACAGCAGCACAATGGCGCCAGCCAGCACCAGGTAGTAGCCAGGCGATCCGATGAAGATGAAGCGAGCGCCGAACTGGTTTGTGTGCACGAATGTGGCAAAGCCGAACAGGATCACCGAGAGCTGGTAGCCCGCGCTCAGCCACAGCGCCCGGGCTCCGCCCTGGCGCCACAGGCCGACCAGGCCCAGCAGCACCATAGGCCCCACCAGCAGCGAAGGCAGCAGGATGCGGGTAGGGTCGAATGTGTCGCCGAAGTTGTAGAACTGGAAGGCCTGCACGAAGGAGTCCCACATAATGCGGGGCGTGCCGTGGCCGGGGTTGTAGCTGGCGATGGTATGTGCCACGTAGCCAAGCCACGGCAGGTACAGCAGTGCCATCACGCCATCCGCCACCAGCCAGTCTCGCCAGCGTGGTGGGCGTGGGCCAGCCCGCCTGATGAGCGCGAGCAGCACCAGCACCTGCTCAAAGGCCACCACCCCGATGGCGTAGTAGTGGCTGTAGAGCGCCAACAGCGCCAGCGCCACATACAGCGGGATGAGCGGTGGCCGCCGCAGCGCCTTGAGCAGCACGAAGAAGGACACCACGCCGAACAGGCAGGCGAGCTCATAATCACGCGCTGTTTGTGAGTACAGAATCTGGTACGGATTGACCGCGGCCACAAAGGCCGCGGCCAGCCCCAGCGGGTTTCCGCCCAGTTGACGCCCTACGCGATAGAGCGCTGCCACCAGCAGCACCCCCTGGGCGATAGTGAGGTAGCGGATGGCAAACTCGGTGGGGCCGGCGGCGAGCATCCAGCCCTGCAGCATGGCCAGGTACAGGGGCGGGTGCGGCTCCGACACCTTCATCGCCTGCAGGTAGGTGCCCAGGTGAGCTATCTGGACGAAGAATGCCTCGTCATCGTTCAGGTCCAGGAAATCCGGCTTGATGAGCCGGGCACCCAGGGCCAGCAGCACCATCCCACCCGCGACGAGCGCGGGACTGGACAACCGAGCCCGGAGCGTGGCCGTACCCTCGCCGCGACTGTTGGGCAGAGCTGTCGAAACTGCGTGGGCCAGCCGCGATCAGTCCAGGAAGCGGTACTTGAGCAGCGTGGTGAAGGCGGTCCACGCATCGCGCCAGGTGATCTTCTTACCCTCGCTGTACTCGCGGCTGGCGTAGCTGATGGGCACCTCGTAGATGTGGATGCCGCGCCGCAGAACCTTGGCCGTCACCTCGGGCTCGAATTCGAAGCGGTGGCACTTGAGAGGGATGTTCTTGATGACGTCCATGCGAAAGAGCTTGTAGCACGTTTCCATGTCCGTGAGGTTGGTGTTGTACAGGACGTTGGTGAGCCAGGTGAGCAGCTTGTTGCCCACCGTCGTCCAGTAGTACCCGGTGCGATGCCCGCCCAGGAAACGGGAGCCGTACACCACCGGCGCCTTGCCCTTAACGATGGGGTCCAGCAGGTGCACGAACTCCTCCGGCTCGTACTCGAGGTCCGCGTCTTGAATTACCAGCACGTCACCCGTGGCCCGAGCAATGCCCTCGCGCACGGCCATACCCTTGCCCCGGTTGCGCTCGAAGTAGTGGATTTGGGTGTCGGCCAACGTGAGCGCGAGTTCCTGAAGGATCTGCGTTGTGCCGTCCGTGGACCCATCGTCCACGATGATCAGCTCCTTCTCCAGCGGCACGCGCTGCACCTTGTCGATGATCTCGCGAATGGTGGGCTTCTCGTTGTAGACGGGCATCACGACCGAGAGCTTCAATGGCACTCCGGGCGCCGGTTTCGCGCCGCTGCTGCCCGTTTCACGGATGAGTCAACCCGGGTACACTCGGAGCCAGCCGCGTTCTCCCTCTAAAAAATGGGCAGATAGCGCTCCAACTCCCACGCGCTGATCTGGCCACGGTACTCATCCCACTCGGCTCGCTTGGCTTCAACAAACCGATCGTACACGTGGTCGCCCAGCGCCTGGCGAACGACGTCGTCCCGTTCCAGCTCGTTAATAGCTTCGCCCAGCGATGAGGGCAGGAGGCCCACGTTGCGCTGGGCGCGCTGAAATTCGTCGAAGTGATAGAGGTTCTCCTCAACCGGCGGTGGGGGCTGCAGCTCGCGCGTGATGCCGTCCAACCCGGCGGCCAGCATGACGGCGAAGGCGAGGTAGGGGTTGCAGCTGGCATCCGGGCAGCGCAGCTCGATGCGGGTCGATCGAGGCTGTCCCGGTGAGGTTTGCGGCACCCGGATGAGCGCCGAGCGGTTCACGCGCGCCCAGCTGATGTAAACCGGCGCCTCGTAGCCCGGCACCAGCCGTTTGTAGGAGTTGACCAGCGGTGCCACGATGGCACACATCCCCCGCGCATGCGCCAGCAGCCCGGCAATGAACTGCCGTGCCAGGTTGGAGAGGCCGTACTCGCTGCTGGCATCCCAGAATGCGTTCGCGCCCGTCTTCACGTCATACAGGCTCATGTGCGTGTGCATGCCAGAGCCATTGATGCCGAAGATGGGCTTGGGCATGAACGTCGCGTGCAGATCGTGCCGCAGTGCAATGGCCTTGAGCGTGTACTTGAAGGTCACGGCGTTGTCGGCCGTTTTCAGCGCGTCGTCGTACTGGAAGTCGATCTCGTGCTGGCCGATGGCCACCTCGTGGTGGCTGGTCTCTACTTTGATGCCGATCTCCTGCAGCGCGTTCACCATCTCTTTGCGTACGTCCATGGCCAAGTCGGTGGACAGGTCGAAGTAGCCGCCGCGATCGTGCGGGAGGGGCAGCTCTACCCCCTTTTCATCGCGCTGAAGGAGAAAAAACTCCAGCTCCGGCCCGGTGTGCAGGCCCCAGCCCCGCTGCGCGGCGGCAGCCAGGTTGCGCGCCAGCACGCGCCGCGGGTCGCCCTCGAACACCTGCCCGTCGGGGGTGTACACGTCGCAGATCACCCGGGCAGTGGTGTTCTCGCCTCGCTCCCACGGGATGACCTGGAAGGTGGACACATCCGGCATGAGGTACATGTCGCTCTCGGCGATGCGCGCGAAGCCTTCGATGGATGATCCATCGAACCACTTGCCGTGCTGCACGCAGTCCTCCAGCTGAGCGGCGGGGATGGTCACGCTTTTGACCACGCCCAGCACGTCCGTGAACTGCAGGTTCACGAAGCGCACTTTCTCCTTCTGCACACGGTCCAGCACGGATTGGGTTGCCGGCATCGTCAACTCCTGCCTGTTGGCCCTTTACACCTGATGCGTGAGGAGAATGGCCTCGGCCACCTCCCTCATGGATTTGCGTGCGTTCATGGAGAGCTTCTGGATGCGCCGAAAAGCGTCCGCCTCGGAGAGGGATTGCGTATCCATGAGCACGCCTTTGGCGCGATCGATCACCTTGCGCGCTTCGAGCGTCTCTCGAAGCGTACCGGCTTCGCGCCGCAGCTCGCTGAACTCGCGGTAGCGCGCCAGGCAGACTTCGATGGCCGGCAGCAACTCCGAGTCGCGGAACGGCTTCACGATGTAGCCCACCACGCCGGCCGCTTTGGCATTTTCCACGAGCTCCTGCTGGCTGAAGGCCGTCAGCAGCAGCACCGGGGCAATGTGCTCTTCGGTGAGGATGCCCGCCGCCTGGATGCCGTCCACGCCGGGCATCTTTATGTCCATAATCACCAGGTCCGGGTGCAGCTCGCGGGCCAGGTTGACGGCGGTTTCGCCATCGCCTGCTTCGCCTACCACCAGGTAGCCCAGGCTGGCCAGCATCTCCTTCAAGTCCATGCGGATCACGGACTCGTCATCGGCGATGACCACGCGCACCTCTGGCACGGGCGTCAGCGTTCCACGGCCGGCTTGTGCGGGAAGCTCACCGTCACCCGCACGCCGTTGCCGTTCTTCAGCTCCAGGCGGCCGCGCAGATCCTCGCGCACCAACGTTTGCACGATCTCCAGACCCAGGTTGGCGTCACGCTGGAGGTCGAATGCGGGAGGAAAGCCGCCGCCGTCGTCCGCGATCTCGATCACGGTTTCGTGCGCGGTGTCATGCAGGTCGATCAGGATCGTACCTTGCCGGCGATTTGGGTAGCCGTGCTCCACGGCATTCTGCAGCAGCTCGTTGATGATCAGCGCGCACGAGGTGGCCTGCTGCGCGGGCAGCCGCAGGTCTGGACCGTTGAGCAGAATGCGGATGTCTTTCTCGGGGTCCATGGTGCCGGTGGTGACTTCGCGCAGAATGCTCTGACTCACTTCCTTGATGTTGATTTCCGAGGACTGATCGAGCGACAGAAATTCGTGCACCACAGCAACGCTGAGAATGCGGTTCACACTCTCCAGCAGCGCCTCCCGCGCCCCACCGCTGTCCACGCGGCGCGCCTGAAGCCGGAGCAGCGCGGCGATGGTTTGCAGGTTGTTCTTCACGCGATGGTGCACTTCCTGCAGCATGGCCGCCTTGATGCGCAGCTCGTGCTCCTTCTGCCGCTGCTCAGTTACGTCCGTTACGCCGAGGATCACCCCCTTCAACTGGCCGTGCTCAAACAGTGGCACCGCTTTGCGAATCCAGGTGTAGTCCTGCTCGGAGGTCTCCACTTCGCAGGGGCGGCCGCTGTCCAGTGCTTGCCTGAAGGCCAGCTCGTTGGTTCCCAGCTCATCGATCTTACGTTTAAGGAGGTTGGCGCGAAAGCCCAGGCGCTGATACAACGTTTCCGCCGTACCGCTCATGTAGTGGATGTGCCCGCCGGGGTCCACCACAAGCAGCGCATCGCGCTCGCTGGTGCGCGACAGGCCGCTCAGGTCCAGCTGGTTTTGCAGCAGCATCTCCTGCAGCACGGATATGGCACGCAGGATCACTGGGCTGCGCCGGCGGTGCCGGTTGCGCACGGTTTCGTTGGTCTCGAAGCTCACCGCGGCCAGCATGCGCGCCTCGCGCATCACCGGCAGCACGTCCTGTGTGGTGGTGGCGCCCATGACAGTGGTGGGCCGAAAGCCCTGCACGTAGTGCCGGCGGTCGAAGGCCTTGTGCACCAACGGCTCGTCCTGCCGGTCGAAATACTGGCCCACCATGGGCTCGGCGTGTACGGCGGAAACAGACCAGGGCTTCGCCTCGGCCACTATCACGAGCTGGTCCGGGCCACGCCGGCAATACACCAGCGCATCAGCCCGGCTCAGGTCAGCGACGACGGGCAGGCTGCCGGAGATGCTGGCGATGACTTCGCCATCGCCCTCCAACAGGTCACCGCACTGCGCCAACAGCCCCTGGGGGTCGGCGAGGGCTGGGCAGTCGCCGGCTTGGTCGCGTGCCGGTGCGGGCATGGCGCTGAGCGGTCAGCCGTGGCGCAGCTGTTGCAGAAGCTGCCGCGCCTCGGTGCCGACGCCGAGCTGCAGGCAGTCACAATACGTGGAGTAGATGGCGCGGTCAACGGCACGCAACTCGTGCTCGTTCAGCTTTTCGGTCGCTGTGCCGCGGCGGCGCTCCAACAGGGTGCGCAGGCGCTGCAGAAAGAGCACCTGAGCCTCGCTGCTGGGCGGTTCCCCATCACTCCACGCAACGCTGCGCCCTTGAGGGTTCAGTTCCGGTTGATCCGATGCCATGAAGCCTCGCGCTCTTCTGCCCTAGTACCGGGATAATAGCAGTTGACAGCCTCAGCGTCGCCGGCCGCGAGCTTTCTCGATCTCCCCGACGAATTGGCGGCAGGCCTCCTCCACGTTCGCCGCGCCAACCACGCCGCTGGCGGTGCAGATCATGTCCGCGCCAGCCGCCACCACCGCTGCCACATTCTCCAGTGTGATGCCGCCTATGGCGGCAATGGGCAGCGAGGTCACCTCCCGCATGGCGCGGATGACGTCCGGCCCAACGACGGTGGCCCCGACTTTGGTTTGCGTTGGGAACATGGAGCCGGCAGCGATGTAGCTCGCGCCGCGCGCCTGCGCCTGGGCCGCCATGTCCAATGAGCCCTTGGCAGACCAGCCCACCTCCGCCGAGGGCCCCAGGAGTTGCCTCGCCTCCTCCGGCGGAGCATCGTCCGGGCCCAGATGCACGCCATCCGCGCCCACCTCGGCCGCGAGTCGTGGATCATCGTTCACGATGAAGGTGCAATCGCCGGCACGGCAGATGTCGCGCAGCCGCGAGGCCAGGTCACGCAGCGCAGCCCCGGCCAGCTGCTTTTCCCGCAGCTGCACCACGGCGGCGCCGCCACGAACGGCAGCCTGCACCACTTCCTGGGTGGTTCGCCCGCGCGAGTGCGCGGTATCGGTCAGCACATACAGGCCCTGGAGCACGTTGCTCAGTGTCGCACGGGCCAGCGGTGGCGCGCCCCGAGGCACCGCTTCAGATCAGCGGGTGCAACCAGGCTACGGCTTCGGGCGATCCAGAGATCATGGTCACCAGGCCGGTGCCTGGATCGGGCTGAAACTCCACCTGCCCGCCGGCCTCGCGGACGATGAGGTTGGGCGCGGCCACATCCCAGGCATGCAGGTCTGGGTCCACCATCAGCGCCGCCGATCCAGCGGCCACCAGGCAGTGTCCCAGCGCATCGGTGTACGAGCGGTAGAACGTGATGCGCCGCTCCAACTGCTCGTACAGGTCCATGCGCCCCGCTGCGCGGAACTGGTAAGGGTCGCCATGGCAGACCATGCTGCGCTCCGGCTGAAAGCCAGGCGTCACGCGCAGCCGCCGTGTGCCCTCCCAGCTGCCATGGCCGGCCACGGCGTGGAAGCGCTGGCTGAGCATGGGCAGGTCCACCACCGACACTACCGGCTCCGATCCATCGCACAGGGCGATGAGCGTGGCAAACATGGGAATGTGGTGGATGAACGACACCGTACCGTCAATGGGGTCCACCAGCCAGGAGCAGCCCGGCACCGTTTCGCCGCCGTACTCCTCGCCCAAGATGGCGTGGTCGGGAAAGGCGCCCCGGATCACCGCGCGAATCGCCCGTTCGGCGGCGCGATCGACCTCCGTAACCGGGGTCGCATCCGCCTTGAGCTGAACGTCGAGCGGGCCAGTCTCGAACCGCCGGGCATAGCCGCGCAGAATGATGCGCCGCGCAGCGTCTGCCGCGGCGTTGGCTGTGCGCAGCGCGGCGTCAAGGTCTACGTCCGCGCCCACGCTTGCCCCACCGGCCGCTGAACTCTTTGCGCCGCTTCCTGCAGGCGGCCGGTGGTCGCGTTGAGCGACTCGGCCAGCGCGCGAATGGCCGTCACCTGCTGGAAGAGCTGCCCCGCGGAAGCGGCCACAGACTCCGTGACATCCGAGTTGGACTGGCTCATCTCGCTCATCTGCTCCGTGGCCTCACTGTTCTCCACCACCACCTGGGAGATGTGGTTGATGGCTGCTACCACTTCGCCGCTGGAGGCGGTCATCTCCTCGGCGGCGGCGGAGATGTTCTGGATCTGGTCGTTCGTCTGCTGCACCGCCAGGAGAATGGCCTGCAGTGCCTGGCCGGCCCGATTCGCCAGCTCGGAGCCGTCCTCGGCGCGCGCGACACCCATCTCCATCGCCTCAATGGCGTGGTGCGTATCCACGGAGATTTTGCCGGTGAGCTCGCTGATCTGGCTGGTGGCGTTGGCCGACCGCGCCGCGAGTTTGCGCACTTCGTCTGCTACCACCGCAAAGCCCCTGCCGTGCTCGCCGGCTCGGGCCGCTTCGATGGCCGCGTTCAGCGCCAGCAGATTGGTTTGCTCGGCGATGTCGCCGATGAATTCGCTGATGGCCGAGATCTGCTTAGAGGTGACCCCCAGCACGCGGATCTGCCCGGCCGACTGCACCACGGCATCGCGAATGGAGTTCATGCTCTCCACGGCTTCGCGCACCCGTTTGCCGCCCTCGCTGGCCGCTTGGTAAGCAGAGTCAGACGTGGCCGCCACCGCTTGCGCGTTCACCGCGACCTGCTCGATGGCCAGGCTCATTTGGCTGATGGTGTCCGACGTAGCCAGCACGGCGCGGCGCTGCTCCTCGGCACCCTCGGCAATCCGTGCAATGCGCTCCGAGCTCTCGGTGGTCCCATCGGCCACGGCCTTCATAGCCGAGGCAATGCTCTCCGCGGCGTCGAAGGCGCGGCGCGATGCTTCATCCAGCGAGGCGGTTCCGCGAGCTGCTTCAGCCGCGTTCGCGGCCAGGCTGCCGGCGCGCTCACGGGTGCAGGCGAGCAGGCGCTCGAACGCCGCGCCCAGCGCATCGTCGCCGGAGCGGCGGGTGATCTCCGCGCTCAAGTCGCCATCCGCTACGCGCTCCGCGGCGGCCGCGATCTCGCGGATGTAGTCCAGGGTGTGATTCATGGCGCGGACGAGCGCATCCACCTCCCCGTGCGTGCTTGGGCTGGCGGCCCGGGTGAGGTCGCCCTGCTCCAGCCGCCGCGCCAGGCGGGCGGTTTGCAGCACTGGCCCCGCCAGCCGCCGCCCGGCAATGAGGCCGCCCGCGACGATCGCCAGAACCGAGAGCGCCAGCGCCACCACATCCACAATCAAGATGCGCTGGGCCGCCGTTTGTGCCGCCACGCCGCTGCCCAGCACCTGGCGCGCCAGCTCGTAACCAGCCGCGCAAATGATGACCAGCGGGATGATCTCGCAGGCCACCAGTGTGGTCAGCAGACGGCTGCTGAGGCTGCCGAAGGCCGACACCCGCATGCCGGCCGCGGGGGTCGCCTTGTCGGATGACTTTGCCAGCACAGCCAACGCTACTTCCCCTTCCCGCCTGCGAACACTATACCGATCCCTCCACCGAATGCCTCCGCGCCGTTTCTCCGAACACGCGGCACCGCTGCAGCCAGCTTGCTATAGAAGCCGCTCCTCACGCGCCCCAGATAGATCAACGAAGCGCGGCTAAAATCGCACCATGAGTACAGTGCTGACGAAAGCGGCTCCCAAAACCGTTGGGCTCTTCATCGACGGCAAAGACACGCCGTCCGCCACGGGCGAGACCTTCGAGGTGCTCAACCCCACCACCAACGAGTTGCTGGCCACGGTGGCCAAGGCCACCCGCGAGGATGTGGACCGCGCCGTGGCGGCTGCCAAGCGCGCGCTTGAGGGCACCTGGGGCAAAATGAAGATGGCCGAACGCGCGGCCATTCTCTCCAAGGTCGCGCAGCGCATCATCGAGCGCGCCCCCGAACTGGCGGAGTTGGAGAGCGCTGACGTGGGCAAGCCGCTGAAGGAGTCGCGCGTGGAGATGCCGCGCGCCAGCCTGAACTTTCGCTTTTTTGCCGAAATGCTCACCAAGATGAACAGCGAGTCGGCGCCGGTGGACAGCGACTTTTTGAACTACCACCAGCGCCGGCCGGTAGGCGTGGCCGCGCTCATCACCCCCTGGAATTTTCCCTTCATGCTCACCACCTGGAAGGCCGGCCCCTGCTTAGCCGCCGGCAACACCTGCGTCATCAAGCCAGCGTCCGTGGCCCCGATGACGCCGCTGCTGCTGGGCGAGATCTGCGCCGAGGCAGGCCTGCCGGAAGGTGTGCTCAACGTGGTGACTGGCGCGGGCCCGGTGGTTGGCACGCGGCTGGCCGAGCACCCGGACGTGAAGCTCATCTCCTTCACCGGCGAAACTATCACCGGCCAGACCATCATGAGCACCGCCTCCAAGACGTTGAAACGCCTCTCCTTTGAACTGGGCGGAAAGTCAGCCAACATCGTCTTTGGCGATGCCACATTTGAGGAGGCCGTAGCGGGCTCCATCCGCGCCATCTACTCCAACCAGGGCGAGGTCTGCCTGGCAGGCTCCCGTCTGGTGGTGGAGGACAGCCTGTACGACCGTTTCGTGGCGGAGTTCATCGCCCGCGCCCACGCACTGAAGATCGGCAATCCCCTGGAGGACACCACGGACCTGGGGCCACTGGTGTCGCAAGAGCACTTGAGCCGGGTGAAAGGCTACCTGGACATCGCCCGGAATGAGGGTGCGCACATCGTGCAGGGTGGCAACACGCCGGCCGGCTGGGAGCGGGGCAACTTCCTGGAGCCCACGGTGATTGTGGACGTGGACAATGCCATGCGCTGTGCGCAAGAGGAGATCTTCGGCCCGGTGGTCACCATCACGCGCTTCAAGGGTGAGGAAGAGGCCATCCGCATCGCCAACGACAGCCGCTACGGCCTGGCCGGCGTAGTGTGGACGAACGACCTGCGCAAGGCGCACCGCGTGGCGCAAGCCGTAGACGCGGGCACCATTTGGGTGAACTGCTGGTTCGTGCGCGACCTGCGGGTGCCCTTCGGCGGTATGAAGGAGAGCGGCATCGGCCGGGAGGGTGGACACTGGTCGTTCGACTTCTACACCGAGCAGAAGAACATCTGCATCAAACTGAATTAGCAAGCGCCTGGCCGTGCTGGACCGCGGCCTGTGCGCACCGCGTGCTGTGGGCTGAGTGCCACCCGTGACCCTAACGGGGGTGATGCCCGCCGCGCCGCGGGCCCTTGGGGGCGTTCCCGAGCCGTGAGCGGATCGCCCCGGCAAGCCAGCCGAAGCGCCGGCTATGAGGACGCCGTGCACCAGCTCCCCGACCAGCCGCTGGCGCGGGGCCTCACGCTCATCGGCTTCATGGGCATTGGGAAGACGACGGTGGGCGAGGAGCTGGCCAGCCGCCTGGGCCGCCAGCCAACGGATAGCGACGCGCTGGTGGAGGCCCAATCCAACCGCACCATCCGTGAGCTGTTCGACTGGTTCGGCGAACCGCACTTTCGTGAGCTGGAGCGAGGCGTCATCGCCACACTGGCGCACGACAGTTCCACAGTGCTGTCAGTGGGCGGTGGCGCCTTCATTGATGCAGCCACACGCCGGCTGCTGCTGGAGAACTACACAGTTATCTATCTGGCCGCGCCCTGGAGCTATGTGCAGGCGTCCATCTGGCGGCTCAAACACACGCGGCCGCTGCTGCGAGAGCGATCGGAGGCCGAGATCGAGGCGCTGTTCCACGCGCGGCACCTGGTGTACGACCAGGCGCACGTGCGCGTATCCGTGCCGCGCCGAGCGCCAACCCAGGTGGCCAGCCGCATTCTGGCGCTGCTGGGGGCGGCCGCCAGCTGATGTCGTGAACGGCCATGGCGCGTTTTGGCGGGGCCTTACATCACACTTTGGCGGTGACAATTGTCTCTTGAGCTACCTGCCGTCAGGTCGTAAGCTCGCACGTGGGCTTGCACGAAGGGCCGGCGAGAAGCCCCCCATTCTCGCCGGCCCTTCTCCCACCCGTCTCCGCCAACCGGGCGCTTTACCGCGCCACAGCTTGCCCTCCGTATACTGTTGTCACTGATGAGAGTGAAGCTGGCGTACGGCCGAAGCGGGCTCACGGTGAACATGCCGGATAATCGCACCACCGTCATCGAGCCTCAATTCATGCCCGGCATTCCGGACGAGGCAGCCTCCGTTCGCCATGGCCTACGGCACTCCATTCGCTCTGCGCCCCTGCGCGATGTGGTGGGCAGCGGCGATACCGTGACCATAGTCGTGTGCGATCTCACGCGGCCCATGCCCACGGCGTTGGTGCTGCCGGTGCTGCTGGCAGAGCTCGACCACGTGCCAGCGGAGCAGATCGTGATCCTGGTGGCCACCGGCACCCACCGCGCAAACACCCCCCAAGAGCTGGATCAGATGTTGGGGCACGATGTGGCGCGGCGCTATCGCGTGGTGAATCACGACGCGTTCGACCGCGCCACTCAGACGCGCGTCGGCAGCCTGGCCGATGGCGCGGAGGTATGGATTTGCAGCGAGCTGCTGCGCGCCACCAAGCGCATCACCACCGGCTTCATCGAGCCCCACTTCTTCGCCGGTTTCAGCGGCGGCCCCAAAATGGTGGCGCCGGGCCTGGCCGGAATAGAGACAGTGCTCAGCCTGCACGCGGCCGACCTTATCGCCGATCCGCGCGCTACCTGGGGCGTGACCGAGGGCAACCCGCTGTGGGAGAAGATCTGCGAGGCGGCGAGCCTGGTGGATGTGGACTACAGCCTCAACGTCACGATCAACAAGCGACACCAGATCACCAACGTCTTCGCGGGCGATCCGTGGGCCGCGCACCACGTCGGCGTGGAGTTTGCCCGCAAGACGGCCATGCGCGCCGTAGCGCAGCCGTTCGACGTGGTAGTGACGACCAATGCCGGCTATCCGCTGGACTTGAACCTGTACCAGACCGTGAAGGGCATGTCGGCCGCGGGGCAGATTGTGCGCCCGGGAGGAGCCATCGTGGTAGCCTCGGAGTGTTCGGATGGTGTGCCGGAACATGGGAACTTCAAGAAGCTGCTGCGGGACGCCGGCACGCCGGAGCGGCTGCTGGAGATGGTGCACCAGCCCGAGTTCCGCGTACAGGACCAGTGGGAGGCACAGCTCCTGGCGCAACTGCGCATGAAGGCGAGCATCTACCTCAAGGCCGGCTACCTGTCCGACAGCCAGATCAGCGAGCTGATGCTGGAGCCCATTGCCAGCGTGGATGACTGCGTAAACCGCCTGCTGGAGGATATGGGCCCCAATGCGCTGGTGGGTGTGCTCACCCAAGGCCCCATGACCATTCCGTACGTGCATATGCGCACGCCCTTGGCGCTGGTGTAGAGTTGGCCGAAAACAGGCGACGGCGGCTGCGGGAGGCTGCCCGGGAAGGTCCGTTCGAGTTGAAGTGGCCGGTGCCGGGGGCCGGTAGAGGGCTACTTGTGGTTATGCGGCCAAACCTCTAAGGCATGGAGACGCTGCTTTCGGTGCGGAACCTGCACACGCAGTTCCGCACGCGCGATGGAATCGTCAAGGCGGTGGACGGCGTGTCCTTCGACATCAACAAAGGCGAGACGCTGGGCGTGGTGGGCGAATCCGGCTGTGGCAAGAGCGTGACCGCGCTGTCCATCATGCGGCTGGTGCAAGAGCCGGGTCAGGTGGCGGGCGAGGTGCTCTTCGATGGGCGCAACCTCCTCACGCTGCCGCTGGCCGAGATGCGGCACGTCCGTGGAGCGCGCATCGCCATGATCTTTCAGGACCCCATGACCTCGCTCAACCCGGTGCTGACCATCGCCCGCCAGCTTACTGAAGGGCTGCAGTTGCACTTGAAGCTCAATCGCAAGCAGGCCCGCGACCGCGCTGTGGAACTGCTCGACCTGGTGGGCATCCCAGCCGCGCGCGCCCGGCTGGACGACTATCCGCACCAGTTCTCCGGCGGCATGCGGCAGAGGGTGATGATCGCCATGGCGCTGTCCTGCAATCCCCAACTGCTCATCGCCGATGAGCCCACCACCGCGTTGGATGTCACCATCCAGGCCCAGATCATTGACCTCATCAAAAAGCTCACGGCGGATTTTGGCACCGCGGTGATGTTCATCAGCCACAATCTCGGGGTAGTGGCCGGTCTATGCGACCGCATCCAGGTGATGTACGCCGGCCACATCGTGGAGACGGCGTACACCGACGAGCTGTTCAGAGCGCCCAAGCACCCCTACACGCTGGGGCTGCTGCGCTCCATCCCGCGGCTGGACCAGAGCCGGAGGGCCAAACTGATACCCATTGACGGTTTGCCGCCGGACCTTATTCGCACGCCGCCCGGCTGCCCCTTCAACCCGCGCTGCACATACGTGGAAGAGCGCTGCCACGTAGACCGCCCACTGCTGCGTGAAGTTGACACGGACCACGAGGTGGCGTGCCACGTGGATGTGACTGTCGATGCGCTGGCGCACTCGCCGGCGGCCAGCTGATGGCCGCCTCGCTGCTGGATCGCCCAGCCGAAACCACAGAGACGGACACGCTGGTAGAGGTGGACAACCTCACGGTGCACTTCCCCATCACCCAGGGGCTGGTGTTCCAGCGCCAAACGGGCGCGGTGCAGGCGGTGGACGGCATTTCCTTCTCCATTCGCCGCGGCGAGACGTTGGGCCTGGTGGGCGAGAGCGGCTGCGGCAAGTCCACCGCGGGCCGCGCCATGCTGCAGTTGTACAAGCCGACGGCAGGCTCCGTGCTGTTTGAGGGGACCGACCTCACGCGCATCGGCAGCCAGCAGCTGCGCCACATGCGGCGGCGGATGCAGATGATCTTCCAGGATCCCTACGCTTCGCTCAACCCCCGCATGACCGTTGGCAGCATCGTGGCCGAGCCGCTGGAGATTCACGGGCTGGCGCGGGGCAGAGAGAAGCAGGAGCGAGTGCAGGAGCTGCTGCGCACGGTGGGCCTGAATCCGTACTTCGCCAATCGCTACCCCCACGAGTTCTCCGGCGGGCAGCGCCAGCGTGTGGGCATTGCGCGGGCGCTGGCGGTAAGCCCAGCTTTCATCGTGGCGGACGAGCCCATTTCGGCGCTGGATGTGTCCATTCAGGCGCAGATCATCAACCTGCTCGAAGAGCTGCAAAGCACGTTCAACCTGACCTTCCTGTTCATCGCGCACGATCTGGGCGTGGTGCGCCACATCAGCGACCGCGTGGCCGTGATGTACCTCGGGCACGTGATGGAGCTCACGGACCGGGACTCCATCTTCGAGAACCCACTGCACCCGTACACGAAGGCGCTGCTCTCGGCAGTGCCGATCCCGGACCCGGTGATTGAGCGCCAACGCGAGCGCATCATCCTGCTGGGGGACGTGCCCAGCCCGTTGCGGCCACCTTCCGGCTGCGTCTTCCACACCCGCTGCCCGATCGCCATCGACGAATGCCGTACGCGCATCCCCGAGTGGCGCAACGTCGGCACCATGGGTAAAGA
>JBOGTU010000144.1:0-17107 GCA_050695655.1 Chloroflexota bacterium | reverse complement strand
GTGACGGCACCGGCGGCACCGTGAAGCTGATGCCTGCCGCGCTCAAGGCCGCCGCCACGGACCCAGGCACGCTCGGTAAGCTCAGCACCGCTGCCGGCGCACTGCCTCCGCCGGACGATGCCGTGGCTGTGGGTGTTGGCGCTGCTGTCGGCGTCACCAGCGACGGTGGGCTGAACGATGCCCACGCCACCGACCCGCTGATGGTCCCGGGGTTGCTGCCCGCTGTATTGGCGGCCAGCGTGCCGGTGCCATCGCTCAGGGGCCAGTGGGCCACGAGGCCGCCGGTGGGGGGAGTGCCTTCAGCCGCACTGGCCACCTCGGAGGCCGAGAGCGAGCGGTTCCACACCGCTACGTGAGCGAGCAGGCCCTCGAAGTAGCCATCACCGCATGCCCCGGCCGTGCAACCGCCGCCGATCGCCACCGGCCGCGCGCCGCTCAGGGTCAGCGCCGCGCAGTCACCGTCCGCGCTCGCGTCCGCATCGGTATCGCTCGCGGCGCTGGCGCACGTCCCGGCCAACTGACCGTTCACGTACAGTTGCGCGCTCCCGGAGATGGGATCGTACGTGCCGGTGATGTGCGACCAGGTGTCGAGCGTGGACACATCGACCGACGCCTGCACCAGTGCACCAGTAGTCGCATCTCGAAGCTCCCAGGCCAGGTTGTGCTGATAGGGATCGGCGACCGGCGCCTTCCAGTATTCAAACAGCCAGGAGCCGTTGAAGGCCGAACCGTTGGCGTCGTCCACCACCAGAGTGCTCCGGCTCGAAGCCGGCCCTACCCGGCTCGGATTCATCCAGAAGGACACGCTCACGCCACCCGCCCCGGTCCAAACCGAACTGGCCGGTGAATGTACAACGGTGCTGGAGCCATCGAACCGCAAGGCGTAGCCATCGGTTCCCGGGGCCGCGCTGGGGCTGACCGTCGGTACCGCGGCTTCGTAGGCGCCGATGTCGCAGGCCGCGCCCTGTGGCCGGCTGAGCCCGGGTTGGTCCACGCTGGGGCAGCCGTTGGCGGACGTGCCGCCAGTATCTATGGCCGGGCTGCCGGACAGCAGCGCCATGGTCTCTGTGGGGCCGCCATTGTTGGCCAGCGGCCCCAGAGTGGTGTTGGCGGAGACCGACAGGGAATGGTTGGCTGGACTGAAGCCGCAGGTCGGATCGTCCGACAAGCTGTAACCCAGGTCGGTTACGGCCGCGGTGCAGTTTGGGACGTTGTTCACCAGCAGCGTGTTCTGGGTGGTGACGTTGGCATTGACGCCGCCGCCCGAGTTCTGGTTGTAGGCGACGGTGTCGTTCACCAGGTGAACGCCGCCACTCACGCCACTGAAGACGGCGCCATTGGAGCCCCCGCCGTTATTGGCGATGGTGCTGTTGGTGATAGTCGCGCTGCCGAGCGTCAGATTCAGGGCCGCGCCCGATTTGCCAGGTGCCGAGTTGGCGGTGAACGTGCTGCCGCTGATGGTGGCTGTTCCGACCCCCACATCCACGCCACCCCCCGTACTCGTGCTGCTGTTGCCGCTGATGGTGCTGTCAGTAACGGTCAACGTGCCCAGGCTCTCGATGCCACCGCCAAGGCCGCCAACGCCGGTCGACGTGTTGCCGGAGACAGTGACCTCCGTTAGAGTCATGCTGGCGCCGGAGCCGTTGTAGAGCCCACCGCCGGCTCCGGAGCTGTTGGCGGCGATCACGTCGTTGGCCAGCGCCAGGCTCGCGCCGTTGCTCACAGCACCTCCGGTGCAAGCGCTGCAGGTGCCATGCGTGATGGTGACGCCGGTGATGGTGAGGCTGCCACTCTGCAGTGCCAGAATGTTGCTGGACGCCTGATTGAGGCTGCCTCCGTCGATGATCGTGGTGGCACTACCCGCCCCGGTGATGGTCACAGGGGCAGCGGCCGCGATGATCAGGGGCAAAGGGGCGCTCAGGGCATAGGTGCCGGCCGGCAGGCTGATTGAGCCACCAGCCACCTCAGCCTCGATGATCGCCTCGCGAAGGGTGCACTCGTTGGCTGTGGCGGCCGCGCAGGCGCCAGCGAATGTGCCGTCTGCCGTGATGTTCACCCTGAAGGAGCTGGCCGCCGCCACGTAGGTGGGCGTTCCGTTGGCGATGGGTGTGACCGAGCCAGTGGGCGTGGGCGTGCCAGCCAGCTCCGGGCCTAAAGCGCGCGGCAGGTTGAGCCGGCCAAAGGCCTGCCCGCTCACCGCGTCCGCGGTGGCGGTCAGCTGTGTCGTGATATAGCTGGCGCTCCGCCCTCCCGCCGCCAGCAGCGCTGCCGCTCCGGCCACTTCCGCCGCCGCCGCCGATGTGCCCGTCACCGCTACTCCGCCACCGCCCGGCGCCAGCCCCTCAATGCCTGCGCCCGGCGCCGCCACTGCCACACCGCCGGTGTTGCTGCTCGCCAGCACATGGTCGCTCGCATCTGTCGACGCCACGCCTATCACGCCCGGCAGGCTGGCCGGGTACGTGGGCGTGCTCACGCCATCGTTGCCGGTGGCGGCCACCAGCACCACGCCCCGGCTCTCGGCGTAGCTCACCGCCGCCGCCAGCACCGCCGAGTAGCTGGGGCTGTCAAACGCCATCAGCATCACGTTCGCGCCATGGTCCGCTGCCCACAGCACCCCCGCGGCCACGCTGGCATCCCAGCCTGTCCCATCGCTGCCCAGCACCTGCACCGGCTGCACCCGCATGCCGGCGCCATATGCTACGCCCGCCAGCCCGCTGCCGTTGTTCACCTGCCCCGCCGCGATCGACGCCATCTCGGTGCCGTGCCCGTTGGGGTCGCTCGTCGCCGCGCCCCCGGTGAAGCTCGTGCCCCCTACCAGGCGCCCGGCCAGGTCCGGCACACTGGCCTCCACTCCGGTATCCAGCACGGCGATCGTTGCGCTGCCATGCACTGGAATGCTGGCGTACGCCTGGTCCCAGCCGATCTTGGGCAGCGCCCATTGCTGGGCGTACAGCGGGTCACTGGGCGTGCCCGCCTTGGCCACTACCACCGGCGCCTGCACGCTGCTCACCAGCGGGTCCACCGCGTAGCTGGCCATCACTTCCGCCTCGCTGCTTACCGGCACGTTGATGATGCTGCTGCCCAGCGGCGCCAGGTACAGCACCTCCTGCCCCCCATCCGCCAACACCGATGCCGCCCGCTGCGCCGCCCTCGTCCCGGCCTTGAACTCCACCGTCAGCGGCACGCCATCCACGGTAGGCGTCGCGCTCGCCGTCGGCGGCAGTATCGGTGTCGGGCTTGGTGTCGGCGTCGCCGTGGCCGTTCGCGTGGCGGCGGCGCTCGCGGTTGCCGTGGGCATTGCCGTGGCACTGAACGTCGCCGGGGGGACGCTTGTCGCGCTGGGTGAAGCCGGCCCGCTGGGGCTGGCCGTGCTGCTGGGGCGCGGCGTGGGCGTGGCGGGTGGTGCCGGCAGCGTGGGCGTGCTTGTCGTTGTTGCCGTTGGCGACGGACTGGTCGATGCCGGCGTTGCCGTGGCCGACTCCGCGGCCGTTCCCGTGGGTGTCGCGCTGGGCGCCGCTTGCGCCAGCGCCGGCGGCAGCGCCAGGCTCAAGGCGCACAGCAAGGGCAGCACGCGCCACGCCACACCCCCGCCCCCCACACACTGATTCTACGCAACCTTGCCTGTGTGCTACTGTGCCTTCTCGCACACTTTCGTCACCTGATACCCAATCGATCCCGTGAGGAGGCTGTTTTCTGTGGACCTACCGGCGATCTCGGACGAGGTGATGAACACCGTTCGGGCCAGCGCCCAAATCTATACGGCCGTGATCCTTCACAGGACCGCGAAGCGTGACGAGCCGAGCAGCGAGGCGATCATCTGGGAGCATGGGCGTCGGAACATTGCCCTGCGCGCAGCCGGTGTGCTGTCGATTGTTTGCCCTATCCGTGACGGGGGCAATGTGGCCGGCATCGGCATCTTCAAGGGCGACGTGGCCGAAGTCACAGCCATTCTGGAAGGCGACCCTGCCATCCAGGCGGGCATCCTCACCTGCGAGATCCACGCTTGCCGAGGCTTTCCCGGCGACAGCCTACCGGCCTGACGAACGCCGCGGCCTCATGGGCGGCCTCAGGGCCGGCGCCAATGACCGCGCCTGCAACAGCCCTTCGCTGCCGGCCGACGCTGCTCGCTCGCCACGCATCGTGGTACGCTGGCCGAATGCGAATCGCGGTCATTGGCGCCGGCGGCGTAGGTGGTTTTCTGGGCGGACTGCTCGCGCGAGCGGGTCACGACGTGGCCTTTCTGGCGCGCGGGCCGCACCTGCTGGCAATCCGCCAACGCGGGCTGCAAGTACGCAGCCCGCAGGCAGGCACCTTCACCGTGCATCCGCTGGCCAGCGATGATCCAGGCGATCTGGGCGAGCGCGAGCTGGCTCTTCTAGGCGTGAAGATGTACGACTTCGCCGCGGCGGCTGAGGCGGCGCGCCACCTGCTGGCGCCCAACGGCCGCGCGGTCACCATTCAGAACGGGCTCGACGCGCCGGACGAGCTGGCGGCCGCCATCGGCCCCGACCGCGTGATCGCCGGCACCGCGGCCATCGAAGCGACCATCCTCGAGCCAGGTGTGATTGGCCACCTGATCCCCGTGCACCAGCTGCGCCTGGCGGCCTTGCAGGGGCCGCCTACCGAGCCGCTGAACCAGCTGGCCGCCGTCTTCCGCGAGGCTGGCATCGCGGCTGCCACCGCGCCCGATGGGCGCCAGGCCCTGTGGGAGAAGATGGGCATCCTGGTGCCTTTCGCCACGTTGACCTCCGCGGGGAACCTCACTCTGGGCGACATCCTCAGCGTGCCTGAGGCGGAGGAGCTGTTCGCGCGCCTCACCACGGAACTGCTGGCCGTGGCGAGCGCCTGTGGGCACGACGTCGCCGCGGCAGTGGCGGCTTACCGAGCACTGGTGGCCCAGAACGCCAGCGCCATGGCCGGCTTCACCAGCTCCATGAACCGCGACTTCTGCGCCGGCAAACGCCACACGGAGCTGGAGTGGATCACCGGCAAACTCGTCCGCCTCGGGGTGGAGAGCCGCGTGGACGTCACTACGCACCAAACGCTGTACGGCCTGCTGAAGGCGCGCACACACCAGCGCACACATCAAAGGGAAGACGCATGATCAAGATCATCGCCGGCGCGAACCGTCATCCGAACAGTCGCTCGCTGGCCGAATTCCACCACTACTGGAGCCACTTGCACGGCCCCATGTTCGCCAAAACGCCACACCTGGTGCGCTATGTGCAGCACCTCACCCTGCCCGAGGCGTACGGCGGCAACCCAGCGCCCACGCATGACGGCGTCTCCTTCTTCTGGTACGAAAGCCTTGATGCCCTGCGCCACGCGCCACCGTCTCCCCGCCTGGCCGACGTGATCCGGCCCGAGGATGGCGATGTGTACGACTGGTATGTGGGCGCCGCCCGCTATGGCGATCCCAACGTCATCACCCTCGCGCACAACGTCCGCACGGACGATGCGCAGCTGTTCGACCGGCTGCCGGACTGGCCCATTGGCCACAAGCGCATGAGTGTCATCGCCAGCGAGCGGGTGGTGCTCGATGGCCCCACCACGCCGAGCATGGTCAAGGCGGTGATCGTGGCCTCGCGCCTGCCGGGCCTCACCCTGCGCGAGTTCCAGGATCACTGGATCGCCGTCCACGGTCCGTTGGGCGCCAAGGTACCGGGCCTGCGGCGCTACGTGCAGAACCACGCCCTGCAGGAGGCCTACGCCTTTCGCGACCTGACCCACGATGGCTTTGCCGAGCTGTGGTTCGATGACCTGGCCGCGCTGCAGCGGGCAGTGCAGACGCCGCAGTGGAAGGCGCTCCAGGAGGATGGCCGCACGCTGTTCGCCCAGCCCATGTCCATCGTCATCGCGCGCGAAGGCGTCATCAAGGGCTGACGGCGCACCGGCCAGCGGTTGGCGCTACTGTTGTAGCCTATGGCGCCATCCAGCGAGCCGCTTGAGGATGTTCTCAGCAGCGCAAACGACCTGGCCGACGCGGTAACCGCGCAGGTCAGCGGGCTGGCCTACGGCCAGGCCTGCTCACGGCAGGCGCTGGAATCCGTCGTGCTGAGCGGTCTCGCGCGTGCCAGCGAAGCAGTGCGGCGGCTCAGCCAGGCTCTGGACTCGGCCCAGCTCTCCCTCCAGCCCACCGCGGGCTTCAGCGCGGCGCTGGCCATGGCCGATCAACGCCTGGCCTTCTTCCAGGGCTGCACCATGCGGCGCTCATCCGCCCATCCGCCCGCGCCAGAGGTGGAGGACTACGCCCAGGCCGCGGAGCAGCGCGCGCGGGAGGCTTGCGCCAGCAACGCTATGGATCGCCTGGTAGCAGCGTACAAGGCGCTTGAAGGCCTGGAAGCACGCGTGGCCGAGATTCGCGCCGGCAGCGCCAACCCCAGCGGCGCGCCCGAGCCGCGTGTGCTGGACCTTCCCCGCGCACGCATCCTGGTGGCGCGCCGCGCCATCGGCAGCGCCATCGTTGCCCGCGACAACGACGACCCCGGCAACGACGACTGAGCCCCCAGGGTCCTCTCAGCCCAACCCCTGTTGATGTGCGCCAGCCGCCCTTCACGAGACCTTCACAGCAGCTTCACAACAGGCTGCTTGACAATTTTCCGGCCAAGCTGGTAGCCTCTCGAAAACTGGCTGCCGTGGCAGACCGCTGAGAGGCGGAGGCGGCGCACCTCCCAAGACACCAGCGGCTTCCGTGGCAGCTTGGTTTTGTAGACGGGGCACGCGCATGCCAAGCCGTGCACCGTCAGCACACAGGTCGCAAAAGGGAATGGCCCAACCACTACTGGTACACCCGGAAACGCCCAGCAGCGCGCTCTCGGCCGCGCAGGCCGAAGCGCGGCCTCGCGTCAAACGGCGCGGGCGAGCGCGGCAGGACCTCACGCTGTGGCTCTTGGTACTGCCAGGGGCAGCGGGGCTGCTCATCTTCTACATCGTCCCCAGCCTGGGCGACATCATCGCCTTTGAGAACTACCTGCCCTTCATCGGCTTCTTCCACAGCCAGTGGGTGGGCTTGCAGAACTTCTCCGACCTGCTGCACGACCGCGACTTCTGGCACGCGGCCAAGAACACGCTCACGCTCTGGGGCTTGCAGGTGGTGCTGGACTTCCCCGTACCCATCATCTTTGCGCTCATCCTCAGCAGCCTCATGAGCCTCAAGCTGCGAGCCGCGCTGCAGAGCATCGCCGTCATGCCGCACTTCCTCTCCTGGGTCGTCGTTGTAGGCATGTACAACAGCCTGTTTGGGCGCACCGGCGCGCTGAACGAGCTGCTGCAAACGCTGGGCCTGCCGCGAGTGGAGATCGTTACCAACCCCGCCCTGTTCCAGTGGACGCTCACCCTGCAGCTGATCTGGAAGGAGACTGGCTGGGGCACCGTCATTTACCTCGCGGCCATGGTGATGATCGATACACGGCTGTACGAGGCCGCGGCGGTAGATGGCGCGGGGCACTGGCGGCGGCTGTGGCACATCACCCTGCCGAGCATCTCCGGCATTGTGCTGCTGTTCCTCATCCTGCAGATCGCGCAGTTCCTCTCCACCGGCGCAGAGCAGGTGCTCATCCAGCAATTCCTCGTGGGCACCCAGGCCTCGGAGATCCTCAGCACCTACGTGTACAGCCATGCCATCGGCGTGGGCGAGTGGAGCCTCTCCACCGCGGCGGGCATCGTCAACGGCGCGGTTGGGCTGGTGCTCATCCTCATCTGCCTGCGGCTCTTCCGCCGCGTCGGATTCTCGGCCTTCGAGGCCCACGCATGATCGCCCGTGCTCGGCGCCCGGCCTGGATGGAGCAGCCCAGCCGGCTGAACCTCACCGCCAAGGCCGTCTTCCTGGCCTTCGTGGTGGTGGGCTTGGTGTACCCGCTGCTGAACATCCTGGCCACCAGCATCAGCAGCCCGCGCGACATCAACTTCGAAGGCCAGCGTGTTGGCTTTCACCCCACGTTGCTGGCCTATGAGTTCCTGCTGGGGCGCGGGCTGGTGTTCCATGCGCTGCTGGTGAGCGTGGGCATCACCCTCGTGGGCACGGCGGCGACGATGATCGTCACCACCGCGCTCGCTTACGCCCTCACACGGCCGTTTCGCGGCAGCCGCGCGCTGCTGCTGCTGGTCGCCATCAGCTTTCTGGTGCCGGCGAACTTCATTCCTACCTATCTGGTGGTTCGGGCGCTGGGGCTGCTGAACAACTACGCCTCACTCATCTTGCCGGTGCTGGTGAACTCGCTGGGTGTCATCGTCATCCGCCAGTTCATCATCATCGCGATCCCTCCGGACCTGGGCGACGCCGCCAGGCTGGATGGCGCGACCGAGGTGCAGGTGATGATGCGCGTGGTTCTGCCGATGTCCAAAGCCGTGATCGCCGTCATCGCGCTGTTCACCGCCGCGGACTACTGGAACGCCTACCTGGGCGCCGTGCTGTACCTGGACAGCAGCACCATGTGGCCGTTGACGATGATCTTTCGGGCCGGCGGGGGTGGCGGGCCAGGCTCCTTCGGCGCGGCGACCACCGTGATCTCCGCGCTGCCCATTTTCTGCCTCTACCCCTTCCTGCATCGCTTCTTCGCGGCCGGCCCACTCTCCGGCGCGGGCGCCGTGCAGGATGCCGGCCCCACCCGCCGGGAGGTGCAGGAGGCCAAACGCCGGGCAGAAGAACGCGCTGCCAATACACTCACCCCCGCCAGGGTGCAGGAGGGGCACATGATCCCCAACGATGAAGCCGAGTTCCAGAGCCTGCTGCCGCGGCTGCGCGGCTACCGGCGGGACGACCTGGACGAGCGCTTCAGGCAGGTGGCCGAAACGATCGTTCTTCCCGCGCTGGAGGGCATGGCTCAGCGCCTCAGCGCCGAAGGGCACAAGTGCCGCATCGACAGCTTCTTGGAGCAACCCATCCCGGCCAGCGGCCAGGCCGTGTACTTCACCTTTGATACGCGCTACGCGCCGGGCGAGCGGTCCCTCTGCATTCGCCTGCCCGCGGGCGAGTCCATGGTGCAGATCGATCGCCCGCTGCGCGGCATGCTCACTTCTGAGCACCTGCCGCTGGCCAGCGTCAAGCCGGAGCTGGTGCAGCGCCTGGCGCTCTACTACGTGCGCGCGGCGCTCGAGTGAAGGCGTGAGACCGTGAAATTGCCGAGTAAGGCACAATGGAGGACGTTATGAAAATTGCACAGATGATCGTCCGCGTGTGCGGCGTACTGTTGATTCTGCTGGGTATCGCCTTTTGGATTGGGCGCGGCTTGCGTTATGTCAATGTTCACATGCTGCTGGGGATCATCCTGGTGCTGGCGCTGTGGTACATGGGCATCCGCGCGCTCACGCTGGGCATGAACGCGGGGCTGGCCATCACCGCGCTCATCTGGGGCATCATCGTGATCGGCTTTGGCAGTTCGCAGCAGAGCATCATGCCCGGCTCACTGCACTGGATCATCCAGGTCATCCACCTGCTGCTCGGGCTCGTCGCCATCGGGCTGGCCGAAATGCTCGGTCGCGCCTCAGCGCGCCGGGCGCTCGCTCCGGCGTAAGCAGCAGTTCGGCGAGCACGACTGCGCTCGCCGAACTGCCCGCATGGCTCAGCGCGGGGGTGGGTAGCCCTGCAGTTCCTCATCCGTGAGCTTCAGTTCCACGCCGGCGCGGTCCTCCTGGATACGCGCCACGATGTCGAAATCCAGCGAGCCCCAGCCACGCTCGATCACCTCGTCCATGTCGCTGCCCACCACTTCGCCCATGGCCAGGGGCACGCCCAGCTCGTGCGCCAGATCCAGCGCGAGATGCGTGTCCTTGTGGGACAGGTAGGCGGAGAAGCCCGGATTCTCGAACTGCCGTCGAAAGAGCCGCCGGGGGAAGCTGCCGGTGAGCCGGCTGTTGGTGCCGGTGCTCACGGCAATGACGCTGGCCAGCGTCTTCAGCTCCACACCCGCGCGCACCCCGAGCGACAGCACCTCGCCCATGATCACCGCGTGCGCCTGGCCGGCGATGTTGTTGCACAGCTTCACCACCGAGCCGGCGCCGCTCGCACCGCAGTGGAACAGCTTGGTGCCCATGGCCGACAGCACCGGCTGCACGCGCTCGTACACCGCCTTCTCACCGCCGCACATGATGGACAGGGTGCCGTTCTCGGCACCACCCACGCCGCCGCTCACTGGCGCATCCAGCATGTCGATGCCCTTTTCTTTCAGCAGCGCACTGAGCTTGCGCACCATGCTGGGGGCGTTGGTGGACAGGTCGATGTACACGCTGCCGGCTTTCATGTTCTCCAGCAAGCCGTTCGGCCCGGTAACCACGCTCTCCACATCCCTGGGAGCGGGAAGCGAGGTGCACACCACGTCCGCGTCCCGCGCGGCATCCCCCGGGCTGGTCGCGGCGCGCGCGCCGGCAGCCTGAGCGATCTCACTGGTTGCTTCAGGCCGCACGTCATACACGGCCAGCTCATGACCGGCTTTCGCCACGTTGCGCGCCATGCGGTTCCCCATTTGCCCCAGGCCGATGAATCCAACCTTCACTGCTCGCGTCGTTCCTTCCCGGCGCCACGGCCGTCTCCAGCCGCGCGCTTCGCCTTGTAACGTTCTCGCGGCATTGTAGTTCCTCCGCGTGCATTGGGCAGGGGCCGGCAATCCCCTCAGGCGGCGTTGAGATGAGCCAGAACGAACGGCGAACTGGTCGGCGCGGGCGAGCCACGCGGGCCGGGCTCGATCGTCACAGCCACGGCGTCGTACCCCAGAGGCGAGCCCTCCAGCACCGCTGCGGCGAGCCCGGTGGGTGACGGCCTCACCAATCCGGCGGGCCGCGGCTTGCCGCCCTTGATCAGCCAAATCTCGTAAATGCCGTTCGACGGAAGCGGGCGCAGGCCCATCAACGTGAGGGTGGAGATGGGCTGGCCGGCCAGGTAGGTGAGCGTGCCGCCGGCGGTGGCCATGGCCATGGTAGGCTGCAGTGTCCAACGCTGGGGCGCGCCGGCAAGCTGGGACGACAGCACAAGGTCGCGCGCACCCAAGCCCAGGGCCGCCAGCAACAGGGCCGCCGCGGCCAGCCAACCGTACAGCCAGCGCCCGCCGAGCCGCCACGGCGTGGGCTGCGCATCGCGATACACGCGCGCCATGAGCCGATCTCTTACCTCGCGAGGCGGTTGCACCGATGGCACGCTCACGGCCAGCAGCTGCACCACGCGCTGGTACTCCTCCAGCGCTGGGTGCAGATCACAGGTGGCGAGGTGCTCCTCCACATCGCGCCGCGCGCGCTCGGGCAGCGCCTCCAGCGCATAGGCGGCCAGCAGTTCGTCCACTTCATCGCACGTCATTCCCGTGACAGCTCCTGGCCAGTGTCGGCCAACGCCAACCGCAGCTTATCCAGCCCCAGCCGCAGGCGGCCCTTCACCGTACCGAGCGGGATATGCAGACGAGCCGCGATCTCCGTTTGCGTGCAGCCCCCGTAATAGGCCAGTTCGATGGTCCTGCGCTGCTCGCTGGGCAGCCCGCTCAGCCCCTGCCGAATGCGCTCCGTCTCCAGCCGCGCCGAGACGTCGCGCCACACGTCCGGCGCTTCCAGCACCTCCTCCGCCGCGTCCAGCCCCACGTCCAACGAGTGCTTACGGCGGGCGCGGCGGAGCTTGTCGATGGTGAGGTTGTGCACGATGGACAGGAGCCAGGTGTGGACGCTCCCCCGGGCCAGCTCGAAGCGACCGGCGTTGCGCCACACGTTGAAAAAGGCCTCCTGCACCACGTCCTCCGCCAGTCCAGGGTCCCTCAGCATGCGCAGGGTCAACGAGTAAGCGAGGCCCGCATAGGCATCGTACAGGCGCGCCAGCGCGTCCGGATCCCTTTCCGTGGCCACGCGCTCCAGCAGCCGCCGGTCACGCTCATCAGCAGGAAGCGACTCGATCATGCGCCGCTAATCCGCTCCCTGCTCTTTGGTTCACTGCACCACGATGGTACCGGTCATAAAGGGGTGCACGCGGCAGTAGTAGGCGTAAGTGCCGGCCTTGCTGAAGGTGAAGGTGAAACTTTGCCCCCGCTGCAGATCGCTGGAATCGAAAGCGCCGTTCTTAGCCGTCACGGTGTGGTTGCTGGGGTCCTTATTCGTCCAGGTCACCTTGCTCCCCACGCTCAGATGCAGTGTAGCCGGGACAAAGGCGTAGTTAGAGATGGAGACGGCGCTCGTGCTCGCGGCGGCTGGCCGAACAGGTACCGGTGTGGCCACGGGCGCCCGGTGCACCAGCGTGGGCACGGGCGTAGCTGGCACTGGGGTTGGCGGCACAGTGGTTGGCGTGGCCGGAACGGCCGTTGGTGGCACAGCCGTTGGTGGCACAGCCGTTGGTGGGACAGCCGTCGGTGGGACGGCCGTCGGCGATGGCGCGGCCGTGGCCGCGGCGGGTGGGGGTGGCGTTGCGCCACCTCCACACCCGGCCAGTGCCAGCGCCAGCATGGCAGCCGCACCCATTCGGGAGAGGTTCACCGTACCCCAGGCTGCGTGGCGCCCCAGCCGCCGCCGGTATTCGGCATGGCAGCAGGCGTTTGTGGCGCGGCATTGGTGCCCAGAATCTGCGCCGTGGTGCTCTGCACCACACTCGACGAGGCGCCGGACACAAATGAGTCCGGCAGCGGATCCTGGCCGAGCACGCTGCGCAGCACGGCCACATGCTTGGCCTCCACTCCAAAGATGCTGGCCAGCGTTTGGATGAGCGCCACGTTCTGGAACTGGCGGATGGCGCCCGCGTAAGCGCCCACGGCCACATTCTCCAGCGCCAGGGCAAAGTTCAGCACGTCGGTCTGACTGTGCAGGGCCGGAAAGTGCAACGCGCTCGCGGCCGGCTCGTTGGGGGGCGTGCCGCCCATCTTCTGCAACGCGGCCACCAGCGCGTCGTGGTGCTGCTGGTGCTGGGCAGCGAACTTCTTGGCCACGGCCAGGATGTTGGGATCGGTGATCAGCGGCGCGCCCGCGGCATAAGCCTTCACGGCTACGCCCTCGAGCACGATGGCGAAGCTGGCAATGGCGGCGTCGCTGGTGGCCGCCAGTGCCACGCCCAGGCCGCCGGCGAAGTTGAGGCCAGCGCCCGCGGCGGCGGCGATGCCGGCGTACTTGAGAAGCTGCCGGAACAGGCTCCGGCCGGTGGCCTCTTCCTGGCCGGTGGTTTCTTGATGGATCGCGTCTTGTTCGATGACGTCAGTGCTCATTGCAGTACTCCTTAGGCCTTTGGGGCTACCGACTTGCTGGTTGAGAGGAAGGCGTCAGGCACGGGGTCCATCTTGAGGGCCGATGCCAGTACGCTGGCGTGCTCGGATTCATCGCCCATGATGGTCAGCAGCGAAATCTGCAGGTCACGCGCCTGGAGCCGGCCTATCGCATCGAGATAGGTGGCTGCCGCGGCGTTCTCCAACCCCAGGGCGTAGGTCAGCACATCGGTCTCCGTGTTCAGCGGCGGAGGTGCAGGCAGCGCGAAAGGTGTGGTGGTGGGCGTGGCGCCCAAACCGCTGGCCGCCTTGCCCAGCGCGGCAGCGTGATCCTTGTGCTGGCTCTGAATTTTCGTGGCCACGGCGGCCGTGGCCGAGCTCAGCTTGGGGATGCCGGCCGTGTAGGCGTTGATGGCCGCCAACTCCAGCGAGATCGCGAACTGAACGAGGTCGACGTCGCCCGCGGCGTGCGCCGGAATGGCGAAGCGGGGCACCATGCCCGCGCCCGCGGCGCCGGCCAGCGCTACCCCCGCCGCGGACCAGCCGAGGAATTGCCGCCGGCTGGGCTTGCCAAGTGAGCGTGTAGGTGCTTCCTGGGTTCCGTTCATGGGTGGTTCTCCTGGTGTCAAGCTGTGACCGCGCTCCGGAGCGGGCCTCGCGGATTCATACGCCACTCGCAGCCGCATGGTTCACCCACTGAGAAAGCTACTGCCCGGCGAGCCGCGCGCAGAAGTCGCGCACTTGTCGTCGCCTGGCGCGGTCGAACTCCAGCAGGTAACCAGCTACTTCGACGAGGTCCTCATCGGAGAAAAGCGCGTCCGTAGCGCGAGCGGCCTCGGCCGGGGCCATGGGCATGGCCGCCGCCTCGATGAGCAGCGACAGCAGTGGCGCATCGAACACCTCGGCCAGGGCGGTGAGCAGCTCCAGCGTAGCGGGAATGCTTCCGGCTTCCACGGCCTCCAGCTCGCCGCCGGTCACACCCACCTTATCGGCCAGCTCGGCCAGTGTCATCACTTGCGAGTCCCGATACACACGTACCGCCTGCCCCAGGCGGATACGCAGCGCCCGCGTCTCCGCCGCATCCACACCTGAATTGAAACATCTCACCAGTGATCCGCCGCGGGCTCGGCGGCGTATCAGCGGGAGATGAAGGGCTGGCGCAGTGTTCTGGGAGAGGGCGCCATGCCCTTCATCTTGCTGGCGGTGCTGGCGGGGTGTTCCGGCGCGGGCAGGGCGCCCGCCGCGCCGCCGGCGAGCCAGCGGGTGACGATCCTCACGCCCGCGGCTGCTCCCGCTGGCCCGCCGGTCGGCACCCTCACACCAACGGCCGGTGGCACCTTCAGCCTGCCTACGCCGGTGCCCAGGCCAGCGATCCCCAACCGCCTGATCATCCCCAGCATTCACGTGAACGCGCCGGTAGAGGAAGTGGGCAACACGGCCAGCGGCGCCATGGATGTGCCCCGGCAGTGGATGGATGCGGCCTGGTATGACCTGGGGTACCGGCCGGGGCAAGATGGCAACGCCGTGATCGAGGGCCATCTCGATTCCACCAGCGCGCCGGCCGTCTTCTGGAACCTGCACGCCCTCAAGCCGGGCGACTCGGTCACCGTCGACCGAGCCGATGGTTCGGTGGTGCAGTTCGCCGTTACCAGGCTCACCAGCTACTCGAATGACGCCGCGCCATTGGCGGCCATTTTCGGCGCCGCTGCCACACCTCGGCTCAATCTCATCACCTGCTCGGGCGCCTGGGACAAAGCCACCAAAGAGTACGGCCAGCGGCTGGTCGTATCGGCAACAGAAGTGGCCACACCGGTCGCTGCCTCCAGGCCGCGCTGAGCGCGTATGCTGGAGTAGCGCGAGTGCCGCCCGCGGGTAGGTTTGGGCGGAGACAAGTGCCAGTGAAGGCCGCGGAGAACGGAAGCAAGTCGACGTGGTAGTGGCGGTGGAGACGCGGGTCGTGCTGCGGCACGCGGCGGATGAGCTGTGGCCGCTGGTGGCCAATACCGATGCCATCAATCGCGCCGTGGGCCTGCCCGTGGCGCACTTCATTCGTGGCGAGGCCGGGCAGGGCGAACGCGACGTGGGCGAGTACCGGCTGTGGGGCATTCCCTACGCGCGCTGGATCGAGCACCCTTTCGAGTGGGAGCGGCCCCGCCGTTTCCACGTCGAACGGGAGTACACCAAGGGCCCTGTGAAGCACTTTCAAGGCGGCACCGAGCTCACTGCTCTGGAGGGCGGCGGGACCTGCGCCCGGGTATTCGCCGAGCTGGTGCCGCAATCGTTGTTCACCTATCCGCTGCTGAAGCTGGGCATCGCGCCGCGCTCCATGCGGCGCGCCCGCAAACGCTACCTGGAGATCGACCGCTTCCTGGACGGCCAGGTTGCCAGCGCCTTCCCACCGCGCCGGCCGCGCCTGAGCAGCGGAGCCGACGCCGCGCTGGACCGGGTTCTGGGCCGCGTGCGCGCGGCGGGCTCGCCGCCCGAGTGCGTGGCCCTGCTCCGCGCACTGCTGCTGGAGGGAGAGGACGACGCGGTGGCGGGTATGCGCCCCCTGGAACTCGCCGATACGCACGGGCTGGACCCTCGTCAGCTCATGGAAACGTGCTTCCGGGCCACAGTGGAGGGTGCGCTGGAGATGCGCTGGGAGCTGCGCTGCCCCAGCTGCCGTGGTGTGAAGGCTACCGCGCTGCACTTGAACATCCTGGGCCAGACCGGCCACTGCGAAGCCTGCAACCTGGACTTCGCCGCGGATGTGGACGAACACATCGAAGCGCGCTTTTACCCCGCCCCGCGCATTCGCGACGTGAACGTGGGCATCTACTGCGTGGGCGGTCCCATGGTCACCGCGCACCGGCTGGCCAGCTCACTCATTCCGCCCGGCGAAAGTAAGAGCTGGACAGTGCCGCTGGATCGCGGAGCATACTACCTGCGCTGCCCGCAGGCCCGCGGGCTGGCGCGGCTCACCGCGGAGCCCGAGGTGCCAGCGGGCAGCTCCATCCGGGCGGCGGTGATAGATGGCGCGCTCAGCCCGAGCACTCTGCAAGCCGACGCCGGGCTGTGCACCTTCACCATCGCGAACAACCTGGCGCAGGTCGCTACGGTGGTTCTCGATAAAGTCGAGCGCTCGCAGTACGCCGCCACGCCCAGCCGCATGCTGCTGTACCCGGAGTTCCACTCCCTCTTCTCGGGCGAGGCGCTGGCGGAGGGCGTGAGCGTAGAAGTGGGCAAGGTGGGTCTGCTGTTCACGGACCTCTCCGGCTCAACCAGCCTGTATGAGCGCTCCGGCGATGCGCCGGCCTTCCGGTTGGTGACAGAGCACTTCGCCATCCTGCGGAGGGTCATTGAGGGCCACGGCGGGGCCGTGGTGAAAACGATTGGCGACGCGGTGATGGCGGCTTTCCCGGAGGGCCTCTCCGCGGTGCAGGCGGCGCTGGAGATTCAGGATGCCATTCGTGACATGCCCACGCGCGGCCTGGCTGACCCGCTGCGGTTGGTGAAGGTGGGCGTGCACGAGGGGCCCTGCTTCATCGTCACCGAGAACGACCAGCTGGACTACTTCGGCACCACAGTCAACGTTGCCGCGCGCACCCAGCACGAGGCGAAGGGTGGCGAGGTCACCATGACGGCCGAGGTCTACACGCTGCTGCGAACAGTCGACTCCATGCGCGCCAGCCAGGCCACCAGCTTTGAAGTGCGCCTGCGCGGCATCAGCACGCCGGTGTGCCTGTACCGCATCGACTGCGCGGCCAGCCCTCCTGCCTGAACTGCTTCGGGATCACTCTGCAGCGACACCACTGCAAACGCCGCCTGCGCCAAACCGGCCTCAGCGCGACGGGCCGAAGGGAAAGGCCAGCTGGCGGGCAATGCCCTTGGGCACGGTGTAGCCGCTCAGGCCATAGTTCGCCGGCCGGTGCCTAGGGAAGTACACGGTGCCGAAGAGGGCATCCATGAAG
>JBOGTU010000143.1:0-14905 GCA_050695655.1 Chloroflexota bacterium | reverse complement strand
GTTGGAGTCGTAACCCGTTTCGGTGGCCCAGATCTTCTTAGCGCCATCACCCGCCTGCACCATGATGGCGCGATAGTCCTCCATGCGACGGAAAAAGAAGCTGGGATGGTTGGAGAAGTTGGGCCGGGTGTGGTTGGCCATCGTCTCTTCCGGTGGATTGGCGTACCCCTCCGGATGCGCGCCAAGCACATCGAAGTAGCCCTTCACCACGCCGTTGTCATAGGCATACATCTGCTGCAGGTAGGTCGCGTCATCCATGGCGATGTTGGGGTTGTTCACGCCGGTTGGCGTGGGCGCGCCGGACACGACAGTGAGGGTCGCGTCCACAGCCTTGAGGGCGGTGTACGAGGTCTTCAGCAGCTCTACGTATTGGCCGGGGCTGATGTGCCCAGGACCCACTTCAGTGGCGAAGTTCTCCTCGTTCCATATCTCGTACGCCTGCACGCGCCCTTTGAAGTGCTTAGCCGTGTCGGTGAGGAAGGTGGCGAATACGGCCGGGTCCTTCGGAAAGTGGCCGTTGGGCACAGCCGCCCAGGCGGGAGCGGCAACCACGCTGAACATCATCTTGATGCCGTCGGCTGAAGCGGCGTTGGCGGCCGTATCGAGCTGGCTCCAGTTGATGGTGGTGGTGGGCGTTGGCTGCAGGCCATCCCAGCGCACCTGCTGCGTGAGCCAGCCGAAACCGGCCGCCTTCGTCGCCTTCACCACGGGCGCCGTTTGCCCGGCCACCACCTGGGCGCAAAAGCCGTACAGCGGGCTCAAGCTCTGGCCGCCGCAGGCGGAGGTGAACAGCAGCACCGCCAGCAGCGGACCCGCGAGTCGCCAGTGGCGGATGCGCCCGTGCGCACCTGCCGTGTATCGTTCAGCTAACAAAACCTGCTAAGGGTAACGGTTGAAGAGGCAAAACCGTTGCTCTTGGGGCACGGTTATTGCGCGGCGGCTGAACCGTGATTCTGGCACTCCGGCCCCGGGGGCACCTCTGGCAGGCCAGCCTGAGCCTGGCCCTCGCTGCCCTGCTGGTGCTGCCACAGGCTGCCGCCGCCAGCGGCACGCAGCTCACCACATCTCGCGCCGCGTACTGGCCCGTATTTGCGCGGTCACCCCAGGTGCGGTCCACCCAAACCCTGTTCTGGGTAGTCATCGGCCTCTGTTTCGTGATTCTGGCAATCGTGGAAGTGGCGCTCGTCATCTTCATTTTTCGCTTTCGAGAGCGGCCCGGCCAAATCGGCGAGCCGCCGCAGATCTACCAGAACAAGAAGCTGGAGCTCTGGTGGACCCTCATCCCCGCCCTCATGCTGCTGGGCGTGTTCGTCTACATGGTGCCCACCATGAACGGGCTGTTGAGCATCCCGAATAACGCGCTGCCCATCACCATCACCGGGCATCAGTGGTGGTGGCAGGTGGACTACACGTCGCTGGGCGTGAACACGGCGGAGGAGATACACGTGCCGGCGGGGCGGCCGCTGCGCTTCACGCTGGTTTCGGCGGACGTGGTGCACAATTTCTGGATTCCAGTGCTGGGCGGCAAGGAGCAGCTCATCCCGGGCATCACCAACACCTGGAACTTCACGCCGGACCGGCCAGGCGTCTACGACGGTGAGTGCTCCGAGTACTGCGGCGTCGGGCACGCCTGGATGCGCCTGAAACTGGTGGCGCAGCCGCTGGCGCAGTTCAACGCCTGGGTGGCCGCGCAACGCGCACCGGCGAACCCACTCACGACACCGCGGGCCAGGCAAGCGGCCGGGCTGTTCGAGGCCGAAGCATGCAGCCAGTGCCATACCATCCGCGGGCTGTCCCAGGCGACTGGCATCGTGGGGCCGGACCTCACGCACATTGGCAGCCGAAGCACCATCGGCGCCGGCCGGCTGGACAACACGCAAGCCAACCTCACCAGCTGGATTCGCGACGCGCAGGCGCTGAAGCCGGGCAGCTATATGCCTAACCTGCACCTCGACGAACAGCAGGCGTCCGCCCTGGCCACGTGGCTGGAAACCTTGAAATGAGGACATGCTATGGCCGCTACTAGCACCGCCCTTCCCGGCACCTACCCCAAAGCCATCGAGAAGGAAAAGGAAGAGCGCTGGCTGGTATGGCTGACCACGGCCGATCACAAGCGCATTGGCGTGCTGTACCTGTGGACGGCGCTGCTGTTCTTCCTGGCAGGCGGCGTGGAGTCACTGCTGATGCGCGGCCAGCTGGCCTATCCGAACAACTCCTTCCTCACGCCACAGGAATACGACGGCGCCTTCACCTTGCACGGCGTGACGATGATCTTTTTCGTCATCATTCCCACGGTCTTCGGCCTCGGGAACTACCTGCTGCCGCTCATGATCGGCGCGCGTGACGTGGCCTATCCTCGTCTCAACGCGTTCAGCTACTGGCTGGTGCCTGCGGGCGGGCTGCTGCTGTACATCAGCTACGCCGCCGGCGGACCGCCCTCCGCCGGCTGGTACGCCTACGCGCCGCTGACAGAGAATTTCTACTCGCCCGGGCGGGGCATCGACTACTACTCTTTCGCCCTCATCATGAGCGGCATCGGCACGATCGGCACGTCCATCAACCTCGTCGTCACTGTGCTGTACAACCGGGCCCCAGGCATGACCTACCGCCGGCTGCCAGTGTTCGTGTGGATGGTTGTCGTCACCAGCGTGATGGCGCTGCTCGCGCTGCCGTCGCTCACCGGCGAGCTGATCCAGATCGAGCTGGACCGTTTTTTGAGCCTCCACTTCTTCGACGCGGCGGCGGGCGGCTCACCCATCTTGTGGCAGCACTTCTTCTGGATCTTCGGACATCCGGAGGTCTACATCATGATTATTCCGGTGTTCGGGGTCATCTCCGAGGTGATCCCGGTGTTCTCGCGCAAGCCGATCTTTGGCTACAGCTATCTGGTGGCGTCAGGTATCGCCATCGGTTTCCTGAGCTTTGGCGTGTGGGCGCACCACATGTTCACCACCGGCATGAGCCCCATCGCGGACATGGTCTTCTCTGCCACCAGCATGGCCATCGCCATCCCCACCGGCGTAAAGATCTGGACCTGGCTGGCCACGCTGTATCGGGGCCGGCTGCGCTTTGATGCGCCCATGAAGTTTGCCCTCGGCTTCATCGCGATGTTCACCATCGGCGGGTTGAGCGGGGTGACGCTGGCGGTGGTCCCCATCGATTGGCAGGTGAATGCCAGTTACTACCTCGTGGCGCACTTCCACTACGTGCTCTTCGGTGGCAGCGCCTTCGGGCTGTTCGCGGCGCTGTACTACTGGTTTCCCAAGATGAGCGGCCGCATGCTGTCCGAGCGGCTGGGCACCTGGCACTTCTGGATCATGATGCTCGGCTTCAACCTCACCTTCTTCCCCATGCACCTGCTCGGCTTTTTGGGGATGCCGCGCCGTGTGTACACCTACCCGGCCGGGCTGGGCTGGGGGCCGTACAACTTCGCCGAAACGATTGGCGCCTTCATCCTCGGGTTCGCCATCCTCATCTTTCTGGCCAACGTGTTTGTCTCGCTGCGAAACGGGCGGCGCGCCGGCGCGAACCCCTGGGATGCGTGGAGCCTGGAGTGGGCCACCCCCTCGCCCCCGCCCGCCTACACCGTCGCGCAGAGTCCGGTGGTGGGCGGCCGCCGGCCGCTGCGCAGCTTCCAGGAAACAGCCCAGGAGCGGCAAGTGGAGGCCGAAGCATGAGCCGGGTGATGCTGGTGGGCGGGTCGGCCGAGACCGCCCAGCGAGGCGTTGAGCAGCTGCGCGTAGAACCAGCGCTGGGCCCGCGCAAGATGGGCCTGCTGATCTTCCTCACATCTGAGTCGGTTCTCTTTGGCACGTTTATCGCGCAGTATGTGGCCGGGCAATTTCAGAAGATCAGCGGTCCCGGCCCGCATCAGTTGCTGAACGTGCTGGTCACGCTGGGGTTCTCCGTGGCCCTATGGGCGAGCAGCGCCACCGTGCAGATGGCGCCGTACGCGGCAAAGCGCGGGCACTACCGCGCCATGCGCCTATGGCTGCTGGCCACCTTCGCGCTGGGCGGCGCCTTCCTGTACGGCGAAGTGTCCGAATGGTTAGGGCTGTTCCATCAGCAGGTGACCGGCAGCGTGGACATTTGGGCCACCACTTTCTTTGCCCTCACTGGCCTGCATGGCATGCACGTGATTCTCGGCTTGTGCCTGCTGCTGGGTCAGGTGCTGTTCTCATTCGTGAAGCCGGTGAGCCCCGGCAACGATTCCGGCCTGGAAGTGATCAGCGTCTACTGGCACTTTGTCGATGCCATGTGGGTGCTGATTTTCTCCACGATCTACATCTGGTCGGCTTTCCTTGGCAGCTGAAGTGATGGCCCGCCTGGTGGGGCCACGATGAGGCGACTGTGGAGCTGGTTTCGACCGCTGGCGCTATTGGCGCTGGTGGGCGGGCTGCTGCGGGCGCGGCAAGCGCGCGATGCCTCCGTAGCGCGGACCTCGCAGCGCTTCGAGCGAGAGGTCGCGGCCGAGCGGGAGATCGTGGAGGAGGCCGAGGACACGCTGCCCGAACCCACCATCTGGCCCCTGGTGCTGGCGGTGGGCATCTTCATGGGCCTGTGGGGCATCATCCTGGGGACGTTCTTCTTTGGCCTGGGGCTGCTGCTGTGCCTGCTCGCCCTCACCTCCTGGATGAACATCCTCCTGCACGACGAGCACGACTATCTCAAGCTCACGCCACACGAACCCTGGCGAGGGCGCCATTAGGGCCCCATTCCCCCAACACACCGTGCCGCGAGGACAACAGCATGCCAACCGATCTGTTTCAGGAAATTGGACTCGGCGAACCCCACACTCGCCGCCGCTTCCTCGCTAAGATCAATCTGTGGGCGGGCGCCGCCCTCTCGGCCATTGTGGCAGTGCCGATCATCGGCTACCTGCTGGAGCCTATCGTGACGCCCACGCCGGATATCTGGGAGGACCTTGGGAGTGTCGACAGCTATCCTGTCGGCGATACCAAGCTGGTGTCGTTTGTGGATGTCGGGAGCGTACCCTGGTCTGGAACGACGCAGACCACCGGGGTGTATGTGCGCCAGGCGCCCGCCAACGTTTTCATCGTGTGGAGCGAGAACTGCACGCACCTGGGCTGCCCACTGAACTGGATCCCCAGCGCGCAGATCTTTGAGTGCCCCTGCCACGGTGGCGTGTTCTATGCCAACGGCGAGGTGGCAGCGGGCCCACCGCCACATCCCATGCTGCGCCACAAGGCGCGCGTGGTGAACGGCCACGTGCAGGCACAAACCGCACCGCTCCTGGCTGTGGACTGAGCGGCCGTGCCGGTTGAGTCGCGCCCGCCCGCGGGCGAGGAGACGGTACGCCGCGTAGGGCACTGGATCGAGGAGCGTACCCACGTGCGCGATGCCATTCTGCCCATTCTCCAGCACCCGGTGCCCAAGATGGGCCACAAGGGCTGGTTCTACGTGCTGGGCAGCGCCACCCTGGTGGCATTCATCATTCAGATCGCGACGGGCGTGGCGCTGGCCTTCACCTACCAGCCGGATACGCGTGACGTGTACCAGGTGCTGACCTTCCTCTCCTACCGCGGCAGCTGGGGGTCGCTGCTGCGAGGCATGCACTACTGGGGCGCTAACGCCATGTTCTTCTTCATCGGCATGCACATCCTGCAGGTGTTCCTGTTCGGCTCGTATAAGTACCCACGCGAGCTGAACTGGATCACCGGGGTGCTGCTCTTCTTTCTCACCATCTTCATGGGCTTCAGCGGTCAGCTGCTGCGCTGGGACCAGGATGCCTACTGGGCCGTGGTGGTGGGTGCCGAGCAGGCGGGCAAGGTGCCGATCATCGGCAACTTCCTGCTCAAGGTCATCATCGCCGGGAACCACGTGAGCGGCACCACGCTCAGCCGCTTCTTCGCGACCCACGTGTTCCTGCTTCCGGCCTTGATGATGCTGCTGATCCTGGTGCACCTGGCCCTGATCATCCTGGACGGCATCTCTGAGTTGCCGGAGCCAGGCCGGGTGGTGGACCCCAAGACCTACCGCGAGAAATACAAGGCGCTCGTGCAGCGCGATGGAGAGCCCTTCTTCCCCGATGCTATGTGGCGCGATGCTGTGTTTGCCCTGGGGGTCGTGGTTGTGGTGGTGCTGCTGGCCAAGGTGATTGGGCCTATCAAGCTGGGGCCCGAGGCCAATCCCACCAACATCCTCACCTACCCCCGGCCAGACTGGTATCTGCTGTGGTACTTCTCCATCCTCGCGCTCATGCCGCCCCAGATCGAGAACGAAGTCATTGTCGGGCTGCCGCCCCTCATCTTCATCCTCATGATTATGGTGCCGTTCATCTCTAACCATGGGGAACGGGCGCCCAGCCGCCGGCCCTGGGCGGTGGCTCTGGCGGGCGGTATTGTGCTGATGGTGGCCGCGCTCACGGTGGTGGCCTACCAGGCGCCCTGGTCCCCGGTGATCGACGCCGCTGCCGCGGTGCCTATTCCCTCGGACATCCAGCAGCGGCTCACCAGCAGCAGCGAGATCAACGGCGCACGCATGTTCCAGCAGAAGGGCTGCCACAGCTGCCACGCGCTGGAGGGCCAGGGCGGCACCCGCGGGCCAGACCTCACCACCATCGCGGACCGCTTCAGTCGCACCCAGATCACCGCGCGTATCCTCGACGGTGCAGCCAACATGCCTGCCTTTGCTGGCACCATTAACAGCAGCGACATGGGGGACCTCGTGAACTTCCTGGAAACGCTGAAGGCGCCGTCTCAGCACCGCGTCCCCAGCAGCGTGGGCGCGTGAGCTCAGTGCCTGCTACTTAACGATGATCTCGCCCACCATGCCACCCTCTGCCTGCCCCGGCATGTTGGACCAGAACTGGTACACGCCCGGCTGCTGAGGCGCGGTGAACTCCACCACGGCGGTGCGAATGTCCGCGGCAACGTCCGGCGCGGTCACACGAATGGGGATGTCGGTCTTCAGCAGGCCCGGGCTGCAAAAGTCGTGCACACTGTGTCCACCGTTCTTTATGTCAATGATCACGTGCTGGCCGGGGTCTACAAAAATGGTGTTCGGCTGCCAGAGCGAGCTCTCCAGTGCGTGAATCTCGACGCCCAGGCTATCGACGGGCGAGATGGTGCCGTTTTCTCGGTACGGCCCCGGCGCGACAGGGCCGATGATCGGGCCGTGCGGCCCCGGCAGGGGCGTTACCGCCGCGGCCGGCGCGGCTGTGCCGGACGCTTGCGCACCGGTGCAGCTCACAGGAATGGGCGTCTCCGATGATACGGGCGCGATAACGGTAGGGGTGAGCTGGCTGGAAGGCAGAGTGATGTTGCCTACTGTGGACAGCGCTATCGGCGTGCCGGCGCCGATGGTGGGCACGCTGGCAAGCTGTGCCGGGGGCACGTGCGCTGGGGTGGCCACGGTGCCGGGCGTCCCAGAGAAGTAGGTGGGCGTGGGTGACGGCGCGCTGTATGCGCCCCTTCCCGCCGAGCAGCTCGTCAAGAGACCCAGGCAGGCGACCGCGGAGACCATGGCTGCGCGCCAGCTTGGTTCTGGCAACATCGAAGTGCCGGCAGCAATGCCTGTGCCGCGCGGCCGCAAACGTTAGTCGCGGGCCAGTTCGCCCTCGGCTTTGGCGATGTCCTGCTGGTACTTCAGGAGGATGGGCAGCGTTTTGCGCGTGACCGCCGCATCCACCTCTCCGTAGCCCAGCAGGGCCAGCGTACGCGCCCAGTCCAGCGTCTCCGAGACGGATGGAGCTTTCTTGAGATCCATGGCACGGATGGAACGCACCACGCGTGCGATGCGCTCGGCCAGCGCGGCATCGATGCCGGGCACGCGCGCCTGGATGATGGCCTGCTCGCGTTCCACGTCCGGGTAATCCATGTGCAGAAAGAGGCAGCGGCGCTTGAGCGCCTCGGACAGCTCACGTGTGTTGTTGGAGGTGAGCACCACGAGCGGGTGATGCGCGGCGGTGAGCGTGCCCAGCTCGGGGATAGACACCTGCCATTCGGACAGCACCTCCAACAGCAGGGCCTCCGTTTCCACCTCCACCCGGTCCACCTCGTCGATCAGCAGCACCAGCGGCTCGGGCGAGCGGATGGCGGTGAGCAGCGGCCGCGCCAGCAGGAACTCCTCCGCGAAAATGTCCTGCTCGATGCGCTCCCACGCCTCCTGGCGCGAATCCACCTGGATGCGCAGCAGCTGCTTCTTATAGTTCCACTCGTACAGCGCCTTGGCCTCGTCCAGCCCCTCGTAGCACTGCAAGCGCAGCAGCCGGCAGCCAGTGCAGGCCGCCAGGGCTTTGGCCAGCTCGGTTTTACCTACGCCCGCCGGCCCCTCGCACAGCACTGGCTTCTCCAGCCTGTCGGCCAGGTACACCGTGACGGCGATCTGCTCGCCAGCCAGGTAGTCCACCTCGGCCAGGCGGCGCTGAACGTCATCTGGAGACGTGAATCGCGGCATGCTGCTCAAAGGCACATTATCCGCGAACGGCGGTGACTTGCCATCCCCTTTTTAAGCGGTGCCCACGTGTCGAAGTATGCCTTCTGCGCCGCCTTCAACCCAGCTATCATGATGCCGTGATCGTTTTAACGGGTGTTCGATGAACCTGACGACGGCGTTGGCCCAGCAGCCGGTCACCAGGCTCCAGCGGATTGTGGCCTCCTGGCGCCTGGCGTTTGATGGCCCAATCACAAGCAAACAGCAGCTCGCGGAGCTGCTGGCGAAGCACATCGGCAACAGTCGCGTGATCTCCAGCCTGCCACAACTCGACCGCGGCTGCCTGGCCCTGCTGTACCACCTGGCTGGCCTGCCCCAGCAAAACACGCTGTCGCGACAACAGGTCGCGGCGATCTACGGCAAGCGGCTGCCGCCGGACGAGGTGTGGCAGATCACCGCGCGACTGGCGGCCGCGGGCGTGCTCCTCCCCGTGGACAATGACGCCTATTACTTGCCCAGCAGTGTTCGCCAGGCCTTCCTTGGCGATGCACACTCAATGCAACTGCTCCTGGGGCGCCTCAATCTGACCCAGCTCCGCTCCATCGCTCTGAAGCTGGGGGTGACGGCGGCCGGCCAGTGGAAGCAAGATGAAGTGCTGGCTGCCTTGCACGGCCTGCTGGTAGACCCCAAGACCCTGGCGGACGTCCGCGCGGAGCTGAGTCCGGAGGCTCAGCTCATTCTGGCGGAAGCCCTCCGCACCCAGGGTCGGCCGCCGCTGCAGGCGCTGCTGCGACCTCTGCCGCCGGAACGGCGCAATGTCGTGGCCGGCCAGTGGTCCTGGTACGGCCATGAATACGGCCGAGCCTCAAACGGTTTGGTGGAGCTTCAGCAATACGGACTGCTCTTCCCGATCTACAGCGGCTGGGGCAGCACCGTGGCAATGCCCACTGAAGTCCGGTGGGCACTGGAGTCCAACGAGCAAAGCTTGCCCCACCTGCTGAGCCCCTGCCTCCAGTCCTATCAAGGGAATGATTTCGTCGCCCACCCGAGCTGGCCGGCGGATGCCGTCCGCGCGTTGGTGTTTCTAGAGCAGCAGCGCCCAGCGCGGCTGAAGTCCGGCGGATTCTCCAAACAGGCGCTGCGGAAACTGGCCCAAGGGCTCACCATCCAGCAACCCGAATACGCCGGCTTCATCATCTCCTTCCTGCTGTGGAGCGGCGCGGCAGTGGTGCGCCAGCAGACGTTCGCGCCGGTACCGGATGCAGACCGCTGGCTGCGCAGCCTTGCCGTTGCGCCCACGGACGTGGCGCGGGAGCTGTGGTTGACGAATCCCTACTGGTTGGAAGCCAGCGACAATCCCTTGACCCTGGACTACTTCTATGGCGCGTCCCTGCTGCTTCCGCTGCGGATGGCCGTGTTCGAGTTAGTCGCGACAATACCGCCCGGGGGCGCCACGACAGCGACGTTCCTGGACCTACTGGACTTCCAACAGCCAACCTCTACAGCCAGCGCGCCACCCGGCGCGGTAGTGGACATGCTGCGTGCCATGCAGTGGCTGGGTTTGCTGGAACTCGCCGGAGAGCCCCTCGCTGGGCTGCGCCCTGCCGCTCGCGCGAGATTAGCCACCAAAGACGCACCAGCCTACGCGAGCACGAAGTTCGTGGTTCAGCCGAACCTGGAGATCGTGGCTCCGCCCGACCTGGAGCTGACACTGCTCCGCTGCCTGCTGCGCTTCACCGATGGGGCGGCCGCCACCGGCGCCACCGTGGCGCGGCTCACGCAGGACTCGCTGCGGCGCGGCGTGGAGTCGAAGCTGGACGCGGACGCCATGCTCGGCTTCCTGGCCGACCACTCCAGCACGCCCATTCCTCAAACCGTGCAGCACTTCGTTCGGGATGTGGCGGGCACCTACGGGCAGGTCCAAATTGGGCCAGCCGAGTTTTACCTGCGAGCCAACTCGCCCCAGTTGATGCAGAAGATCCTGTCGACACGGGCTGCCGCGAATCTGCTGCAGCCTCTGACTGACACCGTGGCGCTGGTAGATGCGCGGGACCGCGCCAAGCTTGTCACCATCCTGCGCCAGGGTGGGCACATGCCGCTGGTGTTGGAACCGGAGGCACCCGCTTCTCAGAGCTTGCCCGTTCAACTGGCCACACTGAACGACGTGCGACGTCCAGTCACATCGACACTTCCTGCCCCGGATTGGGATCACCTGCGGGAGCTGGAGCGTTACCAACAACCGGCCATGCCACCACCGGCCCCGCCTCGCCGAGATGGCCCGCGACAGGAGCCGCTCTTTCAGCGCTCTGGCTTCGGCACACCGTCTGGAGATTCCGTTGCCTGATCTGGCCAATCCGCTCATCGTTCAATCGGATCGCTCCCTGCTGCTGGAGGTGGACAATGCGCGGGCCTCCGACTGCCGCGATGCCATTGCCCCATTCGCCGAGCTGGTCAAGAGCCCGGAGCACATTCACACCTACCGCATCAGCCCGCTTTCGCTGTGGAATGCCCGGGCGGCGGGGTCAGCATTGAGGAAGTTACTTCCCGGCTGGCCACCTTTGCCAAATACGATCTGCCGGGCAACGTCCTGGTGGACATTCGCGACTATGCCAGCCGCTACGGCCGCTTGAAGCTGACCAGGGGGGCGGCCGGGCTCGTGCTGGAGGCAGATTCCGCCGCCCTCGCGGCGCAGTTGCGCAACCAGCGCAAGGCCGAGCCACTGCTGGCGCAGCAGCTGGACGAGCGCCACTTCAGCGTTGATTTGCTCAATCGCGGCCGGCTCAAACAAACCCTCATCAAAATCGGCTTTCCCGTGGAAGATCTGGCCGGCTATGTGGAGGGCGAGCACCTGGCCGTGGACCTGCGCGATCCTAGTGTGGCCGGCCAGCCCTTTCAGCTGCGGGATTATCAGCTGGAGGCCGCGGGCGCCTTCTGGGCCGCTGGTTCGGTGAGCGGCGGCAGCGGGGTCCTCGCCTTGCCTTGCGGGGCCGGCAAAACGGTGATCGCCATGGACGTGATCGCGCGGGCAAAGACCTCCACGCTGATCATGACCACCGGCATCACCGCGTCTAACCAGTGGAAGCGCGAGCTGCTGGACAAGACGAGCCTGACAGAGCGGCAGATTGGCCTGTACTCCGGCGAGAGCAAGGAGGTAGCGCCGGTCACTCTGGCTACGTACCAGGTGATGACCTACCGGCGCAACGGCGAATTCGTGCACCTGAACCTGTTCAACGAGCGCAACTGGGGGCTGGTGGTGTACGACGAAGTGCACCTGCTGCCGGCGCCCGTGTTTCGGGTGACGGCCGACATTCAGGCGAAGCGGCGGCTGGGCCTCACAGCCACACTGGTGCGCGAGGATGGGCACGAGGATGACGTGTTCTCGCTCATTGGCCCCAAGAAATACGACGTCCCCTGGAAGACACTGGAGAAGCAGGGCTGGATCGCTACCGCCATCTGCCGGGAAGTGCGCTTGGAACTTCCGGAGGAGCTGGCTATGGCCTACGCCGTGGCCGAGCCGGTGGAGAAGTTCCGTATCGCCTCCTGCAACCCAAATAAGCTGGAGGTCGTCGCCCAGGTGGTAGAACGGCACGCCACAGACCAGGTGCTGGTGATCGGCCAGTTCCTGGATCAGCTGGATGCCGTTGCCCAGCACCTGGAGGCGCCGTTGATCACGGGCAAGACGCCCAACTATGAGCGAGAACAGCTCTACGCGGCCTTTCGGGAGGGGCAGATCAAGCGGCTGGTCGTCTCCAAAGTCGCCAACTTTGCCATCGACCTGCCGGATGCCAATGTGGCCATCCAGATTTCCGGTACCTTCGGCTCGCGCCAGGAGGAAGCGCAGCGCCTGGGCCGTATTCTGCGGCCCAAGAAGGATGGCTCGCAGGCGCAGTTTTACACGCTGGTGACGCGTGACAGCCGCGACCACGACTTCGCCATGAACCGCCAGCTCTTCCTCACCGAGCAGGGCTACCAGTACGAGATTCTCGATGCCGCGGACCTGACCGCCAGCACCGTGGCTGCCTCGGCTCCGACGACGACCGAGCCAGCTCCGCCTGCCCTGCGCACGGTGCCACGGCGCGCCCAGGCGAGCCCGCCATCCAACGTCATCCCCTTCCGCCGCCGAGCCTAACTCTCCCAGAGCAGGCGCTCGTCGCGGCGCGGATCGCGCTCCACGTGCGGCGTGGCGCTCAGGATCATCGTGGAGCGATCCACCGCGTCGTAAGCTGGCCAGGCCGGCAGCCCGCTGTGGTTGGGGTTGCCCGATCGCGCAAATGCCAGCCAGGCGTCGCTCATGGCGTTGGACAGGGTGACGCGCTCCGGCGCGCTGCCGGTGACCGGCACGCGCTCCACATTGTTGAACACGAACGGCACATCCAGGATGTGGCAGCTCTTGAGCACGCCGCCGAACAGCGGGCTCTCGTAGGCGAACTGGTACATGAACACCGGCGCGGTGCCGGCGGCCACGCGCCGCTCCGCCGTACGGATTGAGGGGATACGCGCAAACCCATCGCTGATGATGGCAATAGCCAGGTCAATCGGCTTGGCGCCGGGTCGCGCCGAACTGTACGCGGATATGAACGCATCCTCTCGGCCGCGGGCAAAAGGCCCAATGCGAGCGCGGAGGGCCGCTTCGTCAATGCCGCCGGCCAGCGAATCCGCCGCCAGCATGAGAGCGAATTCATCCTTGGTGGTGCCAATCAACAGCGGAATCGAAGTTGAGCTGGCAGCGGGCTCACGCGGCTCGGCAGGCAGCTCACGGCCATCGAATACCGGCCCAAAGCCGGCCATTGGGCCGCCCGGCAGCTTGAGTTGGGCCGCTAAAAGCTGCTCGAATGGCACGCTCAGCACGTCGCGCGCGTGGCCGGGCGCGATGCCCAACT
Organism: Chloroflexota bacterium; assembly: GCA_050695655.1. GTDB lineage: Bacteria > Chloroflexota > JAJPGV01 > JAJPGV01 > JAJPGV01 > DATKQD01. Next base: position 1,631 of record JBOGTU010000143.1, on the reverse strand, counting down.
CCTTGAGCAGCGCCTCGGCGGTGCGCGTGGCCATCTCTGGCGTGCGTATGGGGCTGAAGTTGTTGTACAGCACCCCACTCTGCTGGACGGCGCGCTGGAACAAGCCCTTGGAGCCGGCCATGGTGAGCTGCGCGTGCACCTTGCCGCCGCCGCCGGATTCGCCGAAGATGGTGACGTTGGCGGGGTCGCCGCCGAACGCGCTGATGTTGTCGCGCACCCAGCGCAGAGCAGCCGTGAGGTCCAGGATGCCGGCATTGCCGGAATCGGCAAACTCCTCGCCCAGGATGGCGCCCAGGTAGAGATACCCCATGACGCCCAGGCGGTGGTTGACGGTGATCACCACCGCGTCGCCCCGCTGAGCGAGCGCCGCGCCGTTGTAGATGGTGGACGCGCCGCACCCGGTGGCGAAGCCTCCGCCATGGAACCACACTAGCACCGGGCGGTGTGCGCCATCACCCAGGCCGGGCGTCCATACGTTCAGCACCAGGCAATCCTCGGTGGGTGTTTGATCCTCGCTGATGGCGAACGGCTCCCATACCTCGGGTGTGGTGATCATCACCTTGTGTTGTGGGCTGATGGGCCCAAACTCCAGCGCATCGCGCACGCCAGCCCACGGCTGGCGCGGCTGAGGCGGCTGAAAGCGGCTTTCACCGGCCGTGGAAGCGGCATATGGCACGCCCTTGAAGGTGTGAATGCCCTGCACCGTTTCCCCGCGGAGCTTCCCCGCCGCTGTCTCGACCACTGGCTGGCTCATCAATCCACGCTCCTGCTTCCGATGTTCGGGCCGATTCTAGTCCTGTTCTCTGTTCCACAGTGCGCGGGAAGGGCACAATGACGGCGTGCTGCTGATTGTGGGCTACCTGCTGGGTATACCGCCGCTGCTCGTGCTCACCCGCGCGTTGAAGGCTCCGGGGGCGCGCATCGGTGCCACGCGGGTGGAATGGCGGCTGGTGCTGCTGGCCGAGGTAGCCGGCATGGTGCTGCTGGCCGCCGGCTGGCTGCTGCGTGGCGACATGCAATCCACCCTCGTGTACGGTGCCTGGCTGGTGGTGGTGTCCTTCTTGTGGTTTCGCGCGGAGCGGATCCACCGCGTGTAAGGCCTCGACACCCGCACTGTCCGCAAGCCAATACAAACTTGACAAGCCCACCAGCGGGTGCTTGACTGACGCGATAACAAAAGCCGGCAAGCATAGACGCATTTCGGGCCGGCCAGGAGCAAGCGAGCCGTGGACAGCAATCTGGGCGAACCCTCTGGTGGCCGGGAAAGCGCCAATCGCGGCGTGAGCCGCCGATCGTTCCTGCGCGGCACATCTGGTGCCGTGCTCGCGGGGGGCGCGGGCCTCTCGCTGCTGTTGGATGCCTGCGGCGGGACAGCTGCCCCAGCCGCGTCATCTGGTGGCGCCCCAGCCAGCGCGAGTGCGGGGGCCGGCGGCGCAAAATCCATCAAATCCGTGCTGCCGACGTATATCAAGCCAACGCTGCCGTTTAAGCCGCAGTTCCCCGGGACCGGCCCGGGCATCGACGATGCCTATTCGGTGTTTCCGGCCAACCCATTCAAGTCCGTCACCGAAACGCCCGGCACCGGCAGCACGGTCAGCTTTTTCAGCGGCACCTTTTGGCCGCCCTACACG
>JBOGTU010000142.1:0-16540 GCA_050695655.1 Chloroflexota bacterium | reverse complement strand
GTGCACGGGAGAGCCTCGCGCTCCCTTCTTTAATTTTGCTTTCAGATCGCACGCTTCAGCGGCCTTGCTATTTTCGTAGTACAGTAATAAGTGTGGAGGTCCACCGGTCGGCCCGACGGCATGGGGTCGATGATGCGGACATGGAGCATGTAGTGACCAACGCCCTAGCAGCACTTGATGAGGACAACGACGAAGGCGTCAATCAGGTTTTGTACCTGGGTTTCAACCGTCCAGGAGACACGCTACTCGAAGTGGTCGTTCTTCACTTCGATGACGGCCGCGACATGGCGATCCACGCAATGAGGATTCAGCCCCAATACGAGCAGTACCTTCCCAGAGGAGACGACAATGCCTAAGAGCTATGGGACGTCCGGGGGCGTCGAAATCACTGATGCCCTGATAGAGCGGCTGGCGGACGAAGCTGAGCGCGGCTTCGATCCCGCCAAGCTACATCCTCGCGGCCGGCCGCCAATCGGCGCCGCCGCCGCTAAGGTCACTCAGGTCCGGCTTCCTCCCGATCTCTCCCAAGCGCTCGCCGAGCGGGCAGCGCACGACCACATCGTGCCGAGCGAAGTGATACGGAACGCACTCCGGGAATATCTCAAGGTCTGAGCCTGAGCATGGTTAGGAATATTCCTCTGGTCGTACTCCCCGTTGGTTCCTCGGGGCAGGGTCGCTGGACACGATAACGTGGCTGCTCTCGCAACCCTGGTGGCAGGGCGCGGCCGGATTGGCACAGATGCTTGCGGCCGTCCTCACGCTGGTCGTGATCTGGCAAACCACCAGAATGATGGCCGGAGCTGCGCAAGACCGAGCCGACGCCATTCGCCCGTCGTGGCGGGTGCAGCAGTCCACTACCGACGCACACCCTACGACCCCGGCTCTTTGGCGAACCAAGCTGGTTCTTACGAATGTCGGCCCTGGGACTGCGATTGGCCCGATGCTGATGGTGACAAACACCGGCAATGTGAGCGTCACTCCGTACTGGAACCAGCTGACTTCCGTTGGCAAGGGCGAGGAGTTCGATGTCCGGTTGGACTGGCCGCGAAGCGGCCAGCTAACAGGGAAGCTCTCAGTGATTAGTGACACGAGGGTGGGAGGCCAAGTGAGGCACGAGTTCGAGTTGACAGCTGCCACTACAGACGTAGGGGAAGCACAGTGCGTCGTGAAGCCTTGGCCACGGATGGCAGGTTGAAGCGCGGAGATCGCGATCGGCCTCGTGCGGTCTCTTAAACCGCAGGTGCCCGTCTTCACATTTTTGCAGCCCACCTTGAAGCAAGCTGACACCAACCAAGACACCAACGCCGAGAAAAATGGGGGGATAAGGAGGCACTCCAGGGCACGCAGTTGAGCTCGAAGGGGCGGTTTTAACGCTCCAAAAGTCGAATTCGTAAACCGCAGGTCAGCAGTTCGAGCTGCTTGCCGGCTCTGGGGTTTAAGCTCAAGTAATCACCGCGGTCCTTCTGCCGATGGCGGCCCGCACATGTGGCCGGCGACCCGACGTGGGGCCGTCTGGAAGCGAGGACGTCGCCGAGTCTCTCGGCGAGTCGCGGGATGAGGTCACCGAGCAACTCTTCGGCAGGTAATCCGTACGCCAGATGGCCCGGCAGGACGCGAATGCTCGCGTTCCGCCTGGTATTGAGGGCACGCGAAAGCAGTGTCGCCAATCCGTATCCTGCCCTCCTTGCTTTGCGCTGAGGCCCCCAGCCCTGCTGCCCGGCGGCGCGAGCGGGTGGCGCGTCCGGGCTGGGCTTCGTCCGGGGCCCGATCGCGGCGGCCGAGTGATAGTGCTGTTCGGCGAGCGCCGGGATGCCATCGGCTGGCGCTCAGCAGTGCGCGGCAAGCCAGATGAGGCCCTGTTGGCGCGCGTGCGGCACTTCTGATCGACTCCTGGCGGCGTGACCGTGCCGATCCGGCGATAATCGGCCACCCGTCTACTGTAGAGTGATGGGCATGCAAGCGCTCGAAGGGCTGCGGATCATTGATTTCGGCCAGTACATCGCCGGGCCGCTGGCGGCCGTTATGCTGGCCGACCAGGGCGCCGACGTTGTTCACGTCGATCCACCAGGCGGACCGATGTGGAAGACTGAAGCGGACGCCTTCCTGCAGCGCGGCAAACGCCGTATCACGCTGGACCTGAAGGCGCCCGGCGACCAACGCGTGGCTCAGCGGCTGGTCGCGTCCGCCGACGTGGTGATTGAGAACTTCCGGCCGGGTGTCATGGACCGCCTGGGGCTGGGCGCACAAGCGATGACCGAGCGCCATGCCCGCCTGATCTACTGCTCCATCCCGGGCTTCGCGCAGGACGATCCTCGGGCCGGCCTGCGGGCCTGGGAGGGCATCCTGAAGGCCGCGACGGACGACTGCATCCCGCGAGCAGGTGAAGAGCCACCGGGTTGGGACTGGTCCCGGCCCTTCTACTCGGCCATCACCCACGCTTCCAACTTCGGCGCCTTCCTGGGAGCCACGGGCATCGTGATGGCGCTGATTGCCCGGCAGCGCACGGGATTCGGCCAGCGTGTCGAAGCGCCCATGTTCGACGCGATGTTCACGCTCTTCGGCCACTCCGGGGCGTACATCACGGACCGCGGCCTGCATCCACCACGTGGCATCCACGGGCGCGGCGCTGGTCCGTTCAAATGCAAAGACGGCAAATACGTTCAGTTCGACACCTCCAGCGCGCGGCACCGGGTGTGGTTTGCCCAGGAAGCTGGCATCACTGCCTGGGGCCCGGACTACCTGGACGTGAACCGCCTGCGCGATGAAGCGGCCAACCAGCGCCTGCATGCCCGGCTGCGCGAGCTGTTCCTGACCCGCGCCGCGGCCGAGTGGGAGGATATCGGCAACCGCGCCGGCGCGGCCATGGGCTGGGCGCGCAGCACCAGCGAGTGGCTTCATACGGAGCATGCCCGCGAGATTGGCGCCGTAGTCCAGTTGCAGGACCCGGAACTCGGCCCTGCCTGGATGGCTGGCCTGCCGGTGCATCTGGAAGCTACGCCGGGCGCGCCGCGCGGCCCGCGCCACGGCCTCGATGCTGACCGCCAGGACATCCTGCGTGAGCTCGCCAGCGTGCCTGCGAGCGACGGCGCAGGCGCCGCCAGCGGCGAGCCCCTGACGCAGCCACTCCAGGGGATGAAGGTGGTGGACCTGTGCGTGGCCCTGGCGGGGCCGACGTGTGGGCGCCTGCTGCTGGAGTTCGGCGCCGACGTGGTCAAGATCAACGCCCCCAAGGCTGGCGTCTCGGGCTACCTGAACCGTGGCAAGCGGTCGTTGCTGCTCGATCTCGCGTCGTTCGATGCGCAACAGGTCTTCTGGGGCCTGGCCGAGCAGGCCGATGTCGTGCTGGAGAACTTCTCCCCCGGCACGGCCGACCGCCTGGGCATCGGCTATCGCGAGGCGCGTGCGCGCAAGCCGGAGCTCGTCTACGCATCGATCAGCGCCTACGGGCAGTTTGGGCCGTGGAAGAACGGGCGTGGCTGGGAGCGGCAAGGGCAGGCCGTAGCCGGCATCATGGAACGCCAGGACCCGCCGGCCATTCTGGGTCCCTACAACCTGATCGACATCGGCACCGGCTGCCTGGCGACCTTCGCCACCGGGCTCGGGCTGTTCCACCGGCTGCGGACGGGGCAGGGGCAGCACGTGTCGGCCTCTCTCTGCCAAACCGCCACCTATCAGCAGACGCCGTACATGCTGGACTATGCCGGCCACGAGTCCACTGAGCCGCGCGGCTACTTGACACTGGGAACTGGCCCCTTGGACCGCTTTTACGAGGCGGGCGACGGGAAGTGGTTCTTCGCCTCGCTGCGCGACAGCGATGCGGCTGAATTGGCCGTGATTCCCGGGCTCAACTCGGACGATCTGGAGGGCTCCTTCAAATCGGCGCCGGCCGACGCCTGGGTGCAGCGCCTGCGTGAGCGCGGTGTTGCTGCCCATGTGCGGGTGCCGATCGCCGACCTGATGAAGGATCCGTACGTTGTCCGGCGCGGCCTGGCCGTGCACCAGGAAGTGGAAGGCGTGGGCGACACGACAGCGCCGGGCGTGCCTGTGCGCTTATGGCGTACCCCCATGCGGGTGGGAGAGGTGCCACGCCGGCCGGGAGCCGATGCCGGGGCGATATTGCAGGAGCTTGGCCTCGAAGCGGAACTGCCCAAGCTGGAGAAGGCCTGGGTCCTGCAAGTGCATGACCTGCCCCCTGCCTGGGGCGCCGCGATGTAACGCTGGGCCACGAATGGGATTGCCGAGGCCCCGCGTACCATAAGCTCGGCGTGCAACTTTCGGGCACGGCAACGAGTGAACTCGGCGCTGGCGCCGCGAATCGCAGGAGATGGTGATGGCGAGGAAGGTTCGTGCAGCGGTCATTGGCGGCGGTTTGGGTGGGCTGTGCGCAGCGTCAGCACTGCTGCACCATGGCCACGAGGTGCACGTTTACGAGGCTGCGCCGCGATTGTTGGAGGTCGGTGGCGGGCTGACACTGGGGTCGAACGCCATGAAGGCGCTGCGATCTATCGATCTCGAGAGCTTGGTCCGGTCCATTGGGTGGTCCGGAGAACACCAACTCACACACAATTGGAAGAGCGGCCGGGTAGTTGGCCGTACATCAAGCCGCGACGCGGCTGAGCGCTACGGAGCGTCGAATTGCACGGTGCATCGCGGGGAACTGCTCAACGCGTTTGCCGGGGTCCTGGATCCGGGGCTCGTCAGCGTTGGCGAGCGTTGCGAGTCAGTGCGCACCGAGGGGGACGTCGCGGTCGCGCGCTTTGCCAGCGGAAGTGAAGTCGAGGCGGATGTAGTGATCGGTGCGGATGGCATTCGCTCGACTGTTCGCACCAGCCTGTTTGGCGAGGACTCGCCTCGCTTCACTGGAAAGATCGTCTATCGGACAGACCCCATTCCGGTTGAGGAGGTGCCGGGTGGCGCTCCTTCGCCCGACAGCCATCTCTGGCTCGGTCCTCACGGCGCGGTGGTGATCTTCAGAGTGAGCGCCGGGGCAAAGATCAACTTTCACGCTCATCATGATGACGAAACCTACACGAACGAGTCGTGGGTGACGGAGTGCGATCGCGAGGAGGTTCTGGCCGTCCACAAGGACTGGCACGAATCGCTCCTTCGTTTATTCTCCGCGAGCAAGACCTGGTACAAGTGGGCGTTGTACGATCGCGATCCCATTCCGCAATGGTCGAAGGGAAGGTCAACGTTGCTCGGCGACGCTGCGCATCCTATGCTGCCCTACCTCGGGCAAGGTGTGTGCCAGGCCATTGAAGACGGCTGCGTGCTCTCAACCGCGCTCGGGGCGATGCCGGACGACGTCCCAGCCGCGCTGGAGCTCTACGAACGCGTTCGCCGGCCGCGCGCGAGCCGCATCGTCCTGGCGGCACGAGCACAAGGAACGTACAACCACCTGTCGTCACCTTTTGCGATCTGGAAGCGCGACCTCGCGATCAAGCTTCGCCGTCGCGGGCGTCGCCGATCGGGCGGGAGGGATTGGATCGCCAGTTACGACGCGGGTGCGCCGGACGTTCTGGCGATCTGACTACTTCCAGAGCTGCTTTGTCGCGAGCTCGGCACCCTTCACGATGTTCTCGTACTTCGCCCACGCGGCCTGAGCGTGCCAGCGCATGCCGCAGTCGGTGCCGGCGATGACGTTCTCGCGGCCGCACACGCCGGCGAAGTTGACGATGGTGTCGGCGATCACGTCCGGCGGCTCAACTACCGGAGTGGTGTGATCGACCACGCCAGGGATGATGATCTTGTCCTTCGGCCAGGTGATCTCATCGCGCCAGATCTTCCAATCGTTGCGGTGCGAGGACTTCGCCGACTCAATGGAGAAGGCCTGGGCCTTGACCTTCAGCATCATGCCGGCGAAATGCGCCAGCGGCTGTTCGTTCGTGTGCATGCCTGGCCAGCTGCCCCAGCAGACGTGGAAGCGGACGCGATCCTCGGGGATGTCCTTGAGCGCCGCGTTCAGCGCGTCGACGCGCAGCATGATGAAGCGCTCATACTCCCTGTCGGACATGAGAGGGCGGCGCGCCTCCTCCCAGTCATGGGAGATCGCCGGATCATCGATCTGCAGGATGAGGCCGTTGTCGACCACGCACTTGAAGATCGGCGCCATCACGTCGGTGAGGGCAACGACGAACTCGTCGTCGGTCTTGTAGTACTCGTTCCAGACGAACTCCTCGAGCCATTCCGGCGCGACGACACAGTAGAAGGCCTCTTTGTCGGGCGCGTGCGCCTGAAGGGCCTTCTTGAAGAGCTGGATGTCATGCTCGAAGGGCTCGATGGAGCGCAGCTTGAGTGGGCCGTTCACGACGGTGCGCATTGACATAAGCGGGTTGGTCGTGTTGCGGCCCATCATCGTGCCGAACATGTCCGCGTAGAAGTCCGTGTACTTGAACATGTCGCGCGAGAGCCAGCGAACCCGTTCGGGGCTGACGGGTGGCTCGCCGGCGGGGAGGTTGAAATTGATGGTCTCGAAGCCCTCGACGAGCCGGAAGACAGTCCCCGGGCCGATGCCAGCGGGCTCTCCGTTGGAGATGACATCCATCCCAATCTCGATCTGCTTCTTCACCAGCGCGTTGATCTCGTACTCGACGCGGTCCGGTGGGGTTGGGGGCGGGCCCATCGCCGGGTTGCCGGCGTCCGGCATGAACAGCTTGCCGGTGTGTGTGGCCAGGATGCGATCGGTGCTCCGTTTCACTCCAGGTCCTCCTAAAGACGTACTGAGCATAGATGCTCATCGGCGAGCGTGACAAGCTTCAGGCTCCCCGCTTTTCATGCTCTTGCTGACCAGCGAGCTCGTCGAGGAAACGCTGGACTGTGAGGACTCGGATTCCGCGTTCCTCCAACAAGGCGACGAGGTTGAGGTCGCGGCTCAGGTCCTCGTCGCGAGTGACAAGCACATCCGCGCCGCCATCGACTACAGTTTCGAGCACGACATCGTCGTCGGGGTCGCGGCAGAGGTGAAGCGACCCGCTGATGTCGACGATTTTGCTCTTCCCAACGAGCAGCGCCACGATCTCCGCGATATCGCCGGCACGAATGCCGTACTTGTCGGCAATCCGCGGCCTCGCCAAGACCTCAGCAAGTTCTTCCAACAGAGGCCGGCTGGTGATGAGGCTGAACTCGCCGCGAATGAGCGCGTGGCGGACTTCAGCGGGCCGGCCGCGCGGGTTGAGCGCGCCGGACACCCACACGTTGGTGTCAACGGCGGCGCGCCTGACGCGACAGACGCACCTCCGCACGCGCGGCCGTGATGTCGGCCTCGATCTGCTCGGGCGTCGCGCCCGCTGGCATGCGCCGCTGAATGCTCTCGGCCAGATCATCGAACCTCCGGCCCCAGTCATCGCTGCTGGAAAAGCGTGGCACCAGATAGGCATCGATAGCCTTGCGCACCAGATCGGCCACGCTCGCATGTTCCTCAGCCGCGAGATGCTTCAAGGCTCGCAGCTGATCGTCGCCCAAATAAATGTTGGTGCGGTGCAGGGAAGCCACTTCTACAACAAAATATACATCATGGTGTTGGTTGGTTGCGCGTATCATCGCCTGTGGCGAGAATCGCCCGCGCAGCTGGGAGCCGCTGGCGTGATGCGGTGCCTCAGCGGAGGCCGGCGAAGAGGTCGTGCTCCAGTTCGCCTTCGGGGATCTGGTTTTCTACCAGCGAGCGGGCGAGCTGGTACTCCTCCCAGGGGTAGAGCTCACGGGTCACGTCATCGGGGATGCGGAACCAGGAGCCCTGGTGCGGGTCGATCTGCGTGGTGTGGGCCAGCAGAGCGGCGCGGCGGCGGGCGAGGTACTTGCTGACGTCGATCAGCGTGGTGGTGCGATCCTCTTCCTCGGGCAGGCCGCGCTCTTTGCGGCGCTCCATCCAGCGGCGGAAGGGATTCTCCTGGCCGTGCGCCTCGAAGTAAGGCGCCAGCGCCTTCATGCGGCGCACGGAGCGGCCGGTGTAGTACATCTTGAGAGGCTGCCAGGGCAGGCCGGCTTCTGGATACTGCTCCGGGTCTGCCGCGGCGTCAAACGCGGGACCGGAGATCTCGTACACGCGCACGTGATCGGGATGGCCGTAAAACTGGCGGTCCTCGTCGTAGGTGACGATGACCTGGGGCCGCTCGGTCCGGATCACCTTGACCAGGCGCCCCACAGCTTCGCCCAGCGGGGCGTTGTGGAAGTTGTCCGGCCGGCTGTTCCACTCCGTCTTTGGCATGCCCGAGTCGTGATAGCCCAATAAGTAGTACGCGTCATAGCCGATCACCGCGGCGCTGGCCGCCAGCTCCCGCGCCCGCAGCGACTTGAGATTCTCTTTCACCCAGGGGCGGTCCATGGCGCGGTTGAGGATGTCGCCGGCTTCGCCGCCCGTGCAAGTCACCAGCACGGTGCGCACGCCCTCGTCAGCGTACTTGGCCACGGTTCCAGACCCTTTGGACGCTTCGTCGTCCGGGTGGGCGTGAATGGTCATCAAACAGAGGCGGGGGGATTGCTCGGTGGTGCTCATGCTGTCAGTTGTCATCGCTTGTCATGCCTGTCGCTCCGGTTTGGCGCTCGCTGCAGCGCACCGTCTTACGATACCGCGCCGCGTCGCCCGGCCGCCGCCAGCGGGGCAGTGGCCGAACCCCGCGGCGCGGTGTTGAAGCCGTTGCCGGAGGAGTCCTGCGAGCCCAATACGGCTGGTGTGCCCGCCAGCACACCCAGCAGCGCCGTGAGTTGCGCCCGCCAGCCCTCCGGCTCGGTTGGCGTAGCCACGACCCGCAGGTGCAGCTGCCGCGTGCCCAAGCGCAGGCCCTGGCCGAAGCGGCGGGCCAGCAGATCACGGTCGAAGCTGGCACCCTCGCGCAGGATAAGCTGAATCTCCTCCTGGCGCTTTTTGATGACGTCCACCCCCGCGGCCAGCGCAGCCAGTTTGAGGTCCAGCAGGAAGAACAGGTTCGCCGCGGCCTCGGGCAGCGGCCCGAAGCGATCGCGGATCTCCTTGCGCAGGGCGGCCGATTGCCCCAGCGTGGTGACCAGCGCCAAACGCTGATACAGGTTCATCTTCTGCGCCAGGTCCGCCACGTACTCGTCCGGGATCAGAGCATCCAGCCCCACATCGACGGTTACGCTGTCCTTGCGGGTGGGGTCGGGCACGTCTTCGCCCTTCAGCTCCTGGATGGATTCCGCCAGGAGCTTGCAGTAGAGGTCGAAGCCTACCGTGTTCATCTGCCCGTGCTGCTCTGGGCCCAGCAGATTGCCGGCGCCGCGAATCTCCAGGTCCTTCATGGCGATTTTGAAGCCGGCGCCAAGGTCCGTGGTTTCGAAGATGGTGCGCAGGCGCTTCTCCGCTTGATCTGTCAGGGGTACATCGCCTTTGAAGAGCAGGTAGGCGTACGCCTGCACGGTGCCGCGGCCCACGCGGCCGCGCAGCTGGTACAGCTGGGCCAGTCCCAGTTTGCCTGCCTCGTTGATGACGATGGTGTTGACATTGGCGATATCGAGCCCGTTTTCGATGATGGTGCTGCATACCAGCACGTCGTACTCGCCGCGCTCGAACTGGTACATTGCTTTTTCCAGCTGGCCCTCGTCCATCTGTCCGTGCGCCGCCATAAAGGTGGCTTCGGGCACCAGCTTGCGCAGGCGCTGGATGGCCGGCGCCATGGTTTCCACGCGGTTGTGCACGTAGTACACCTGCCCGCCGCGCTTCACTTCACGCAGAATGGCATCGCGTACCACGTCGTCGCGATACGGTTCGAGGTAGGTTTTGATGGGGTGCCGGTACTCCGGCGGTGTTTCGATGACGCTCATGTCGCGCACGCCCACCATGGCCATGTTCAGGGTGCGGGGGATGGGCGTGGCGGTCATGGTGAGCACGTCCACATCCTGGCGGAGCTCCTTGAGCCGCTCCTTGTGCATCACCCCGAAGCGCTGCTCTTCGTCGATCACCAGCAGGCCCAGGTCCTTGAAATGCACATCGCGCTGGAGCAGGCGATGCGTGCCAATCAGCACGTCCACACCGCCCAGGTGCAGATCCTGCACCACCCGCTTCTGGTCGGCCGGCGATCGGAAGCGGCTCAGCATCTCCACCTTCACGGGGAACGGCTTCACGCGCTCGCGGAAGGTGTTGAAGTGCTGCTCAGCCAGCACGGTGGTGGGTACCAGCACGGCCACCTGTTTGCCCGCCGTCACCGCTTTGAAGGCGGCGCGCAGGGCTACCTCCGTCTTGCCGAAGCCAACGTCGCCGCACAGCAGGCGGTCCATAGGGCGCGCACGCTCCATGTCCTCCTTGATCTCGGCGGCGGCCTGCAGCTGATCTGGCGTTTCAACATAGGGGAAGCTTGCCTCCAGCTCATCCTGCCAGGGTGCGTCCGGCGGAAAAGCGAAGCCGGGGCTCATCTCGCGGCGCGAGTACAGCGCCAGCAGCTGCGCGGCCAGGTGCACGATGGACTGCTTGACGCGGCTCTTGGCCTTCTCCCAATCGGCCGTGCCGAGCTTGCTGAGGGTGGGCTTGGCATCCCCCACCCCCACGAAGCGGCTGATGCGGTCGATCTGCTCCACGGGCACAAACAGCTGATCTGTCCCGGCGTAGTGCAGTACCAGGTATTCGCGCCCAATGCCCTCCAGTTCGCGTCGCACCAGGCCGGCGTAGCGTGCCACGCCATGCTCCACGTGCACCACGAAATCGCCCGGCGCGATATCCGACAGCATGATCGCCGGCGCGGCGGATTTGGCCGCCAGCGACCGTTTGGGCTTGGCCCAGCCGAAGAGCTCGATGTCCGTGAGCAGGTCCAGGTGGAGGTCGGGATTGCGCCAGCCCTCTTTGAGAGCGCCGGTCAGCAGCGTGAGGGCGCCTGGCTCCGGCAGGGCTGTGAGGTCCTCCAGTGGGGGGGCGATGAGCTGCTCCTCGGCCAGCTGATCGCTCAGGCGGAGCGACTGCAGGCTCAGCAGCACCACCCGATCGCCATCGGCCAGCCACTTCTTCACCTCGGCGGCGGCGGACTTCAGCTTGCCGCCGTAGGAGCTGGCCATGCGAAAGCCGAGGTCTACGTTGGCCGCGGGTCCGGCGGTGAGCCGCAGCATGGGAGCGCCCGTCGCCAGCACCTCGGGCCAGGTGAGGTAGGGCCGCGGCAGGCCTTCGGGCAAGTCGCCCTCGCGCGCCAGCTCTGCTCGCGCTTCTTCGGCCTGGGCTGCCAGATTGGCCATCTGCCGGGTCAGCGCGCCCTCTTCGGCCAGCAGCACCAGCCCCTGAGGCGGCAGGTAATCCAGCAATGAGGCGGGCCGCGGAAAGAGGAAGCGCAGGTAGAAGTCGGCGTCGTCCGTCTTCTGGTCCGCGGTGATGGCATCCAGTGCCTGGCGCCAGCGGCCGGCCTCCTCCTCGCGGCAGCCATCAAAGTTCAGGCGGTCCAGCAGTTCGCCGGCCCGTTCGGCAGCGCCGGCCGGCACCTCACGCACGGGTGTGAAGGTGGCGGTTTGCAGCTGCCCCGCGCTGAGCTGCGTGGCGGGCTCGAACAGGCGGATGGATTCGATCTCATCGCCCCAGAATTCGATGCGCACGGGCTGCGCATGCGCTGGCGGGAACACGTCCACAATGCCGCCGCGGCGGGTGAACGTGCCCGGCTCCTCTACCACGGGCACGGCCTCAAAGCCCATGCGGTACCACTCGCGCATGAGGGCATCGGGGGTGATGATCTGGCCCTGCTGCAGGGTGAATACCTGCGCCGCGAACTGGTCCGGCGGGGTGACCCTGGGGAAGAGCGCCGCGGCCGAGGTGATGACCAGCGGCCGGAACCAGCGCCCTTCGTGCTGGGGTTGCGTTTTCAGCTCGGCCAGCACCGCGGCCCGGGCGCGGAGGGTATCCGGCCGGGCGCTGCCGGCATCATAGGGCTGGCCCTCCAGCTCGGGGAAGAGGAGTGCAGAGGCCGGCTCCAGGCTCCATTGGCGCAGCTCGTCAAACGCCTGGCGGGCGCGCTCGGCTTCGGACAGAACGGCCACGATGGGGCGCTTGAGCGCCACCTGCAGCGCGGCGAGGATGAAGGGCAAGCTGGCCGCCGGCGCGCCGCCAACAGCGTCGTCCCCCGTCTTCGGACCGGGGCCCTGCTTGAGCGAGGCCACCAGCGCCTGGAACGCGGGCGCCTGCTGCAGCGCCGGCAAGAGCCCGTACAGCGCCATGGCGAGCCTACCCCTCCTGGCTGGTGGCGGGGCTTGGCGCGGCGGCGGTGCGCCCGTTGTAACGGTCCATCGCCTGATCGATGCTGCCCCGCAGCACCAGCTGCAGCGCGTCCGCCGCGGCCGGAAGAAGCGTGGCGAGCTCCGCCTCCTCGGACTGGGAGAAATTCTCCAACACGTGGCCAATCACCACCTCGTGCACGTGAGGTGGGCGGCCCACGCCCAGCCGGAGGCGGGCGAAATCCTGCCGGCCGCCGAGCGCCTGCATGATCGACTTGAGGCCGTTGTGCCCGCCGGAACTGCCGCCGGGGCGCAGGCGAAGACGCCCGAAGGGCAGGTCAATGTCGTCGCACACCACCACCAACCGCTCCAGCGGCACGCGGTAATAACGGGCAACCGCGCCGACGCAGCGGCCGCTGTCGTTCACAAACGTTTGCGGCTTCAGGAGATAGGTCGCCTGGCCGCTCGGTTTGCCGATCGCCAGCTTGCCTTTGGCTCGCTGACGGTCGAATCGCGCGCCCTGCATTCGCGCCAGCTCATCCAGCACGCGGAAGCCCACATTGTGCCGGTTGCGTTCGTACTGGCGGCCTGGATTGCCCAGCCCCACCACGAGCCACGCCGCGCTGGCCTGGTCCGCTGGCAGCGCCGCGTCTCGATCTCGCCTCCAAAGCCGCTGGATCACCTGAAAAGAGTAACGGCTGCCACGGTGCGCACTCGTGCTGGAGGGTGAGGCGCTGATGCAGGGCGGCGATGTCTACGCGGCCACCTGGCTGGCCACGAGGTCCCCCATGTCGCTGGTGTGTGTGGCCTTGGCGCCGGGGGCGGCGAGGTCCGCGGTGCGGTGGCCCTGGTCCAGCACGGCCTGGACGGCGCGTTCGATGGCGGCGGCCGGCGCTTCGAGCTTGAAGGTGAGGCGCAGCATGAGCGCGGCGCTCAGGATGGCCGCAAGTGGATTGGCAATGCCCTTGCCAGCGATGTCCGGCGCCGTGCCATGAATGGGCTCGTACAGGCCGAAGGCGCCCTGGCCAGTGCTGGCTGAGGGGAGCAGCCCCATGGAGCCGGTGAGCTGCGAGGCCTCATCGGTCAGGATGTCGCCGAAAGTGTTCTCGGTCACGATCACATCGAACTGGCGTGGATCGCGCACCAGTTGCATGGAGCAGGTATCCACCAGCATGGAGCTGAACTCCACATCGGGGTAGCGCTTGGCCACTTCGCCCGCGGTTTGCCGCCACAGGCGTGAAGTGGAGAGCACGTTGGCTTTGTCCACAGAAGTCAGCTTCTTGCGGCGGCCGCGGGCCAGCTCGAAGCCGGTCACCAGGATGCGCTCGATCTCCGGGCGGGTGTAGGCCATGGTGTCCACGGACTTCACCAGGCCACCGGGCGTCGTCCAGACCTTGCTCGGCTTGCCGAAGTAGAGGCCGCCGGTGAGCTCGCGCACCACCACCAGGTCTGTCCCGCGGAGCACGTCTTCTTTGATGGGCGAGGCGCCCATCAGGCTTGGCACGACCTTCACCGGCCGGAGGTTGGCATACAGCTTGAAGCCGGAGCGCAGCCGAAAGAGGGCTTGCTCGGGCCGAACCTTTGCCTGAGGATCGTCCCAACGGGGACCGCCCACCGCGCCAAAAAGGATGGCGCCGGCCCGTTTGCAGAGGGCAAAGTCCTCCTCGCGCAGGGCCGTGCCGTGCGCATCCATGGCGGCCCCGCCCACGAGTGCCTCGCGGAAGTGGAAATCCAGCTTGAACTTGGCACCGAGCGCCTTCAGCACTTTGATTGCCTCGCGGCACACCTCGGGCCCGATGCCGTCGCCCGGCAGAACTGCGATGTTGAGCATTCCACCAGAATACCGGGCGTCAGGTTTGGGCCGTCTTCCGCTGGGGGTGACCCTGGAGCAGCAGCAGGGCGAACGCGAGCGTGCTGACCGGGGCCAGGAACGAGTATGCCAGCGGCGCCTGGCAGAGGAACTGCCAGGTGAGCAGTTCGGCGGCGCCTATGACGTAGGTGAGCACGGCTGCCAGCTCGAACGGCAGCGAGTGCGCGGCCAGGCCGTAGATGGCGCAGGGGATGGCCAGCCACGAAAGCAGCAGGCTCAGCCCCAGCAGCAGCCGCCGGCCCGCGCCGAGGCCAGTGAGGGGCCGCGCGGTGCGCCGAAGCTGGTTCCAGCTGCGCGCTCGCTGAAGACTCACCTGAAAGTCGCCCCGCATGAAGCGCACAGCTCGGCCGCCGGCCTTCAGTTGCTGCGCGAGAGCCGTCGCCGCGTCCATCGTGGTGGGGGGAGCGCTGACCTGCAGTGTCTGCAGGGCGGTCTGGCGTACCAGGAAGTAGTGGGGTGTCGCCAGCGCCGCGCGACTGTGCGCCTGGTTGAGCTGGTCACCGGGCGCCGCGGCGAAGTACTGCTGCTCGCCAAAAGGCACCACCAGCCGGTCGCAAAAGCTCAGGCAGTGGGCGCGCGGCAGCAGAGCCAGCGCATCGAGCCCCTCACGCAGGGCGGTTCCCAGCGCCAGCTTGAGTGCAGAGGGCTGGTGCAGCGTGTCCGGCGTGGTGAACAGCAGCCATTCGCTTGGGATCGCCGGCGGCCACATGGGGCTCACGCTCGCGCCGGTTTCGACAGCGGCGGCCGTGGCTTGCGCATCCAGCTCGCCCACCGCGATCACCTGGCGCGGCACCGTGCTGGAGGCGAGCAGGCTTTTCACATGCGTGGCGACCTGCGCCGCGCTCTGCCCCGCCGCCATCACCACAACCGTGACGCCAGGCCAGGCCGGCGGCTCCTCCTGGCTCGGCGCCAGCAGGGGAATGAGCAGGTAGGTGCGCAGGCCCCTGTAGTTGAGCAGCACACGCAGCCCCACCAGCGCGAAGTAGACCGCCAAACCCTGCCACATCTGCACCAGCATACGCGCCGCTGTGGCCGGGAACGCCCAGCTGCTCGTCAATTTGCGTGGCTGTTCACATCCGGAAGGCCGCCGCGCTCACTACAAGCAGGCGCCGACAAAGACACCGAGGACATACGGCTCCTGCGCATCGTATATACTAAACTGGATGGCGGGCCGACTGCCACGAGTGGTGTGGGACGACGAAAACCTCCACCACCTGCTCGTTGAACGGGCCGATCGCGAAATCACGTGCGAAGAGGTCGAAGAGGTATTGACGGATCCAGAGACGCGTCACGAGGAAGCCAGGGACGGTCGGCGGCTGGCGATCGGACGCAGCCAGGCCGGCCGCCCCCTGGCCGGCCGCCCCCTGGCCGTCATCGTCATTGGTGAGCGAGAGCTCCGTCCGTCTACCGCCTGGCAGATCACTGAGGAGCGTTGGAGAGAAGTTCATGGCGAGTGAGCAGTCGAAGGATTACTCAGAAATGACCGAGGACGAGTTGAACGCTGAGCTGGACGCCATGATTGGCGACAGCAAGCGCTCCGGCCGTCCATTCAAGCAGCTCGGAGAGCGGGCCACCCAGCTGGACCGGACGGTTCCGATTTCAATCCGGGTTCCGTCACGCCTGCTGCAGCGGCTTCGAGATGAAGCCTCGCGTCGGCAGCTGCCCTATCAGCGGCTGATGCTCAACCTGGTTGAGTCGGGCCTTGACACCGAAGAGGGTCGGATACCCCCGACTACCGTCACTGTGCCTGTGGACGCTCAAGCTCTGAGGTCTGGCCACATTCGGCTTGAGGTGGTCGCCAGGGCCGAGCGGAGACGGTCCTCCTAAGCGCATGGGCCGGCCGGCCAGAGGCGTTCGGGAACCATGGTCTGTGCCGGACGGCAGCCGCCTGGAAAGTTGGGCAAGCTAAGTTCCGGCGGGTGAAGGTCTATCGCGAATTGACGCTGGTCACTGCCCTCGCCACCCACATGTGCATCACCGCAGCACAATGACGTTTCCGCTGACCAACCACGCCGCTTCAGAGCACAGCCAGGCGATCACTTCGGCCACATCCTCCGGTCGGGTGATATGGGTCAGCCGCGGATTATCGCGCACGGCCTGGCGCACAGCGTCGGTGATCCATCCGGTGTCCGTCACCGGTGGATGCACCAGGTTGGCGGTGATGCCCTCGTCGGCCAGCTCGAGCGCCGCCGATAGTGTGTAGCTGGCAAGCGCAGCTTTCGCGGCGCCATACGAGACTTCCTCGGGGAAGCCATCCCGTCCGCCCGAGATGAGGCCGACGATGCGTCCCCAATTTGCGCCTCGGCTGACGTGGCGGCGCGCAAACTCGGCAATGAGAAGGGCGCTGCCGCGAGCGTCAACGCCAAATTGGTGGTCGAAGGCCTGGGCAGTCACGGGCACCAGACCGCGGCCCAGCCGGTCGGTGGCGGCGGCTTTGAATGTGTCCGGGTAAGCCCAGCCGGTGGCGTTGTTGATGAGGATGTCGACGGGTCCCACCTCGCGTTCGGCTGTGTCGAGGAGCCCTGCTTGGTGGATTTC
>JBOGTU010000141.1:0-3466 GCA_050695655.1 Chloroflexota bacterium | reverse complement strand
CGGAGCTGGAGGTCGCGCTCGCGGCGGCCGAGGTCGCCCGGCCGGCCAGTCTGGCCGCCGCGCGTGACGAACTGACCGCGCGCGAAGCGCGCATAGCCGCGCTGCCGCCCCTGGACGCGGCCGATCTGCGCCGCCGCCAGGGCGAGCTGCAAGCCCAGCAGCGCGCGGCCACCGAGCACATCGCCCGGCTGAGCGCTGAACTGCAACGCACTGGCGACGCCGGCACTCGCGCCCAGGATGCACAGCTCGCGCTGCAGGCCCGGCTTGAGGACGTTGCCGCGGCGCGGCAGCGGGCCCTTCAGCATGCCGCCACCCAGCAACCTGAGAGCCAGGCTGGCTCCCTGACTTCGGCGCTCTCGGCCCGCCATGCCGCTGATGGCGAAGGGTCCGGTGAGCACACCGAGTTGCGGGCCGGCGAGGCAGCAGTGCTTGGATCCCTGCCCGAACTGCCAGCCGCGCGTGAGGCGCTGGCAGAGCTTCGGGGCCGCGGCCAGGTGGCGCAAGACGCGCGGCGCCAGCTGGCCGAGCGGGGAGCGGCCCTTCAACAGCGAAGCGAGCGCCTGGCCGCGCGAGTTGGGGACCTTCGCGTCCAGATGGAGGAGCTGGGGCCGGCCCAGCAAGACTTGGCCGCGCACCTGCCAGGACCCAATCAAAGCCTCGAGCTGATTACGGCACCTGCGTTTGCCGGGCAGGGCGCGCCGCGGCCAGCCGCCCAGAATGCCACTCCGGGAGATGAGGCGCCGGGCGACGCTGAGCCAGCGCTGCTGGAGGCGTTGCTCAACGCCAGCCGGGCGCTGTGGCGCGAGGCAACGCACAGCCTGAGCGGCGTGGATGAGGCAGGGCTGCGGCGCGATGCCGCGGCCGCCAGCGAGGAGATGGGCGCGGCGGCCGAACGCGTTGCCCGCGCCGAGCGTGAGCTGGGGCGCCTGGGGCCGGAGCTGGAGCGGTTGGGCGTGGTCGAGGAGGCAGCTCTGGCTGAGGCCGTGGAGGGCGAGGCGCACCTCATCATCGCGCGCACGGACCAGGTGGGCCGGGTGGCCGCCGTGGCCGCGCACCGGCAGGAGCTGGAGCGGCAGCTGCACCTGGCTGGCGTGCAGCTCAACGCGGCCGATGAAGATCGCGCCGTGGCAGCGCTGGTGGAGCGCATCGCCGTGCACGCGCAAGCACACCGTATTGTGGCCCTGGCGCGCAAGAGCATCGTGGCCAAAGTGCTGCCCAGTACCGTGCGTAACATGCGGCTGCTGCTGCCGTTGCTCACACAGGACCGCTACCGCGACGTGGAGATCACCGACGATTACAGGATCCGCGTGTGGGACGAGTCGGCCCGCGCGTTGAAGGCGAAGGACGTCTTTTCCGGCGGCACACGCGATCAGCTGTCCCTCGCGCTGCGGCTGGCCTTTGCGCTGGCCACCCTGCCCGAGGAGCTTGGCAGTGCCCCGGCCTTCATCTTCCTGGACGAGCCACTCAGCTCGTTCGACCAGGCCCGAACCGAAGCGCTGGTGGGCTTGCTCACCCGCGGCGGGCTCATCGCCGAGAGCTTCGATCAAATCTTCGTCATCTCGCACAGCCAGTCGTTCGATCCGGAGTTGTTCGACTATCACGTGCAGCTGGACGGCGGCCGCGTGGTCGACAGCGATCTGCCGGGCGATGGCGCCGCGGTAGCCGCGTTACAGCCGGAGCTCATGGCGGCCGAGGCGGCGCTCACCAGCGCGTGAGAAGCCACGCGGCAACCTTCGTCCCCGCGCAGGTGGTGGCGCTGGGTCTCAGCGCAGCGAGCGCGCTCGCCATGACCATTCTCATCGTGACCACCGACCCCAATCCCGAGCGCGAGCGGCTGTTCGCGCTGCTCAGCTTTGTGATGGCGGCGGGTGTGGCCACAGCGCTGGCACTCGTGTTCAGCGCGCGCGCCAAATCGCCCGCGGCGGATCTGGGGCGGGGCGTACGGCGCGGCGTGCTGGGAGGGCTGGCGGTGGCGGGGGCGGTATTCCTGCAGTTCAATGCCGCACTCAAGCCGGCCAACCTCACCTTCATCCTGCTGGTGCTGGGCGTGGTGGAGCTGCTGTTCCTGTCGCGCCGGCAGCACCCGGGCTGAAAGGCGACAGCTTTGCGGCACGAACAGTGCAGCCTGACCGGGCTGGCGGCACTACACTAAACCCTCGATGAGCGCGCGGCTGCGGGACCTTGTGGCAGGCTTCAAGGGCAAGCGTGTGCTGGTGCTGGGCGACATGGTGGCGGACGAATACTGGTTCGGCGAGCCCACTGGCCGCGTCTCGCGCGAGGCGCCCATCCCCATCTTTCGCGAACTGTCGCGCGAGGTGCGCCCGGGCGGCGCCACCAACCTGGCCTACAACGCGCACACCCTGGGCGCGGAGGTGTACCTGGCAGGCGTTACCGGCGACGATGCCTCGGGCAACACCCTGCGGCACATGCTCTCGGCACAGGGCCTCAATGTGGACGGCCTGGTGGTGGCGGAAGGCCGGCCAACCTACACCAAAGTCCGCATCGTGGCCGGCAGCAGCCAGGAGATGCCCCAGCAGGTGGCCCGCATCGATCGCTTTGCCGACGGCCAGCTCGATGCTTCCGTGACGGCGCGCATCAGCGATTACGCGCGCGACCAGCTGCCTCGCATCGATGCCCTGTTGTTTTCTGATTACGAGATCGCGGGTGACCGCAACGGGGTGATCAGCCAGCGCATCATTGATGCCTGCCTGCCGGAAGCTGCAGCGCGCGGCGTGGTCACCTGCGCTGATTCGCACGGCGATCTGCTGCGCTTTCGGGGCGTGACCGTGGCCACGCCCAACCAGCCCGAGGCCGAGGCTACCCTGCACCGCCGCTTCGAGACCCAGGCCGACCTTGAGGCCGCCGGTCAGGAGCTTTTGCGGGCCCTGCTGGCCCGTTGCGTGCTGGTGACGCGTGGCAGCGCCGGCATGTCGCTGTTCGATGCGGATGGCGGCATCCACCATCTGCCCGTCTCCAACCTCACCGAGGTGCGCGATGTGACCGGCGCGGGCGATACCGTGGCCGCCGCCTTTGTACTGGGGCTGCTGGCCGGCGGAAGCATGCTCCAGGCGGCGCAGCTGGGCAACGTGGCGGCCGGCCTGGTGGTGCGCAAAGTCGGCGCCGCGACCACCACCCCTCAGGAGCTGCTGGCCGCGCTCGCCGAGCTGCCATGACCGCGCTCAGCGAGCGTGCTCCGCACCCGTTGTGCCGGTGACCCTACTCGAAGTAGGGCGCCTGGTCGCGCGGGCCAAGGCCGCCGGCCAGGTGGTGGTGCTCACCAACGGCCACTTCGACCTGCTGCACCTGGGGCACGTGCGCTACCTGCAAGCCGCGCGGGCACTGGGCGACTTGCTGGTGGTGGGCGTGAACAGCGACGCCTCCACGCGCGCCCTCAAGGGCCCAACTCGGCCGCTGGTGCCCGCGGAGGAGCGGGCAGAGCTGCTGCGGGCGCTGCGCTGCGTGGACG
>JBOGTU010000140.1:0-21707 GCA_050695655.1 Chloroflexota bacterium | reverse complement strand
CCCACTGGGCCAGTTCGGTGGGCCACGCCAGCCGCGCTGACGTCGCCCACCGCAGCGCGGAGCCGCACGGCTAGCCCATGCCGGTGCCGATCGTTGTCCGCCGGACCGCGCGGCAACAACTCGTGGGTGTCACCGCGGGGCAGGATGCGGCCTTTCAGCGCACCCAGCAGGAGTGCGCGGCTGTCGAAGCGCACTACCTGCTCCTACTGGATGGGCACGTGCGGGAAGGTTGGCTGAGCCAATCCTCCAGTGATCTGGAACATCGGCTGGAACGCTGGACCGTCTGCACCAGGCACAATCCCGACGTCGCAGACGAGTGGAATCTGGCCCGTATCGCGCCACGCTTCCCGTCGTATCTGCGCCGGGCGATCATCCGGCGCGTGATCGGTCAAGCGAAGTCCTGGTGGACGCGCTATCAGCGGTGGCTCGCCCGACGCGACCAGCATCGGCGGCGACAGGCCGCGCGGACAGCCAGGGGCCGGACCGCGGTCGCGTTCAAAGAGCATCCACCGCTATTCCCCAGGCCGTCGGGGAAGCAGTCCACCTTCTACTTCGACCAAACCTGCCAGGTGCAGGGCCACGGCGACGAGGGCTTCGACCTGACGGCCGGCTACTTCCGCACGGCGGATCTCAAGGTGCTGGATGAGCACGGCCAGTGGGTCTGGACGACGGCACATCTGCGTGTGCCGACCAGGCTGTACAAGCTGACTGCTGGGTGGGTGATTGACCCGCCAACGCTGGTCAACAAGGGAGGCGTATGGAGGCTGCACATCCCCTACCACCGTAAGGTGGAGGTCTATCGCTTCGCTGAATGGCACGCCTCTGGGGTGCCGGTGCTGGGGGGTAGACTTGAACGAACGAGAGCACGCTCGGGCGGTGCTGGTGGAAATCAAAAGGATCGAACGGCCGGCCGGTCGCGCTTCATCCGCGCGGCCGAGCTTGGCACGCCGAGACTGCACGTTATCTTGCAGCACATCCGAGCCGCTTATCGGAGTCAAGGGCAGCAAGACCTGCCCGGGCACTTCTGCTCGGCCCAGTGGCGGCACCTCCGGCGTGTCGCGGACTACCAGGCCCACAAGCTCGCGGTGGACATCGTGAGCACCGCGAGACACTGGGGGTTATACGTCATCGCGCTGGAGAACCTGTCGTCGCTGGCGCCGGCCAAGTGGCGGCGTGGCATGCGCAATCAGCGCATCATGTACTGGTTGCACCGACGTACGGCCCGGTATGTCAAGGCCGCTGCGACGGCGGCCGGCATACTGGTTGGTGTGGTCAACCCGGCCGGCACCAGCTTGAGTTGTCCAAGGCGAGCCAGCCTGCCGGGCATGCACTGGATCGTTCGGGGCAACTACGGACGCAACGTCTGCTGCTCTTGCGGGTGGTTCCACGATGCCGACCGGGCTGGAGCGTGGAACGTTGGCATCGCCTGGTGGGACGGACAGGATGAACGCACGGACGCGGCCACATCATCAGCTCAGGCGGGCTGCGTAAATGCTTTCTGAAGCGAGACATCCGGCATGCAACCGGGAGAGCAGGCCGTTAAACGGTCCCATCTGCTTGTACCCGTCCGCGATGATCCGCAGGCCAGGAATACAGGCACGACGGGACCGTCTAACTGCTCAAGGGAGTCGGGGGCTCCGCCTCCACTATGGTTCCGAGCAGCCGAATCGACACCCGGATGCCCGGCCTTTCAAGGCCGGGAGTATTCACGGCTGATATGCTCGCGGGAGTGGCGGAGTCGGCGAGGGCAGCTCATCTGTTCCGGGTGGCGCACCGCGTGACCGGTGAGGAGCGGGCCGCGCGGGGCGGGCACGCCGGCGCCGTGCTGTGGCTCACGGGGTTGTCCGGATCGGGCAAGTCCACCATTGCGCTGGAGCTGGAGCGGCGGCTCTTTGATGACGGACTGCAGGTGTATCTGCTGGATGGTGACAACGTGCGCTTAGGCATCAACCGGGACCTTGGCTTTTCGCCCGCCGACCGATCCGAGAACATTCGCCGCGTGGGTGAGGTGGCCGCGCTCATGGCCGACGCGGGGTTCATCGCCATCGCCGCCTTCATTTCGCCCTACCAGGCCGACCGGGAGATGGCCCGCCGCGCGGTTGATCGCCATCCAGGCACCTCGTTCCACGAGATCTACATCTCGGCCGATCTGGCCACCTGCATCCGGCGCGACCCCAAAGGGCTGTACCGGCAGGCGCAGGCGGGCGAGATCCGCGACTTCAGCGGCATCAGCGCACCCTACGAGCCCCCAACGCACCCCGAACTGGTAGTGGCAACAGATCAGGCCGCGGTGAGTGAGTCGGTGGAACAGGTGCGCGGCTACCTGCGACGCCTGCTCGCCTTGCCGCCAGGAAGCGCGTTGCGCGCCCCGTCAGCTAAAAGCTAAAGTTCTGAGCCGGATCTGCCGAGAATGAGACCGAGGATATGGAGTATCCTCACGGGCTGAGAAACTAGGAAGCAGCAGGCAGGGATGCCGTTATCCCGGTCTGCTGCTTTTGTTTTGAGCCGGAAGGGCAAGGCACGGATGCTGCATCCGTCCTTGCCCTTTTTGCGTGGCAGGACGTTGGGAGCCCTAGGGCCCCAAAAAACAGGGAGAGACATCGAAACACCATGGCGCTGAGCATCAACTCCAACACCGCCGCCTTCGACGCGGCAAGGAACCTGCAGCTCACTTCGCAGGACTTCATCACCGCCGTGCAGCGGCTGTCCTCCGGCCTGCGCATCAATTCCGCGGCGGACGATCCCGCCGGCCTGGCCATCAGCCAGAAGTTCCTGGCGCAGGCGAACGGGTATGACCAGGTGCAGCGCAACCTGCAGGACAGCGTGTCGCTGCTGCAAACAGCGCAGTCCGGGCTCAATGAAACCCAAACCCTGCTGCAGCGCATGAACACGCTGGCAGTTCAGGCGTCCAACGGCACGCTCACCTCGAGCGATCTGCTGAACATCCAAACAGAAGTCGTGGGCCTGGTGGGCGAGATTGACCGCGTTGCCCAGCAGACGCAATACAACACCCGCACGCTGCTGAACGGCTCAACCGGGGGCGCGCAAGTGTCGGGCGGCGGCCCGGACATCATCAACCTCACGGCGCAGGCGGGTGTGGCTGCCGCGGGCACCTACAGCGTGACCGCCAACACCAATGCCACCCAGGGCTTTATTCAAGGCAATGCGCCCAGCAGCGCCACGTTCACTGGCGGCGATTCGATGACTATCACCGGGCCCAACGGCTCGCAAACCTTCACCACCTACGCGGGTGAGGCCGTATCCACCTTCGAGTCGCAGGTGAACAGCGCCAACCTTGGTGTTGCCGTCGCCACGGTTGGCGGCAAGTACCAGCTCACCAACACCGACTACGGCTCGGCAACCAGCATCAGCACCAGCGCCGCCGGCACGGGGGCCGATTTCGGCAACGGCGCGGGTGCCGCCATGGGGCTCGCCTCCGGCGCCTACAGTGCCGGTACCAATGCCAGGGTGAACATCACCTCGCCCAGCTCCGGCCCCAACACGGTTACCCTCAGCGGCAACAATTCGGATACATTCAGCGGCAGCTCGTCCGCGCCCGGCACCGCTGGCATCAGCTTCAAGGTGGCCAATCCGGGCAGCATCTCCGGAAACGACAGCTTCAGCGTCACCCAGAACACCGCGCTCAAGCTCACCGAAGGCCCCAACGCGGGCGACGAGGTGCTGCTGGCCATCGACGCGCAAACCTCGCAGTCGCTGGGCGTGACATCCATCAACATGACCACGCAGGCCGGCGGCGAGGCAGCCATCTCCGTCATTCAGAACGCCATCAACCAGGTGTCGACCGCGCAGGCCAACCTGGGGGCGCTGCAGAACAGCTTGACGGACAACCAGAACCTGGCCGCCAGCCAGGAGACCAACTTCCTGAGTGCCAGGTCGAACGTCACGGATGCCAACATCCCACTGGAAACCATCCGCTTCACCCGCGACCAGATTCTCATGCAGGCCGGCACGGCGGTGCTCGCGCAGGCCAACCAAACGCCGGCTGGCCTGCTCGCGCTGCTCGCCACGAGCGGCACGGGCCACTGAGCCGCGAGAGGGTTGGGCGGAACATGACGCGGTGGCTGGGCAGGGTTGCCGAGGAGCGCCGCTGCAAATCGAAGCGCCTGCGCGGGTTGGTGGAGGGCCGCTGATGCCTTCGCGGCCGAACCGCCAAGTAAGACCAGCATGAGCATTGCCGCGACCTCCAGCCTGCTGAATCCCGCGCTGCTGAACGCGCTGAACGAGCTCAACGGCTTCGGCCCGCTGTTCAGCAGCTCCGCGTTCCCCAGCCTGGCGAACCCCGCCTCGCTGGCCGCCACGGCCGGTGCCAACCTCACTTCAGTTGATCAGTTTCCTTCCCAGCAGGTGCTGGCGCTCTCGGGCCTGCTCAGCCAGGCCAGCGCACTCAGCACGGCGGCTGCCCCATTCGTCACCAGCCCGCTCACCAGCAGCCTGCTCACGCAAACGGACAGCCCGGTGCTCACCGCCTCGCCTTACAGCGCGATGTCCGCCACATCCAGCAGCAGCGCGGTGACCGCCTCAGCGGCAGCCGGCGCCACGCTCACCACCTATGAAGTCGCCGTGAACCAGCTGGCGACGTCGCAGCGGGATACCGGCCTATCACTCACCTCAGCCGGCGGCACCACCTTCAACGCGGGCACCTTCACCATCGACGTCACCACTCACTACGGCACCGCGCAAGCGGCGACCACCCCGGTGAGCTACAGCATCTACGCCGGGTTCACTCAGCAGCAGAGCCAGCAGGCCCTGGCCGACGCCATCGACTCCGCCAACCTGGGCTTGACCGCATCGGTCACCACCAGCGGCAGCACCAGTCAGCTCATGGTGAGCTCCAGCACGCCCGGCACCCAGCTGGCGTTCGCCCTGAATGACGTGGCTGGTGGCAACGGCATAGCGCAGGCTTTCGGGAATGCCAGCGTCACGCCCGGCGTGGCACCCGGCGACGGCGCGATCACCTCCGCGCAGGACGCCATCTACAGCGTGAACGGCGTGCTCGCCAGCAGCGCCGGCACCAGCAGCGGCAACACCGTGTCCGAAGACGGCGGCAAGGTGGCGCTGACACTCGCCAGCACAACGTCCGGCAGCCCCGCCGCAGTGACGGTGGCCTCGGCCAGCACGAACCTGGCGGTGGAAGTCACCTCGCTGGTGGCCGCCTACAACAACGCCCAGACCTTCCTCACAGACAATTCAGGCACATTGAGTGCCACGCTTGCGCCCCGACTGCGGGCCGCGGCGAGCCGCCAGGCAGCGACGCTGAGCAGCATCGGCATCACCACCAACGCGGATGGCACGCTCTCGGTGAGCGCAACCACGCTGGACAGCGCGGCCAGCAGCAGCCCTTGGAGCATTGAGTCGGCGTTGTCGGGCCCCCAGGGCCTGGCGACTCAGCTGAACAGCTTCGCTGGCGGCTTGCTCACGAGCCTGGAGCAAGGCTTTGGGCAGGCCGCGCCTCGGGCGTTGGATACGTCGCAGCTCTCCGTGGGCCTCGCCGGCCTGTTTCCCAATGTGCTGGCGGCGGCTACGCTGTACGGTGGCGGGCTGGTCAACATCCACGCCTGAGAGCCACTGGTGCCGGCTCGAACAGCCAATTTGTGCAGCCCCCATAAGGTGGCGCGGGTTGTGATCGCGGCCGGAAGAGCGCACTATCTCACCACATGGTTGATGAACCCGCGTTTGGGGGCGAAGAGGAGCAGCTGCTGGTGTTCCGGTTGGGGGACGAGTACTTTGCCATGCTCATCTCCGCCGTGCACGAGATCATCCGTTCGCAGAAGATCACGCCGGTGCCTCGCGCGCCGGCTTTCGTCGAGGGGGTGACCGAGCGCTTGGGGCGCATCATTCCAGTCATCGATCTGCACAAGCGCTTCGACATCTTGGGGCGTGATGATGGCCATGGCCGAATCGTGGTGGCCGAGCAAGGCGACAAGCTGGTGGGCATGGTGGTTGACGCGGTGGACGAAGTACTCAGCGTGCCTACCGCGGCCATTGAGGCGCCGGACGAGATGGTCGTGTCCGTGGATTCCCAGTTCCTGGCGGGCATCGTGCGGCTGGAGGAGCGGCTGATCATCCTCTTGGATCACGAGCAGGTGCTGAGCCCGGGCGAGCTGCGCCAGCTGGGCAACATGAAGGTGCCCGAGCGAACCGCGCGGCAGGCCCGTCGCAGTCAGGCGGCTGAGGATGAGCCCGAACCACGGCTGATCGCTTGACATGGCTGTTCAACTCGCGGATGCCAACAGTCAACAGGTCGTCGTCTTTGACCTGAGCAATGAGACCTATGCCCTTGATGTGGCCTACGTGCAGGGCATTCGTCGCATCGAGCCGCTCACCCCGGTGCCCGGAGCGCCCTACTACATCGATGGCGTGATGAACCTGCGCAACGAGGTCATTCCCGTGGTGGACCTGCGCAAGCGCTTTGGACTGCCTCTGAAAACGACGAGCGAGCGTTCGCGTATCATCGTAGTGCAGTTGAGCGACGAGACGGTGGGGGCGATTGTGGATGCGGTGTCCGAGGTCATCACCGTTTCGCCGGACTCTATTGAACCCGCGAACCGCGTGGTGACGGCGCTGGACGCCGAATACATTCGCGGCATCGCCAAGGTGGATGGGCGGCTGGTGGCGATCCTCAACCCCGACCGGCTGCTGGAAGCCTACGGCGTGGACGGCGCCTGAGCGATGGCGCTCACCTTTGACGCGGACGAGAGCGACCTCAAGCTTTTTCTGCAGGAGGCCGACGAGCAGATCGAACTGCTGCAGAACGAAACCATTCGCCTGGAAAAGGAGTACCAGGACCAGGCTCTGGTGCAGAACATCTTTCGGGCGGCGCACACTCTCAAGGGCTCCTCCGGAATGATCGGCCACCACCGCATGACGGATTTGACGCACGCCATGGAGAGCGTGTTCGACATGATCCGCAAGAACATGCTGGTGCCCACGACGGAGATTGTCGATACCATTCTGGCGTCGCTCGATGGCCTGAACGTGCTGCGCGAAGAGGTCGCGACCAAGGAAGAGAGCGACGTGGATCTGAGCGGATCCATCGCCGCGCTGCACGCTATCGTGGATGGCCCGGCCGCGGCCCCCACCACCTCGACGGCCGCCGCTGAGGCGGCCGAAGATCTCTCGCCAGAGGCCCTCAAGCAGGCCGCCGCGCTTGCCGGCTCGCCCACCAGTCTGCTCAATAAGCGCTGGCTGGAGGACGCCGATAAGGACTACCTGCTGGCCAAGATCGAGGCTGAGGGCCAAAGCGCCTATCTCGTGCAAACCGAGCTGGTGCCGGACTCGCCCTGGCTGGCCGTGCGCGCCTTCCAGATCCTCACCGACCTCGGCAGCGTGGGTGACGTCTATAAATCCTGGCCCTCCAAGTCCGAAGTGGAGGAAGAGAAGGTCACCCCCCACATGGACCTGGTAGTGGTGAGCAAGGAGGACCCGGCCAAGCTCACGCAGGCCGTTTCCACCATCGAAGATGTTGCCTCATCCACCGTGGAGGCCTACGCGGTGGATGATCTTCGGCCGCCTGCCCCGGCGCCCGTGTCCGCCCCCGAGCCGCCGCCCGCGCCCTCCCCGATGGACCTCGTTCCCGCGCCTTCGCAGGCGCCCGCGGCCGCCGCTGGCAAGCGGCTGATTGACCTTGGCCCTGATGGGCGTGGCAAGAACCCCTCGCAGCTGCTGGAGCTGGCTGCGCAGAAGATGGAGAAGCTGGCCCAAAACGTCCGAGTGGATGTGGAGCGCCTGGACAAGCTCATGAACCTGGTGGGCGAGCTGGTAGTGGCCCGCAGCCGGTTGCAGCAGGTAGGCTCACTCCTGGAGGCTGAACTGGGCGCGCACGACTCGGTGGACATTTTGGCCGAAGCCTCCCAGGAGATGGGGCGCATCACGGATGACCTGCAGGAAGAGGTTACGCGCATCCGCATGCAGCCCATCGAGAACGTGTTCAACAAGTTCCCGCGGCTGATTCGCACGCTGTCGCAGCAGCTGGGCAAGAAGATTGACCTGGTGCTGGAGGGCAAGGAGACGGAGCTGGACCGCTCAGTCATTGAGAAGATTGAGGATCCGCTCATCCACCTTTTGCGCAACGCGGCCGACCACGGCATCGAGTCCATCGAGGCGCGGCGGGCAGCCGGCAAGCCTGAGACGGGGCTGATCAAGCTTTCGGCCTGGCACGAAGAGGGCCACATCATCATCGCCGTTCAGGACGATGGCGCGGGCATGGACCCGGAGAAGTTGAGGTCCAGCGCCGTGCGTAAGGGCTTGATCACGCAGGAAGCAGCCGATCGCATGGACGACCGCACGGCGGTTGAGCTCATTTTCGCCGCCGGCTTCTCCACCGCCGTGCAAACCACGGACATCTCCGGCCGCGGCGTGGGCATGGACATCGTGCGCGCCAACATCGAGAAGCTGGGTGGCAGCGTGGTGCCGGAGTCGGCCATTGGCCGCGGCACGCGTTTCATGGTGAAGCTGCCACTCACGCTGGCCATCATCCGGGCGCTGCTGGTAAACGTCGGCGGGCAGCAGTTTGCCATCCCCATGACCACGGTGGACGAAACCAATCGCTTCGATCCGGCCGAGATCCGGACAGTCAAGGGGCGAGAGGCGATTCAGCTTCGGGGTAAAATCCTCCCCTTGGTATCGTTACGCGAAATCTTCAACCTCCCGCCGCTGTTGTTGCCTGGCCCCAGCCTGGACGATCTGGATGCTGTGACGATGGGCGAGAGCGGCAGCGGCACCGATACGGACGCCGCGGGCATTTGGGCGGCCAACGGCGAAGCGCCGCCGCAGGCTCGGATGATGTTCGTGGTAGTGGTGCGCGTGAGCGACCGCCAGATGGGCCTGGAGGTCGATTCCTTTGTGGGCGAGACGGAGATCGTCATCAAGCCGCTCAGCCGGGCCCTGGGCGAGATTCGCGGCATCGCTGGGGTGACCATCCTGGGCGATGGGCAGGTCGCCATCATCTGCGACGTGCCCTCGCTGCTGACCCGCATGGTCCAGGAGCAGATGTTGGCATGATGCGCAGCGGGCGAGGCGCCGCTCTTCAGGGGGAAAGACAGGCAGCACGGCCCGGCGCGTGCCGGCACATGGTTCCACGAATTGCTCACTGGACTGAAAGGAAGGAGAGACCTGAATGCCCAAGATCCTGGTTGTCGATGACGCGGCGTTCATGCGCATGCGTTGCACCAAGCTCCTGAAGGAAAATGGCTACGAGGTGGTTGAGGCTGAGAATGGCCTGGATGCCATATCCAAATACAAGGACACCAAGCCTGATGCCGTGCTCCTGGACATCACCATGCCGGAGATGGATGGCCTGACGGCCCTCAAAGAAATCCGCAAGGTGGACCCGGAGGCCAAGGTGGCGATGGTCACTGCCATGGGCCAGCAGTCCATGATCATGGACGCCATTAAGTCCGGCGCCAAAGACTTCGTCGTCAAGCCGTTTCAACCCGACCGTGTGCTCGCCGCGGTGAAGAAGCTCGTTAGTTAGGCAGGCACTTTGGCAGAGCAAGTTCGCGTCCTGGTGGTCGACGATTCAGCATTCATGCGCAGCATGATCACCAAGATGCTGAAGGAGGTGCCGGGGCTGCAGGTGGTGGATGTGGGCGTCGATGGCGAGGAGGCCGTCCAAAAGGTGCGGACACTGCGCCCGGACGTGGTGACCATGGACGTGGAAATGCCCAAGATGAACGGACTGCAGGCGCTGGATGTCATCATGCGCAACACCCCCACGCCGGTCATCATGCTCAGCAGCCTCACGCAGCAGGGCGCGATCACAACCCTTGAGGCGCTGGAGAAGGGCGCTGTCGATTTTGTTGGTAAGCCCTCCGGCACCGTGTCCATCGACATTCACCGCGTGCGGGACGATCTGGTGAACAAGATTCTGCGCGCCAGCAAAGTGCACCCCACGCACCTGGCCACCCTGTCCGCGCCACATACTCCCGTCGCCCCAGTGGTCATGCCGGCGGTCTCGCGCCCGCCCGTTGGCCATCAGCACGTGGTGGCTATTGGCACCTCTACCGGCGGCCCTAAGGCGCTGAACGAGGTGATTCCCCGGCTGCCGGCGAACTTGCCGGCGGCGGTGCTGGTGGTGCAGCACATGCCCGCCGGCTTTACTCGGGCGCTGGCTCAGCGCCTGAACGACATCAGCCCCATGGCCGTGCGCGAGGCCGTCGCTGGCGATGCATTACAGCCGGGCGTGGTGCTGGTGGCGCCGGGCGACTTTCACATGGCGGTACTGCCCGGTGGCCGCATCGGCTTGAACCAGAGCGCGCCCGTCCATAACGTGCGGCCCGCCGTGGACGTGCTGTTCGCCTCCATCGCGCAGGTGTGCGGGCGCGATGGCGTAGGCGTGGTGCTCACCGGCATGGGCAGCGATGGCGCGGAGGGAGCCACGGCTATTAAGCGGTCTGGCGGGCGCGTGATCGCGCAGGACGAGGCGACCTCGGTGGTCTTCGGCATGCCGCGGGCTGTCGTGGAGGCGCACGCGTCGGATGTGGTGGCGCCGCTGCCGCGCGTGGCCGACGAGATTGTTCGGGCGTTGAGCTGATTGATGGCCTTCCCCACCGCTGAACCGCTGGCCGCTGGACGGCTCACACCGCCGCTGTTAGCTGCCGGCGTTCCCGCCGCCGCTGGCAACGTGGAGCGCTGGCGGGATCTCGACTACGCGAACTTCAAGCGGCGCGTGCTGGAGCGGTTTGGCATCGACCTGGGCAGCTACAAGTCGCCACAGATGCGCCGCCGCCTCCGTTTGCTGATGGAGCGTTCGCAGGCGTGCACCTTCACCGAGTATTTTCGAGTGCTGGAACGCCGGCCAGACAAGCAGCAGGAGTTTCAGGCATTCTTCACGATCAACGTCTCGGAGTTCTTCCGGAACCCGCTGAAGTTCCAACATCTGGGAGGGCAGGTTCTGCCCGGGTTGCTGCGAGAGCGGGGCGCCCTGCGCATCTGGAGCGCAGGCTGCTCCTATGGCGCCGAGCCGTACAGCGTGGCCTGCCTGCTGGGAGGGTGCGCCGGCGAGCCGCGCCACTATGTGCTGGCCACGGATGTGGATGAACGCATCCTGGAGCGCGCGCGGGCCGCGGCCGATTACACCGCGCAGGACGTTCGCGCATTGCCGCCTGGGTGGCTGGAGCGCTGGTTCACGCCCACCGACAGCGAGCACTGGGCTTTGGACGCGGCCCTTCGCTCGCGCGTCACATTCCGCCTGCATGACCTGCTGCGCGATCCCTTCGAAGGGGACTTCGACCTCATCCTGTGCCGCAATGTCGCCATTTACTTCACCGGCGATGCGCAGCGCAAGCTGTTTCAGCGCCTCAGCGATGCCCTCCGCCCCGGCGGGCACCTGTTCCTGGGCCCCTCCGAGTTCATCAAGGACGCGGCGGACCTCAGACTCTCCCACACCACCACCCCCAGCTTTTACCGGAAAGAGCCGTTAACGAAAGCAAGGAGCTGACGCGTGCGCATCGAGTTGGTCCAGCCCTACCTCCAGGCCGCCCGAGACGTGATTGCCAAGGAGCTTGGCAGCCCGGTCACCACTGGCCGCGTCGCCTTGAAGAAGCCCCCGGCAACCACGGACGAAGTGTCCATCCTCATCGGCGTGACCGGCAACGTCCAGGGTGTGCTGATGCTGATGATGCAGGCCCCCACCGCCCTGGGCATTGTGGGTCGCATGTCCGGTATGGAATTCAAGGAAGTGGATGAGATGGCGCAGAGCGCCATTGCCGAGATGGCGAACGTCATTTCCGGCCGCGCCGGCATTGAGCTGGCAACCGCGGGGCATGAAACCACCATCAGCCCACCCACGGTGCTCATGGGCGTCAAGGGGGGCACCATCTCCACGCTCAACATTCCCATCTTCTCTATCCCGCTGGAAACAGAATTCGGAACCGTGGACCTCGAAGTGGCGCTGAGGGAGTCCAGTTAGGCGGGGCACCGGGCAGGCAGTGGCAGGTCGGCGTTGATCTGCGCCTTGCCCGTCAGCGCGTGCTGACTGGCCGTAAGGGTGTTCGGTTTCTGAATTAAGGGCTTTTCCGACTACTGGACCTGGAGAGCGGTGACCATACTGGCTGTGCTGCTCCCACCCGGAGCGGCTGCACCAGTTGCTCGCCGCGGGTGCAGGAGCGTTGAGGAGTCGGTATGCCACTGTTGCCCATCAGCCCGCTTTCGCCGGTGCTGCCGCTGGTGCCCGCGGAGGGATCCTCTGACATGGGTTTGGGCCCCATCCCCAACGTGCCGGATGGCATTCCCGGCATTGGTGGCATCGGCAGTGTGGAGATGCCGGGCCTGGGGGTGATTTCCGGGCCAGCGAATGGTGGTTCGCTGACGTCACTGCCCATCACTCCAGTCGTCACGGCGCCGGCGCCGACCAGCACCCCTACGGCGCCAACCGGCCTGCCAAGTATCGCTCCGCTGCCCGAGGTCACGCCGTTTGCCGGCGCGCCCCAGCCCACCAGCACGCCGGCGCCCGTTCCATTGCCGGCGGCTGGCCCAACCGCCCTGCCTAACAGCACAGTGCAGCCCATGCCCACCGCTACGCGAACAACAGCGGCAGGAAGCGGCCAGGCACCGCTTCCGCTGGAGCAACCCGGTCAAGGCAGCCCCTACTCCACCCAACCGATCACGACGACCACCATCCCCAACCCCATTCAAACGCCCTTCCAACCGCGAGCCGCGGCCTCCGTCCCGCTGAAGCAGAACGCGGCGGCCGCGGACTTCGGCCAGTACCTGCAGCAGGCCGCCACCAACTACAACGACGTGCAGGCACAAGCCAACAACTTGATCCAGCAGCTGGCCACGGGCGGCAAGGTGGATATCCACGATGTCGCGCTGGCCGTTCAGAAAGCGTCCATCACCAACCAGCTGGCCATTCAGGTGCGCAATCGCCTGGTGGAGGCCTACCAGCAGGTGATGGCCATGCAGATGTAGCGTGGGTAAGCGCTTGCACCGCGGAAGGCGAGAGTCATGAGAACGAGCATCGGGGTGATGCGGGAGCAGATCCTCAAGATCTGGTCGGCCATGGGGCGAGTCCAGAAGATGTCGGTCGTGGCCGTGGTGGCCGTGGCTGTAATCGCGCTGGGCGTGTTCGTGGTCATCTCCTCGCGGCCGACGTACACCACGGTCTTCAGCAACCTGAGCGCAACCGATGCCGGGGCCATTGTTTCCAAGCTCCAGCAGGACAAGGTGCCGTACGAGCTGTCCAGTGGCGGCAGCACGATCAAGGTGCCTCAGGCGCAGGCAGACA
This sequence comes from Chloroflexota bacterium, assembly GCA_050695655.1. Classification (GTDB taxonomy): domain Bacteria; phylum Chloroflexota; class JAJPGV01; order JAJPGV01; family JAJPGV01; genus DATKQD01. Next base: position 8,461 of record JBOGTU010000140.1, on the reverse strand, counting down.
GTGTGCGGCTGTCGATGGCCTCGGCCGGCTTACCGCAGAGCGGCGTGGTGGGCTACGAGATCTTCGACAAGACGAACTTCAGCAGCACCGACTTCAACAATCAGGTGAACCTGCAGCGGGCGCTGGAGGGGGAGCTCGATCGCACGCTGGAGCGGCTCGATGGCGTGCAGTCGGCCAACGTGCACCTGGTGACCCCAGCTCAGGCGCTCTTTCAACAGCAGCAGGCGCCGACGACCGCGGCCGTGTCGCTGCAGCTCAAGCCGGGGGCGACGCTCACCGCCAGCCAAACGCAGGCCGTTGTGAAGCTGGTGTCCGCCAGCGTGCAGGGTTTGCAGCCGGCGAATGTGACCGTGGTAGACCAGAACGGCAACATCCTGAGTGATCAGCTCAGCCAGGCGAACAATTCGCAGCAGGCGGCTCAGAAGCTCACGCAGGAGCAGATGCAGATTCAGCGCCAGTATGAAACCGGCCTGCAAACTGACCTGCAGAACATGCTGGATCGCGTGCTGGGGCCAGGGCAAGCCGTAGTCAAGGTCAACGCCCAGCTCAACTGGGACCAGTTCCAATCCACCAGCGAGCTGTTCAGCCCGGGCAACCGCCCCTCCGTGGTACGCAGCCAGCGGCAGATCACCGAGAACTTCCAGGGCACCGGAACGCCGCCTATTGGGGGAGTGCCGGGCACGCAGTCCAACGTGCCCACGTACCAGGGCGCGGTATCCGGCAGCGGGCCCTCGCAGTACAGCAAGACCGATAACACGCAGAACTACGAGATATCCAAATCCATCGAGCAGCTGGCCAAAGCGCCGGGCGGCATCCAGCGTCTCACCGTCGCGGCCATGGTGAACACGCCCCTCAACCAGGCTGGCGTGGATAACCTCACGCGCACGCTGCAGGCCGCCGCCGGTTACGACGCCAGCCGCGGCGACGTGGTGACCGTGACCTCGCTGGCGTTCAGCAACCAGGCAGCGCAGTCCGCGGCCGATGCCCTGGCCGCGCAGCAGCGGCAGGATCTTATCCGCCGCGTGATCGAGGCGATCGGCATTCCGCTGGTAGCGTTGGTGCTGCTCTTCTTCTTCCGCAGCCTGGTGATGAGCCTGCGACCGATGGAGATGGAGCTGCTGCCGGTGCCGTTGACGGTGGGCGAGCTGGCGGGTGAGGCACTTTCACCGCTCACCCCGGAAGAGGAAGCGGCCATCGCCGAGGCCGAAGCCGCGGCCGCCGCGGGCATGAGCCCGGAGGCCGCGGCCGCGCTGGCCACCACCGGAGGCGCGGCGGCCATGTCCGGTGAGCTGACCGCGGAGGAGGTTCTGGCGCGCGCCGCCGAACGTGCTGCGCAGGAGGAGGCAACCATGGCTGATTCAGACCAGCAATTGCTCATTGAGGAGGAAGAAGCGCAGCCCGCCGATCCCGAGGCCGAGCGGCGACGCCGAGTGATTGAGGAGCGCTTGAAGAACCTGGCGCGGCAGAAGCCCGACGTGGTAGCCCGCCTGCTCGAAGGCTGGATTGAGGAGAGACGCTGACCGCCATGGCCCTGATGCATGCGCCAGCACCCACACGCGCGCGCCCCCAACCCCTGACCGGCAAAGAGAAGGCCGCCGGCCTGCTCATTGGCCTGGGGCCGGAGATCAGCGCCGGCATCATCCGCGCCTTGCCCGAAGGCGAGGTGGACAAGATCACCACCGAGCTGCTGAACCTGGACCGGCTGGAGCCGGACGTTCGGGACAGCATCTTTGAGGAGGCTTACCAGCTCTCGTTGGGGCATGAGTACGTCAGCTCCGGCGGCATGGACTTCGCCCGCGACGCCCTGATGCGCGCCCTGGGCAATGACAAAGCCAGCGAGATTCTGGACAAGATCACCTCGTCAATGCAGGACACGCCCTTCGCCTTCATCAAGAAGGCCGACCCCGTGCAGTTGGTGAATTTCATCCAGGGGGAGCACCCGCAAACGCTGGCCCTGGTGCTCTCCAACCTCACGCCCATTCAATCCGCCGCCATTCTCTCCAGCCTGGACCCGATGATCCAGGCCGACGTCGCCAAGCGCATCGCGCTGATGGATCGCACCAGCCCGGATGTGGTGACGCAGGTGGAGACGGCACTCAAGCGGAAGCTCGGTACCGTGCTGAACCAGCACGTAACAACCATGGGCGGGCTTGATTACCTGGTGAAGGTGCTGAACCAGGTGGATCGCGTGACCGAGCGCACCATCCTCGACACCCTCGACCAGGACGATCCAGAGCTGGCCGACGAGATCAAGAAGCAGATGTTCGTGTTCGAGAACATCACGCTGCTGGATGATCGCTCCATTCAGCGCGTGCTCAAGGAGATCGATACGCGCGAGCTGGCCATGGCACTGCGCGGTGGCGGCGAAGGGGTGAAAACGCGCATCTTCAAGAACATGTCCACGCGGGCGGCAGACATGCTGCGTGAAGATATGGCTATCACTGGGCCCGTGCGGTTGCGCAATGTCGAAGAGTCACAGCAGCGGATCGTCAAGATCATCCGCCGGCTTGAGGAGGCCGATGAGATCATGATCGCTCGCGGAGTGGGATCGGACGTTGTCGTCTAGCATTCTGCGCTCTGTCCGCCTGGAGCCGGAACCGCTGCTCATAGAAAGCGCGCCGGCCTATTCGGACGTGCTCGAGGTAGAGGGGGAGGACTACGCCGAAACCTTGCCGGATCTGGTCGAAGCGCTGCGCCAGGAGCATCCGGATGCTGAGGACGGCGTTATTGAGGATGCGCTGCAGGAGGCCATTGGCCAGCTGCTCCAGAACGACGAAGCCAGCCAGCAGGAGGGCATCACCCTCGAGCCCGACGACTGGGGGCCGGCTTCCGAGCTGGGGACGAGCGAGGAACAGCCCTTGCGGGCTGGAGCCGATCAAGCGCCGTTGATCACGCCGCCGCCTACGCAGAATGCGGATGAGGTGCTGGCTCAGGCGCGGGAGACGGCCCGGGGCGTGATGCAGGGCGCGCAGGATGAGGCTGCCGGCGTGTTGCGCGAGGCCGATGAACGTGCTGCCGAGATCGAACGCGCCGCGTATGAGAAGGGTTATCACGAGGGCCTGACCGCCGGGCGCGATGCGCTGGATCAGCAGGCCGCGGAGGAGATGCGCCAAATCGCGGCGCTGGTGGACGAAGCCCAGCGGCTGCACGATACCCTGCTGCAGCAGGCTGAGCCGGAGATGGTGGCGCTGGCGCTGGAGGTGGCCCGCAAGATCGTGCAGGCTGAGGTGCAGACCAATCCCAATGTGGTGACGCAGGTGATCGCGCAAGCGGTGGAGCGGATCAGCGGCGGCCCGCGCGTCACCATCAAGGTCAACCCGGCGGAGCTCGATCGAGTGAGGGAGCACTGGGCGCAGGCGTACGGCGCCAACTTCCGGGAGAAAGAATGGGCCATTGAGGGCGATGGCTCGATAGCCGCGGGCGGCTGCCTGCTGGTGACCCGCTACGGATCGCTGGATGCGCGCATCGATGCCCAGTTTGGCGAGCTCCAGCGGGCCTTTGGCCTGCTGCTGGGAGTGGAGGGGTGAGCGCGGTTGCCACTCCAGCGGCGGACTTCGAGAAATACCGGCGGCTGCTGCGCAACGTGGTGCCATTGCGCTCCACGGGGCGAGTGGCCAAAGTGGTGGGCCTGGGCATTGAGGTGGATGGGCTCAACGCCGGCGTCGGTGAGCTGGTGAACCTGTACCCCGGCAAGGGCCGCGAGCCCATGGCAGCCGAGGTGGTGGGCTTTCGTGATGATCGCGTGCTGTTAATGCCCTATGGCGAGCTGGCTGGTGTGGAGCTGGGCTGCGACGTTGTCGGCACGGGGCGGCTGTTTGACGTGCCGGTTGGGCCGGCGTTGCTGGGGCGCGTGATTGATGGGCTCGGCCGCCCGCTGGATGGCAAAGGCCGCATCGCCGCCAGCAGCCGCTCCATGCTGCTGAACGATCCTCCGCACCCGCTGACCCGCAGCCCCATTCGCGACGTCTACAGTACGGGCGTGCGCGCGGTGGATGGGCCACTCACCTGTGGCCGCGGGCAGCGCATGGGCATTTTTTCCGGCAGCGGCGTAGGCAAAAGTACGCTCATGGGCATGATCGCGCGCTACTCATCGTGCGATGTGAGCGTCATCGCTCTCATTGGCGAGCGGGGGCGTGAGGTGCAGGAGTTCATTGACCGCGACCTCGGCCCAGAGGGGCTGAAGCGCTCAGTGGTGGTGGTGTCTACATCCGATCAGCCGGCGCTGGTGCGTATCAAAGGCGCCTGGGTGGCGACGGCCATCGCCGAGTATTTCCGGGATCAGGGGGGCGACGTCACGCTGCTCATGGATTCCGTGACGCGCTTTGCCATGGCCCAGCGCGAGCTGGGGCTGGCTGTTGGCGAGCCGCCAGCGCTGCGTGGCTACCCACCCTCGGTGTTTGCGCTGCTGCCGAAGCTCATGGAGCGAGCAGGCACATCGGACGTGGGCGCGATCACTGCCTTCTTCACTGTGCTGGTGGAGGCGGACGATATGAACGAGCCCATCACCGATACGGCGCGTTCGGTGCTGGATGGGCACATCGTACTGAGCCGCGACCTGGCCGCGGAAAATCACTACCCAGCCATCGACGTCCTTGGCAGCGTCAGCCGTGTGATGGATGGCATCGTCACGCCCGAGCACCGTACCTATGGCGGCATGCTGCGTGAGGCCATGGCCATCTATCGCGATGCGCGGGACCTCATTAACATCGGCGCCTACGTGGCCGGGTCGAATCCGCAGATCGATCGCGCCATTCGCCTCATGCCGGGCATGACGGCGTTCCTCAAGCAGCGGCCGGAGGAGAGCACGGCCTTCGCGGATACGGTGGTGGGGCTGCGGGCGGTGGTGAGCTGATGCCGGCTGGATCGCTGGGAGGCCGCCGTCGTGCCCTCTAGACACCAGTTCCGGCTGGAGCCTGTGCTGCGCTTGCGCAAGCAGCGGGAGCGGGAGCGGCAGGGCCAGCTGGCAGTGTACCTGCGGCAGGAACTGGAGCAGCGCGGGCTGCTGAACCAGATGACGGAGAACAGGAGTACTCAGCTGCAACTGCTGTCGGATCAGTTGAATGCGCCGAGGGTGGAAATGACCTACGTGCAGTTCGGGCACGCTTATCTGGAGCGACTGCAGGCCCTGATCGAACGGCAGAGCAACGTCGTGCGCCAGGCCATACGGGGCACGAATCAAAAGCGTGCCGAGCTGGCCCAGGCAGTGAAGGAGCGCAAGGTCATCGAGAAGCTGAAAGAGCAGTGGTGGGAAGCCCTGCTGGAGGAGGACCGGCAGCGCGAGATCAAGCTGCTGGACGAGGTGGGTACAGTGCAGTTCAACCAGGCCCGCCAGGCGGAGCTGCAGCATGCTTGAGGGCTTGGCCGATCTGGTCAGCCGAGTGCAGGGTTTGGAGGCGGCGCTCTCACCGTCGCGCTCAGCCGCGGTATCGGCCGCCGCGAGCAGCGCCGCGCCCGGCGTGGGCTCCTTTCAGCAGAAGCTGGCCGGTGCACAGTCCGCGCCGGCGGCCGAACCTGTGCTGTTTGGCACCGGCGGCGCCACCCAAATGCCGGCTGCCAGCGCAGCCCCGCCCGGTCCTGCCATGACCCCCACAGCGCTCTCCGGCTCAGCTGCCGCCGGCTCCCTACCCGGCACGCTGGTGACCGGAGGTGCAGGGAGCAGCGGCGCATCGGCCAGCCCGCCGGCCGCGGCGCTCGCCACAAGCACGCCTAACCTGAGCAGTCTGGCCAGCAGCCAGCTTACGGGCCTGGGTGGCTTGAACCCGCCAGCCACTGGCTTAGGAAGCCTGGGTTCGACCGATCCCCTGAGCGGGCTGGGCGGTGCGAGCGCGGGCGATCCGCTCAGCGGCCTCACAGGCCTGGGCACGGGCGATCCGTTGAGCGGGCTCACCGGTTTGGGCGCCAACAGCTCTGGGGTCGGTCTGCCGGGAGGCACCGGCGGCGCCACTTCGCTGGCTGATCTGTTTGGCGGCACGACCGCTGGGTTTGCCCCCACGGATCCACTGGCAGCCGGAGGCGGCTCGCAGAGCAGTGGGCTGCTGGGCATGCTGGACGGCGTGGCCAACCAGATCGGCGTGAGCCCGGCGCTGGCGAAGGCAGTGGCGCAGACCGAGTCCGGCCTCAACCCCAATGCCACTTCCTCGGCCGGTGCGGTAGGGCTGATGCAGCTCATGCCCGGGACGTTCCAGCAGTATGCCGGCGCGGCCACGAACACGCCCTCGGGCCTGCCCGTAGCCGGCCAGGTAACGCAGCCCTTCGGCCCCACTTCGACGCCCAACGAGCCACCGCTGGACTGGAACGGCCAGTACTACCAGCACTTCCACACGGGCATCGATCTGGCCGTTACGCCGGGCACGCCCATTCATGCCACGCTGTCCGGCACGGTGCAACTGCGCAGTGACCCTTCGGGCTACGGCAACCTGATAGTGGTGAGCAACGGCCCGTGGGACGTGCTGTACGGGCATACAAGCGGGCACCCCAGCGGCATCCGTACGGGCTCATTTGTGAACGCGGGTGACGTAGTGGGCTTCGCCGGCAGCACCGGCAACTCGACTGGCCCCCACGTGCATTACGAGCTGCGCTACAACGGGCGCATCGTGGACCCCACGCCCTTCGTCGCGCCCGCCGCGGCGCCCAGTGCCACCAACCCGGTGGCGAACGCGCGCGCGGGTGTGAGCTACCTGAAGGACCTGCTCACCCGGTTTGGGAACAATGTGCCCAAAGCCTTAGCAGCGTACAACGCCGGCCCGGCCGCGGTGCAGAAGTACGGCGGCATTCCGCCGTATCCTGAAACCCAAGCCTATGTTCAGAAAGCTTTGCAGTATGCCCGCGATTACGGCGCCTAGAGGTCTGGTGATGGTGCTGTTGGGAGTGGCGCTGGCGGGTTGCGGTGGGTCCGGCGCCAGCGTGGCGGAATCGCTGGCGCCACCAGCCTCGGGGCCCCCCGTCGCTGCCGGCGCAGGTACGGCCACGCCCGCGGCGTCGGCTCATCCATCGCATGGCTCATCAAATAACGTGGCGGCTGCCATCTCCGCGGCGGCGCGCGCAGCCTCGGGCGGGCCGATTTCTGTGCCGTCGGCCGCGCCTCAGCAAACGGCTCAGGCGGCGCGCCTGATGCCGGGCGCGCGCATCACCATTCCCGAGATCGGCGTCGATGCGCCGCTGGTGCCGTTAGGTGTGGACGGCAACGGCCTCATGCAGGTGCCCGACAATGGCACGGACGTTGGCTGGTACACCTTCAGCGCGGTGCCTGGCCAGCCTGGGAATGCCGTACTCTCGGGGCACCTGGATACCACCACCAGCTACACCGCGGTCTTCACCCGGCTGAAGGATCTGAAGATTGGCGATCCCATGTCCGTGACCGTGAATGGGCGCACGATCCAGTACCAGGTGTTCTGGACCAAGGCCTGGCCCGATGCTGACGCGCCGCTGCCGCTCATTCTAGGGAGCGCCCCCAGCCCCACGCTCACGCTCATCACCTGCTCAGGCACGTTCAGCCGGAGCGCCGAGAACTACTCCGCCCGGCTGGTGGTTCGGGCGAAGCCGCCGGGAACAACCACATGAGGCACCACCAGGAGGCAGTCGTATGAGCTCATTCATTGACACAGATCCCACCCTGCGCGCCATGCAGTTCACGCTGGATGGCCTGGCCCAGCGATCGCAGGTGGCTTCCAACAACGTCACCAACGCCGATACGCCCAACTTCAAGTCGTCCATCGTGACGTTTGAGGACAGCCTGCGCCAGGCGCTGGCCGGCGATACCAGCGGATCGCTGCCGCTGACGCTGACTGATGGCGCAGACATCAATCCCAACCAGGGCACCTCACAGGCCGCCATCACCGAAACACAGCTCGGCAACCTGGTGAACAAGAATGACGGCAACAACGTCGACATCGAGGGCGAAATGACGACGCTGGCGCAGAGCAACATCATGTACGACGCCATGGTCCAGCTGGATACGGCTGAGATGGCCATGCTCAAGGCATCGGTCAGCGACGTGAAGCCGTGACCGGCCAGCCTTCCTCGCCTCGCCACCCCCTACTCAGCGCAGGAGCAGTCTCATGAGCTTTTTGGATTCCATGCAGATCAGCGCTTCGGGTCTCACCGCGCAACGGCTGCGGCTCGACGTCATTTCCAGCAACCTGGCCAACATGGATACGACCCGCACCGCCGAGGGCGGCCCGTACCGGCGCGAGCAGGTGGTGTTCACACCCATCGGCAACAGCTACAGCTTCCAGGATTTGGTGAACGGTCTCATCGCCGCGCCCTCCCCCACACTGGGAGTGCGTGTTTCGGAGATCCAGCAGGACAATTCCGAGGGCCGGCTGGTGTACGATCCGCAAAATCCGGATGCAGACGCCAGCGGCTACGTCCACTACCCCAACGTGAACCCGGTGACGGAGATGACGAACATGATCTCCGCTACCCGCGGCTACGAGGCCGATGTCACCGCCATGACGGCCAC
>JBOGTU010000139.1:0-20845 GCA_050695655.1 Chloroflexota bacterium | reverse complement strand
TCGCTGTTCTTCGGGCGCAACGAGGAGTGCGGGCTGAGGTGCGTGTACCACGGCTGGAAATTCGATGTTGACGGCAACTGCGTAGACATGCCCAACGAGCCGCCGGAGAGCAACTTCAAGCACAAGGTCAAGGCCACGGCCTATCCCTGCCACGAGCGCAACGGCCTGGTGTATGCCTACATGGGCCCGCGCGATACACCGCCGCCCCTGCCGGACCTGGAAGGGAACATGCTGCCGCAAGGCGAGGGCAGCGTGAGCGCCATCCAGCGCGAGTGCAACTGGCTGCAGGCGCTGGAGGGCGACATCGATACCAGCCACTTCAGCTTTCTGCACGCCGGCTCGCTGAATGCCGAGGACCAGATCGCGGGCAGCTTCTCCTACTACATCCTCAAGCACAAGGCGCCGCATTACGTGGTGGTGGAGACGGACGGTGGCGCGATGTATGGCGCGTACCGGCCGGCCGATGCCGGCAGCCAGTACTGGCGCGTGGCGCAGTTCATCTTCCCCTTCTACACCATGCCGCCGCAGGGCGTGCTGGGCCTCAAGGTGGTGGCGCGCTGCTGGGTGCCGATGGATGACGATCACACCCTGTTCTTCAACATGGGGCCGCGCTTCCGGCCGCGCGTCAACCCCGCCGCCGTGGCCGTGGGGCGCGCCGGTGGCGCGGGGCTGGGCCAGCTTCTGGACAACGGCACGAGCTGGCTGGGCCGCTTCCGCATGGCTGCCAACCGCGAGAACGACTATCACATCGACCGTGAGCGCCAGCGCAACAACGAAGAGTTCACCGGCATCCGCGGCATCCATTTGCAGGACCAGGCCATCACCGAGAGCATGGGCGCCGTGTACGACCGCACACGGGAGCACCTGGGCACCAGCGACATCATGGTGATTCGCGTGCGGCGCCGGCTTATCGCGGCCGCGCGGGCGCTGGCGGACGAGGGCATCGTGCCGCCGGGAGTGGACGATCCCGGCGTGTACGGCGTGCGGGCCGGCGGCGTGTTCCTGCCTGATGGCGCGGACTGGCTGGAGGAAACGCGCGCGCTGCGCCAGGGTTTCGAGCAGCACCCGGAGCTCGACCCCGCCATCAGCGGCGGCATCGTGTAAGCCGGCGCGGGCTGCTAACGCTGGGGCGCGGCCTCGGTCACTTCGCGTAGGAAGGCCGAGTGGTGCTCGTCCCACACGCGGGCGAAGTCGCCCTCGGGGCTGTTGATCTCCAGCGGGATGGCGCGGAAGAGATCGGGATCGCGCAGGATGCCGGGCAGTCCGCCCAGCTCGAGTTGCCGTGCCGCGCGCAGCATGAGCCGCCGCCAGTGGATGATGGCGGAGTCGGCCGTGCCCAGGTGCTCCTGCCGGCGATCGTACAGCGCCCCCATGCTCTCGGTCATGGCCTTGTCCTGCACGGGGTTGTAGGCGGGCATGCCTGAGAAGTTGTAGGTGCGCTGCATCTCGCGGTCGATGAGGTAGTCGTTGTCTTTGTTGCGGATGTGGCGGAAGGTGCCGGGAATGAGTCCAGTCGTGGGGTCCGACAGCTCGCGCTTCAGGGCCTCGCTCATGGGCCCGGGCGGCCGTTGCGAGCCCTCATCCGCGTTGGCAGACGGTGGCCGCACCGAGAACCACCAGCTGTGCTCGTCATCTCGTGGCAGCACAAAAAAGCCCTGGCCGTTGCGCAGCCGGGTGGCGATGGAGGTGAACACGGGGAAGACGTAGGTGGTGATCCGCCAGTAGAAGCGGGCGTCCTCCGTAGGCCTGCGCGCGCCGTACACGAAGCCGAAGTCCGTATCCAGCGCCACGGTCTGCTGGGGCGTGACGTTGCGCACGCCGCTGCGGCTGAAGATGTCCTGCCTCAGGGTGCTGTGCAGGAAGCCCACGTGGGAAGAGTCGATGTTGCCTTCCAGGCCGTGGGTGTAGTTGGAGTCCTGCAGCCACTTGCTGGCGCGGCTGTTGTCCGCGTCCGGCTGCAGGCACCACTGGTAGCGGGGCAGCGCCGGCTGCTCGGCCCTGGGGCCCATGTAGATCCAGACGAGCCCGCCGAACTCCGCCGCCGGGTAGGCCGTGGCCTGCACCTTGTGCTTGAAGTTGCTCTCGGCCGGCTCATTAGGCATGTCCACGCAGGCGCCCGTCACGTCGAATTTCCAGCCGTGGTACACGCAGCGCAGGCCGCACTCCTCATTGCGCCCAAAGAAGAGGCTGGCGCCGCGGTGCGGGCAGTTCTGCGCCAGGAAGCCCACCTGGCCGTTGCTGTCGCGGAAGGCGATGAGGTCCTCACCCAGGATGCGGAAGCGGATGGGGTCGCAATCGGGCGCGGGCAGCTCCGAGGGCAGCAGCGCCGGCAGCCAGAAGCGACGGAACAGCTCGCCCATGGGCGTGCCCGCGTTGGTGCGGCACAGCAGCTCGTTTTCTTCCGTGGTCAGCATGGGTTTGCTCCTGGGTGAACTTTCGGCCAGTATGCCATGCGCCCCGCCGGTGCGTGAGCGGTACACTCGGCCCACGTCAGTTCCTGCCAGGAGGAGAAAAGTATGGCAATCGCGGCGATGTCGAAGGATGTGTGTGAAGCCGCCCCGGAGGATGTTGGCATGTCGTCCGCCCGCCTCGGCCGGCTCACCCGTGTGGTGCAGGAAGCCGTGGATTTGAAGCGCATCCCGGGCGCGCTGACGATGGTGGCGCGGCATGGCAAGGTGGTGCATTGCGAGACCTACGGCCGCATGGATGACGAGGCCGGCAAGCCCATGCGCGTGGACGCCATCTTTCGCTTTTACTCCATGACTAAGCCCATCGCCAGCGTGGGGCTCATGACGCTCTACGAGGAGGGACGGTTTCAGCTGGACGATCCCGCCTCGCGTTTCATCCCGGAGCTGCAGGGCCTTAAGGTCTTTGCCGGCGGCACAGCGGACCACTTCAGTACGCGCGAGCCCGCGCGCGAGATGACCGTGCGCGACCTGCTCATGCACACCTCCGGCCTCACCAGCCGTGCCGGTGCACCGGGCAGCACCTCATCGCCGGTGGCTGAGTTGTACACGCGCGCCGGGCTTATGGGCTCCAGCTCGGAAGGGACGCTGAAGGAGTTCATCGCCAGGCTGAGTGAGCTGCCGCTGGCGGTCGATCCGGGTGCGCAGTGGATTTATGGCGTATCAACCGACGTGGTTGGGTACCTGTGTGAGGTGCTCAGCGGCCAGCGGTTGGACCACTTCCTGCGCGAACGCATCCTGGACCCTTTGGGCATGGCTGACACCGCCTTCGAGGTGCCCGATGCCAAGCTCGATCGCTTTGCCGCGTGTTACCGGCGCGAGGCCGACGGTTCGTACGCGCTGGTGGACGCGCCGGCAACCTCCGGCTATCGCAAGCGCACCTACCTTTCGGCGGCCGGAGGGTTGGTATCCACGGCTCACGACTACATGCGCTTCTGCAAGATGCTGGCCGGCGGAGGCGAGCTGGATGGCGAGCGCATCATCGGCCCGCGGACGCTGCGGCTCATGACCATGAACCACCTGCCTGGCGGCGCGGACCTGGCCACCATGGCCAAGAGCGGCGGCGAAACCGCCCGGGCCGGCATCGGCTTTGGGCTGGGGTTCGCCATGCTGCTGGATCCCACCGTGGCGCAGGTGCTGGGCAGCGTGGGCGAGTACTACTGGGGCGGCGCCGCCTCCACCGCGTTCTTCGTTTCGCCCGCGGAAGACCTGAGCGCCCTCTTTCTCACCCAGGTGATGAATGGCAACGGCTTGCTTCGGCGAGAGCTGCGGGTCACCACGTACCAGGCCATCATCGACTGATCGACGCTCGGCCCCGCAACTCCCCTGGAAATTGGCTCTACTGAGGCAGCGGTCAGCGGGCGATCACGACCTCGGCGTCGTACTGGGTGGCGCTGCCGCCGCCGGTGCCGCCGCCGTGGTGGGCCTTGAAGAGATCGCTCGCCTTGTAGGCATCGACAGCCTCGCGCGATTCCCACTGCGCCACGGCCTGCAGCGTGCCTTCGGTGGTCCACAGCTCAAAACCGAGGAAGCCAGGGAACTGTCGCAGCGCCTGGGCCCCGTGGCGGAAGCCGTCCAGCACGGGACCCATGGCGGCAGTGGGCATGTTGATGGTGGTGACGGTGACAAACATCTCTACAACCCCTCAAATGTTTCGATCCCAGCCTACACCCTGTACCGGCTCCTGCGAGCAGGCTGCCCGATTAACGGACAGCACGGCAGGGACGAACACATCGTCGCGTGACAGCGCGAGGAGGAGCGCCCCGCTTCCCCGCCCTCTCTCGCCGCCTCGGAGCACTACGCGTGTGCCCGCAACGCCCTTGCGTACCAGCCCCAGGCTTGGGTCAGCTCGTCTGCCCCTGGCGTTTGCGCCTGGGGCCACCCGTTCACGATCCCGACCAGCGTCCAGTAGCGGGCGACGCGGCGGTCGGTGAACGTCTCGATGCGCTCAGCCGCAGCGGCGCGGTCCTGGGGCTCGGCCAGAGTCATGGCCTCCAGGCGCCGCACCACAGCCAGCGCCTCGGGCGAACCAGGCGGGATACCAGCACGGGCAGCCGCGCCGGCGTGTTCGCCTACCGCCTTGCCGACTTCGAACTGCGCGTCATCGGGCTGTGGCCCGTCTGCCAGGGCGCGCTCGGCCATCCGCCGGCTCGACGCGACGAAGTCGGCGTCGCGCAGCAGCTCAACCAGCTCGACCCAGGCGGCCACCTGGTCGGCGGTAGGGTCCTCGGGCAGCTCGGGCGCCCCGACGCGAAGCTTGCCGGCGACAGGGCTGTCGTGGTTGCCGAAGACGGCGTCGAGATAGTCGTCGATGACGCGGCGCCGTTCGTGCTCGGTCATGCTCGTCAGGTCTTTCATGCGTTGCAACTCCTCTGCGTTGGTGGACTTGACCACGGCCCTGAGCACCGCGCGCTCCAGGCGCAGGGTCCGGATCTGGGCATCGAGCGCACGGGCGTGCCTCGCCGCGATTTCAGCCAGCGGAACCTCCGCGGCCAACACGCGCCTGATGTCCTCCAAACCGACTCCCAGCTCCCGCAACGTGCGCAGCAGTCGCGCGCGAGCCACGGCAGCAGGCTCGAACAGCCTGTAACCAGACTCGCTGCGCGCCACCTCCGGCAGCACGCCCACGTCCGCGTAGAAGCGCAGTGTGCGTACCGGCAGTCCAGTGCGTTTCGCCAACTCGCCAATGGTCATGTCGGACATGATGGAGCCTCCACTCGCTGGAGAGTCAAGAGCGAATCTGCCGACTGTGGTGCGCCACCTGCACCCTCCCAAGCGCCTTCCGGCCACAATCTGGCACACTGAGAAGGTGATTGACGGGCTGGCCATCGCCTGGTGCGGGCCGGAGGCGGCGGAGCTGGTGCACCAGCTGACGCAGGCGGCGTTTGCGCCGCAGGCGCTGCTGGACCCGCCCAGCGGCGCGGTGTCCGAGACCGTGGAGGTGGTGCGAGAGCATCTCACCTCGGGACGCGGCATCGTCGCGACAGTTGGAGGCGAGGCTGTGGCCACGGCGCGGGTGGGGCTGCACGACGAGTACTTGCACCTGCGCCGGCTGGCGGTGCGCCCAGACTGTCAGCGCCGCGGCATTGGGCGAGCCATCATGCTGTGGCTGCGGTGCCAGGCGCCGAAGTTGGGCCGGCACGAGATTCGGCTGGGTGTGCGACATGACATGCCCGGCAACCGCGCACTGTACGCGGCGTTGGACTACCTGCCCCTATCTGAGCACGGCTACTGGACGGAGATGCGGTTGCGGCTGGCCTGAGCGTTCAGCGGCCCACCGCGCCGTCGATCTGCTCGCGCAGGATGTCGGCGTGGCCGGCGTGCCGCGCCGTTTCCTCGATCATGTGGATGAGGATCCAGCGCAGGGTAGGTGGGTCGTCGCCGCGGGAGCGGGCCGCTCGCTGGTTTATGTCGCCCGCGGCAATGGCGGCATTGGCCTGCACAGCCGCGGCGCGATAGGCCGCCAGGACGGCTGGGATGGTGTCGGTCTCAGTTGGGTAGGGGTCGGCCGGGACCTCCGGAATGCTCTGCCCGGCGAAGTTGATGCAGAACCAGCGCAGCTCCACCCGAGCCAGGTGCTTGATCAGCATCATCAGCGTGGTGCGTGAGGGCACCAGGGCGCGGCGCACCTCCTCTTCGCTCAAACCATCGAGCTTGTGCGCGATGGAGGCGCGCAGGTAATCCAAAAAGCGCACCAGGCTGTCCTTTTCGCCGGCCGTTACTACCGGCGGGCCAACGTCGCCGCGCTCTTTCGCTTGTGCCATGCGCTACCCATTATGCCAGCGCCGCGGGGGCTCCGGATTCCAGGCGCTGGGCGCCGATGGCGCGTGGGACAATCGAGAGCAGCAGGAGGAGCGATTGGCAGAGACTGAGCAGCCGCTGGAGAGCGCAACGGATTGGGTGCGCGAGCACGTGCAGCGCTACGTGGAAACCAAGGGCGAAGAGGGCCACTTCTGGCGGGGCGTGCCCACGCTGCTGCTCACGACGCGCGGCCGCAAGTCCGGTCAGCTACGCCGCCAAGCGCTCATTTATGGGCAGGACGGCGAGGGGACCTACGTGATCGTTGGCTCCAAGGGTGGCTCAGAAACGCATCCGATGTGGTATTTGAACCTGCGCACGGAGCCCAGGGTGCACCTGCAGGTGGGCGCCGAGGTGTTCGATGCTACCGCCCGGACAGCCCAGGGTGAGGAACGCGAGCGCTTGTGGCAGATGATGGCCGGCATTTTCCCGATGTACAGCGAGTACCGTCAAAAGACCAAGCGCGAAATCCCGGTGGTGGTGCTGCAAAGGGGCTGAGTCAAGGCTCCCGAAGGACGGGCGCGCTTGCGCCAGGACTGCTGCCTCTCCCGTCCGCCCGCTGGCGGATGGGAGAGGGCTGGGGTGAGGGCCGATATGGCGTTCGACATCTGCCTACGGTGTCGAGCAGACCGCTTGCGCGCTGAAATGAACTCCCCCACGTCTGAGTGAAGGCAATGCACTGCGAGCCTGAACCCTGCCGGTGTTGACAGGCGGCACGCTGGCGCTCGCACCGCGGCGAGCGATTTGTCAGACGGTCGCGCTGCCTGGGGGCGGAGCGTCCTGAGCGCCGGACGCGCCAGAGTGCGTACGTGTGGCGTAGTGGGCGAGATCGTCCAGGCTCTCTTGCACGATAGGCCGAAAGTGATCGCGCGTGGCCTGCGCGGCGTCGTACGTTTCGCGCAGCGCGGCCACCAGGTGCGTGCGCGTGGCGCGGGGGAAGACTCGCAGGCCGAGGCCAAGGATGCGGGCCTGCAGGCGCAGCACATCCTCGGCGATCTCGTACAGTTCCGTGCGCTCGGTACTGGTCTCGCTCATGCTGCCTCCTACGTCTTGCCCAACTGTAGCGTGCTGTCCGCGTTTGTGATGCTGTGCGTCACAAACGCGTGGCTGCCGTCCCGATCCGCGGCCCGGCCGGACACCTGCGCCAGCACGATGCGGCCGAAGGCTGCCTGAGGCTGGCGCACCTGCTCCTGAGCGACGCGGGCAAAGAAGGCGCCAGAGGCTGCGAGCGCCGCCAGCAAGGGTGCTTCCAATTCCTGGCGCGAGCGCTCTTCAAACGCGCCGGTGGCAAGAACGCTCACCCAGCGCGCTGGGCTTTCGATCCAGTCGAACTCCACGACCACGCCCAGGGGGTGGCCTCGCAAGGCTGTGAGCAGCCGGCCAGGCAGTGCGTAAAGGGCCAGGCTGGCAGCCTGAACGGCAAAGAGCATGGGCACGGCGTAGGGGCCCTGGTCCGTCACGACGGCCAGGCGCCCGTGCGGCAGGCGCGCCATAGTCTGCCGGCACTCGTCGGGGCTGAGCGCGCGGATCATCGCCAGCGCCGTCCGCTGAGGCGTGCGATGCGGATGGCGCCCATCTCAGCCGCCGCGAGATTGCGCACAAATGCGGCCACATTGCCGCCGGAGCGTGCCCAGATTGGCGCCACCGCGCCACCCCGGTACTTGGCCAGCAGCCCGGCTGTGGCTGCCGTGCGGTCCAGGGGCGAGCGCACCTCGACAAAGTGCCCGCTGGCGAGGATGCTCCAGGCCACGTAGCCGTCGTGCCCATCGATCTCGAACCCTACCCGCCGGGGAGCATTGCGCAGCGCCGCCAGCTTGCGGCCAGCCTCGGTGTAGAAGTAGATCGACCCAGCCAGCAGGACAAAGCTCACCGGCACCAGGTAGGGCTCATTCCGCGAGCGATCCAGCGTCAGTAACCGGCCCGGGCGCGCCACTGCCAGCAAGGCCAGCATCTCCTCCAACTCCAGCTTTTCCATAGCCCCTTAAGAATGGCGCGAAAGCTGGACCGCCCTCGCGGCTGTGACGCGCCGCGTTAGAATACCCGCCATGCTGGACGAACGCGACCTCTCGATCTCGTCAACGCTGTGCGACCTGGCCCTACTGCCGCTGCGGCTGGCCGTGGTCCCACTCATGGCCGGGGCGCCACCGGAGGCAAGGGAGCATCTGCGCGCTGCGTATCGAGAGACGTGGGCGGCAGCGCACTCCCTCATGCCGCGCTTGCGGCGCCGCGGCCGGCGATCGCAAGCGGACATCGTCGTCGAATAGACAGGCTCAGGCGCTGCCGGGCGCTTACACCTCGCCTGTGATGTGCTTGGGCAGCCACATGTCCAGCACGGCGGGCACGCCTTCACGCGTGGCCTTGAGTCCGCGCTGGATGGCAGGGCCCACCTCGGCCGGGTCCGTCACCTTTTCGCCGTAGCAGCCGCTGGCGGCGGCTTCGCCGGAGTAGTTGGGGCAGGGGTCGAACCAGCCGCCGGTGAGGTCCTTCGCGCGGGCCGCGTACCCCTCGGGATAGCTGCGCACCACACCCCCGGTGCCGGTGGAGTAGCCACGATTGTTGGAGATGATGAACAGCACGGGCGCCTTGTGGAAGGCCGAGGCCCAGGTCACCACCTGTGGGTTGCCGAACATCCAGGAGCCGTCGCCCGTGCAGGCCACCACCTGGCGGTCCGGCGCGGCCACCTTCACGCCTACCGCGGCGGGCGCGGCAAACCCCAGGCTGGAGCCGCCGGCATTGAACTGGGTGCCTGGCTTGGTGCGATTGAAAAAGGCGCCATTCACCAGTTCGTTGACGATGATGGTCTCCGCATCAAGGTTCTGCCCTACCTGGTAGCTGAGCCAGGTGGGAGTGATGTTGGGTTGCGAGGCTTCCTTCTGCACATTTTCCAGGGCCGTTGCGCGCCGCTTTCGGCCTTCCGCTTGCAGGCGCGTGGATCGCTCTTCGCAGCGGCGCTTCTGCTCCGGCGTCATAAGCGCGCGGACCTCCTCCAGCAGCAGCGGCACCGAGCGGCCGGCGTCGCCCCCAATGGTGAGGTCCGACGGGAACTCGTAGATGGGCGTCATGCGGTGGATGGGATCGATCGCCAGGGTGATCACGCGCACGTCGCGCCCGGGGTTGAACACGGTGGTGGGCCAGGGCACGAGTGTATCCAGCACAAGCATGCAGTCTGTGTCCGGCGGGCCAAACATGCCGCCGCCACCCGCGAGCGGATGATCGCTGGGGATGTTGAGGCGGAAGCCATCCGCCGAGACCCGCGCACCCAGCAGCTCGGCCAGTTCCACAACGGGGCCAACAGCTTTGGGGTCGCGCCCCACACGGGAGACGGAGATCATTGGCTTCTCGGCCTCCAGCAGCCACTGTGCGGCCTGGCGCAGCAGCCCGCGGTCGGCGACGGGCAGGGCGGCCGGGCGCAGCTGGTCGATGAGCGGGAAGCGGGCGCCATCCACGTGGCCCATGGCGACCTCGCGCGGTAAGGCCAGGTAGGCCGGGCCCTGCGGCTCACTCATCATCACCTGCACCGCGCGCGTGATCACCGTGCCGGGATTGTCGTACGTGGCCAGCTTGTGGTCCCAGCGGGTGTACTGGCGCAGAATCTCGCCCTGATCGCGAATCTGCTGGTACCACTGGATGCCCGTGTCGCGGGCGCCGGGCATGCTGTTGGCCTCGGCCGAGGGTGGGTAGCCGGACATCATGAGCACCGGGTAGTGGCCGCGGTCAGCGTTGTGGATGGAGCCGCCAGCGTTGATCAGGCCGCATTCCACGTGCGCGGCGGTGGCCGAGGGCTTGCCAGTGATCATCGTCTCGCCGCAGGCAGCGGCCAAGGCCGCGTTCTCGTGTGTCATCGTCATGACCCGCGGCGTGGGGCGGCCCAGCGCTTGGTGCTTCACCGGTACCTCCTGGAGGAAAGCCAGCTCGGTGCCCGAGGTGAACCACAGCCGGTCGATGCCGTTGAGTTTCATGGAGGCTAAGAGGGCTTCCGCGGCCTGCTCGGCCGGCATGCTGTGCAGCCGGTCGCCGGTGGACGTGGCGGGACTGTCCGTGACCTGAGTGCTCATGAGATGCGGTCTCCTGAAAGCGTGGGTTGTGGCGAATACGCAGGCCATGCTACCGCTTCGGCGGTGTTTCGCACCAGTGAGCGAGCAGCTTCGGCGCCGAGAAGGGCGAGGGTCGTCCTCAGGCGGCGGTTCGCGAAGGCTCAGTAAATGAAGTTGACGCCCCAGCCGGTATATGACGTGCGGTAGGTGACGTGGCCCCAGTAAGGGAAGTTCATCTCGCTCACGGTGAAGCTGCGGCCGCTGGGCGCCACGGAGGTGACGTAGGCGACGTGCCCCACCCAGGCGGCGCCCTGAACGCCCGGCTGATAGACCACCACCGAGCCGACACGCGGCACAGTGCCCGTGGGTAGGCCGGAGGCGCGCGCGGAGTACAGCCATGACGCTGCATTGCCAATGACGCGCGAGCCGATGTCGGGCCGCGCCTGTGCGGCCCAGTAGGTGCACTGGCCCCAGGGGAAGTTGTTGCCGGAGGAGCGCTGCACCGCGGGCCGCAAGTCGATCGGCGCGGCCACCTGGCGGGCCGGGGCCGCGGCTGCCGTCGCCACTCCGGTGTTTCCGCTGCTATCCGTCGCCACTCCGGTGCTGCCGCCGTTATCCGTCGCCAGCGGGTAGATCTGCACTGGCGGCGTGACGCCCGGCAGCAGCAGTGCCTCGCCGGGGATGAGCCCCGGAAGCGCAGGGTCGAGCTTGTTGATGGAAACCAGCTTGGCCAGGCTGATCTTCCACTGGTTGGCGATGCCCGTGATGGTGTCGCCGGGCTGCGTGGAGACGACCAGGCCGTTGACGGATGGCACCAGCAGCTTCTGGCCGATCTGCAGCACGGTGTCGCCGCCCAGGCCATTGGCCGCGAGCAGCGTCTCCTCGGAGATGCCGAAAGTTTGCGCCAGGTTGAAAGGGTTGTCGCCATTCTGAACGGCGTAGCTCTTCAGCTCCGGAGCAGGCTTCTGCGGTGGCAAGGGCACCACCGGCGTGGTGGGCGCATCAAAGTGCAGCGCCGCCAGAGTGATGGAGGGCTGGGTAGAGGGGATGGCGCGGGCCACGATGGCATGAGGTGCGGCCACGGGCGCGCCGAACATGCGCGGCAGCGTGCTGGCACTCTGGCTGGGGCGGGACAGTGCACCAAACGCGAGCACGCCAACGGCCATGCCCAGTACGCAAGCATGCACCACATGCCGGTTACTGGTGGTGTTCCGCAGCCAGCCCAGCGAGCTCGCCCGGCTGCGCGACTCCTTGATGGCTGGTCGAACAGCAAATGGCACCGCCCGAGCGGAGGGGTAGATGACGCGCGGCCTGAACTCCGACGGCTGCCAGGGTTCGTCGTCGAACCCGAAGCTCTCCGCCCTCAGTGTCCCGTTCCCGTCACACGGATGGTCTGCAATGCAACCCCCATTCGCCCGCCCGGCACCTGCCGATCAGTGGGCGATTCTGATACCGGCGTTCGCCGTTCCGCCTGCCGGCCCCGAAGCATCCTGTGGGTGAAGGTGGTTCGGTAGGCAGCAGCGAGGCGCTTCCTCGCGGCAACTGCCTGGCAGGGACCTTACTGGACGGCCCGCGAGCCGGGCAAACGACCAGTACTAAAGTCCTAGAAAATTTGTACCAGGCTCAGTGGGCAATAACGGGGCAGCCGGCCGTTCGTTTCAAACGAGCTTTTTCTCCTGACGGGCAATGTGCTCCGGGGCGCTGGCTGGCGGCCTCGGGAGCGGGACTCCTGAGAGGGCGGCCGGCGCACGAGCGGTACACTGGAACGGTCGTCCGCGCGGCGCCGCGCTGTTGGTGGGACATCGTACCAACCGAGTGATGCTCGAACCCGCGCCCGGCGTGGCCGGCCAGTGAACGCCTGAGATCCGAGGAGTCGCGATGGAAGCGCACGAGCTCATCAAGGATGCCTTCGGCCGCATCCGAGACCTGGTCAACATGTCGCTGAAGGGGCTCACTGTGGAGCAGCTGGCCTTCCGGCCGGACGATCAAGCCAACTCTGCCGCCTGGCTGGCCTGGCACCTCACGCGCGTGCAGGATGGGCACATGTCTGACCTGGCCGGTCGGGAGCAGGCCTGGATCAGCGAAGGTTGGTACGAGAAATTCGGGAAGGCGGCCAACCCAAGCGATACGGGCTTCGGCTACACCTCACAGCAGGTGGCTGAGCTGCACCCCAGCGGCCCGCAAGTTCTGGTGGACTACCACCAGGCGGTGCACGCACGCTCCGTGGAGTACGTGGGCACCCTCACCGCCCAAGACCTTGACCGCGTGCTGAACGAGCCGCGGTGGAATCCCATGCCCACCGTGGGTGTGCGGCTGGTGAGTGTGTGCTCAGACAATCTGCAGCACGCCGGCCAGCTGGCGTACCTGCGCGGCATCATCGAACGGAGGCACTGGTTCCCGGCCTAGATGTTTGGCCGCGGCCGGGCGCTCGCGCGAGCATTACGCTCTACCTCCCGCGGGCTCGCTCTGGTGCTGTCGGCGCCCATCTCATATGCCTCCAGATTGCGCTGAGCTGAGTGTCCGACCTGGCTGACCTGGTCGATCTGATCGTCGTCGGCTCGGGCGTGGCTGGCCTGTGGAGTGCACTCACGGCGGCTGAAGCGGGAGCCCGCGTTGCCCTCCTGTGCGCCGGAGAGCTGCTCTCCGGTTCCAGCGCGCGGGCCCAGGGTGGAGTGGCCGCCGCGCTGGGCGCGGATGATACGCCGGAGCTGCACGCGCAGGACACGCTGCGTGTGGGGGCGCAACTGAACGACGCGGCTGCCGTGCGCGTGCTCACGCGTGAGGGGGCGGACATTGCGCGGCGCCTGCTCGGCATGGTTCCGTTTGATGGCGGGCCGGATCGTCCCGACCTGGCGCTGGAGGCGGCGCACAGCCGGCGGCGCGTGCTCCACGCGGGCGGCGGGTCTACGGGCCGCGTGGTGTCCGCCGCGCTGATCGAACAGGTGCGAGCCACTCGCGGCATACAGGTGTGCGAGCACACGCGGGTGCAGCGGCTGCTGTGGCGGGATCACGCCATCCACGGCGTGCAAACGGCCGCCGGGAGCCGCGGGGCCAAGGCCGTGCTGCTGGCAACCGGAGGGTATGCCGCGCTGTGGGCCCGAACCACGAACGATCGATCGCCAGGCGGCTTTGGCCTGAGCCTCGCCTGGGAGGCTGGTGCCACCCTGGCGGATCTCGAGCTGGTGCAGTTCCACCCGACCGCGCTGGACCTTCCCGGCCAGCCAGCCTATCTTCTGAGCGAGGCCATTCGGGGTGAAGGGGCGCAGGTGGTGGATGCCAGCGGGCTGACGGTCATCGATGCCCTGCTGCCGCGCGACCGGCTGTCGCGCGCGGTGGAGCGCTTCCGCCGCGCGCACGGGCCGGTGTTTCTTTCGCTGCGGCACCTGGATGCAACGTTCGTCCGCCGCCGCTTCGCCTCGATCGCCCAGAACCTGGCCGGGTGGGGCATTGAGCTGGCCACTGACCTGGTGCCGATTTCGCCCGCGGCGCACTTCTGCATGGGCGGTGTGCGCACGGATGATCGCGGGCGCACCAATCTACCGGGCTTGTACGCGGCGGGCGAGGTGTCCTGCACGGGGGTGCACGGCGGCAACCGGCTGGCCTCGAACTCGCTGCTGGAGTGCCTCGTGTTCGGCCAGCGCTCCGCCCTCGCCGCGCTGGCCGATGCGCCCGGCGCATCGGCAGCCTGGCGCACGGTCGCGCTGCCGGAGCCGGCTCCGATGGCGCCTGGAGCACCCGAGGGCGCTCCGCTGGAAGGCCAGGGGGACGCGGGGCTGCCGGAACTGGACCGCGCGGCGGGCATCGAGCGTGCTGATGGGCCGTTGCGGCAACTCCTGGCGCGGCTGCCCAACCCGGACGATCGCCCGCTGGATCGACAAGGCCTGGCGGCGCTGGTGGTGAGCTCGGCACTGCTGCGCCACGAAAGCCGAGGCAGCCACTACCGGGCCGATGCACCGGACACGAACCCGGCCTGGCGCGGCCACATCCATGTCCGCCGAGGCGCTGCGCCGGCCTTCGAGCCGCTTGAGCCAGTCACGGGAGCGGCTGGAGCGGCCTGACCCGGGCCCCACCGCCTGTTTCGGGGAGCCCGCTTGCGTGGAACAGCCCGCGATCAGTCCAAGGGCAGCACATGAGCTGGCCGCGCGCACTGTTGAGCTCAATGCAGGCAAGCGCCCGAGCAGGGCTTACAATGCAGGGAGCATCTGGCAAATGAGGAGAATCAATTGCTGGAAGCTTCTGTAGACGTGCGCCGCAAGGCTCGGGCGATTGCGCTGGCCGTGCTGCTCTTGCTTGCCCTGGGCGCGGGGATTGCCGGGGCCGAGTCCGTGGGGCAGCTGGCCAATGGGCAATTGCTGGCCCGGCCTCGGGTGCTTTCGGACTCGTTCCGGACCGGCGACCAGGTGACCGCGGCCAAACAGGAGTACGCGCAGGATCCGCTGCGCGGCCAGAAGATCAACCCGGTCGATGGATCGAAGCTGCCGCCGGCACCCTGATCAAGCAGCGCCGGGAGGCGCCCGCTCGGCTGAGCTTTTCGTGTGGGCCGGAGATCGCGAGTGCGGGCAGAGAGAATTCAGTCGAACAGGTCGCGCTGGGCGCCGCCCGGTGGCCGCTGGCGCGGTGCAGGTTCGGCTGGGCTCGGCGCGGGCTTGCCCGCCTCCGCTGGCGGGGCTGGTGGCAGTGGTGCAGAAGCCGGCCGCGAGGCAGCCGAGCTTGGCTCCGCCGCGTAGGGCGCGGCGTCGGTGGGTGAGGTGGGTTGCAGCGGGCGCACGGCGAGGGCGCCGCTGGCCTGCGCCACCAGGCGCGACACCTTGAGCTCCACCTCGTCCAGCGCCTGGCGGCAGCCTCGCGCCAGCTCTGTGCCGCGCTCGTACAGCCGCAGCGTCTCGTCCAGGGAGAGCTGGCCCTGCTGCAGGGCGGCTACCGTCTTCTCCAGCTCAGCATAGGCTTGCTCGAAGCTGAGGGACTCCAGCGGCGAAGCCGCCGGCTCGATGCCGCTCGCTGCCAGAGGGGCTGGATCGGTCACCGACCCCTCCCCTTGCTCAGGGCAGGTGGGCGAGCTGCCGGCGCTTCTTGGTGCAGCTGGGGCTCGAGCGGCAGGGGCGTGGCGGTGAAGCGGCCGTCGCTCAGCTGCACTTCCACGGGCTCCGGCGGCGCAAGGTCACGAATGCTGGCGATGACGTGCCCGTGGCCACTGTAGGTGATGGAGTAGCCGCGCTCCAGGGTGGCGTACGGGTTCATGAGGTTCAGCTGCGCCCGAAGTGCCAGCAGGCGCTCGCCCCGCAGCTCCAGGGCGTGCCGTGTGCTGTGCTGCAGCGCACGATCCAGGCTGGCCAAACGCTCGCGGTTGTGGCCCAGCTGCGCCGCGGGCGAGTTCCGCTCCAGTGCGCGTGCCTGGGCCTCCAGCCGCTGGCGCCGGTCGGCCACGGCGGCCAGCGCGAGCGCTTCCATGCGGGCAGTCAGTTCCTCGATGTGGCGCAGCTCGGCAGCTAGGTCTGGTACGGCCAGATCGGCCGCCACCGAGGGCGTAGGCGCACGCACATCCGCCACAAGATCGGCGATGGTGACATCCGTCTCGTGGCCCACGGCCGAGATGACGGGCATGCGCGCGGCGAAGATGGCGCGCGCTACACGCTCATCGTTGAACGGCCACAGCTCCTCCAGCGAGCCGCCCCCGCGAGCGACGATGGCCACGTCCACCAATCCGCTCTGGTCCAGCGCGCTGAGCGCGGCGGCTACGCTCGGCGCCGCTTGTTCGCCCTGAACCAGCGCCGCGGCCAGCAGGATCTCGCAGGCGGGGTATTTGCGGCGCACCACGTTCACAATGTCGTGAAAGACGGCGCCGCTGGGTGAGGTGACCACGCCGATGCGGCGGGGCCAGCGTGGCAGAGGGCGTTTGCGACGCGCATCGAATAGTCCTTCATGGCCCAGACGCGCCTTCAGCTGCTCCAGCTGCAGATGCAGCTTCCCAATGCCCTCCGGCTGAATGAGGTCCGCTACCAACTGGTACACGCCGCGGCTTTCGTACACGCTGATTCGACCGTGCACAATGGCCGCCATGCCATTCACCGGCGCCACCGGTTGGGGTTCCAAGGCTTGCCGAAAGAGCACGCAGTTGAGCTGGCTGTCGCGCTCCTTGAGGGTGAAGTACCAGTGGCCCTGCCCAGAGCGCGTGACATTGGAGATCTGCCCCTGTACCCACAGGTCCTGGAGCACGGGGTTGGCATCGAACAGCTCCCGCAGGAAGCGGCTGACCTGCTCGACCTTGAGGATGCGCAGGCTCATGCTTTAGCTCGCCACAGGGCACGCGGGGAGCAGCAGGGGCGGGGTGGCCGCGGACCAGGTGCCGGAGGTTTGGCTGAAAACATGCCGCGGCGGCCTGGTGGGGCTGCCCAGCGGCGCGCGTTCAATGCGAAGTGGCTGCCGCGGGGGCCGGCCGATGGCCACTCATGACTGTGCGGCCAAAGTTCTAGGCGCGTTCCAGATACGCTCCCGTGCGGGTGTCGATCTTGATGCGATCGCCCTGGCTCACGAACAGCGGCACCTGCACGGTCGCCCCGGTCGAGACCTTGGCCGGCTTGTTGCCGCCGCTCGCCGTGTCGCCCTTGAAGCCAGGGTCTGTTTCCACGATCTCCAGCTCCACAGTGATGGGCAGCTCCACGTCGATCGGCTCGTCACCGTAGGTCAGCAGGTCCAGAGTCATGTTCTCGGTCATCCACTTCACGTTGTCGCCCAGCATGGCTTCTGTGAGGGCCAGCTGGTCATACGTCTCGGTATCCATGAGGTGGTACTGGCCATCCTCGGCGTACAGGAACTGCACCGTGTGATGGTCCAGGCGCACGCGAGGGAAGCGCTCGCCGGCCTGCACCGTTTTCTCTACGTTGGCGCCGGTGCGCACGTTCTTGAGCTTCATGCGGACCTGGGCGCTGCCCCGGCCGAGCTTCAGGTGCTGGTACTCCTGCACGCTCCAGAGCTCCTTGTCGAGCTCAATCACGAAGCCGCGCTTCAGTTCGCCGGTAGTGATCACAGGCACTCTCTCCGAGTCATGGGTTGGCGATGGCTCCGCATCGTCTTCGTGGTCTGTTCAGATCGTCTGCTCAGATGTTGGGCGTCTTGGAGGCGCGGTTGATGACCTCCAGGCCCTGCTGACGTACAAATCCGATGTCCTCAATGCGCACGCCGCCCCACCCCGGCAGGTAGATGCCGGGCTCAACCGTCAGCGCCATGGCCGGCGCGAGCGCCGTGGTGTCGCGCGTGTTGACGAAGGGCACCTCGTGCACCTCCAGCCCTACACCATGACCCAGGCCATGGCCGAACTGGTCGCCGTAGCCGGCCGCGCTGATGACATCACGCGCGTACTGGTCGGCCATACGCGCTTCGATGCCGGGCCCGATGCGCTGTTCGGCTTCGAGCTGCGCGCGCAGCACCAGCCCGTAGATCTCATCGAACCGGCCGTCGCCCGGGCCAATGCAGACGGTGCGCGTGATGTCCGAGCAGTAGCCCTCGAACCTGGCGCCGAAGTCGCACACGATGGGCTCACCCTTCTGGATCTCGCGATCGGACAGGCCATGGTGCGGCTTGGCGGCGTTGGGTCCGGAGGCGATGATCGTCGCGAACGAGAGCCCTTCGGCGCCTTCGTCGCGGATGAGCTTCTCCAGCGTCCAGGCGACTTCGCGTTCGCTTTGGCCGGGCTTGATGGTGCCCACCAGGCTGGCGAAGGCATCGTCCACAATGCGCACGGCCTCGGTGATGACGGCCAGCTCGGCATCGTCCTTCACAGCGCGAAGCTCCTCGACCAGCCCCTCCGCGGCTACGAGATCTCCACGCCAACCGGCATCCCCCAGCGCCTCGGCAAAGCGCTCGTGCAGCGCCACTGAGACGTCGGCGGCCTCGAAGCCCAGCCGCTGGACACCCAACCGCGCGGCCAGCTCCGGCAGCGTTTTGCGGGGAAAGTCGCGGTCCAACCGAACGAATTCAAAGTCTGGCGCTTGCTGTGGCGCCTGGGTCATGTAGCGAAAATCGCTCAGCAGCACGGCCTGTCCGGCCGAGATCAGCAGGTAGCCGGCGGAGCCGGTGAACCCGCTCAGATAGCGGCGGTTCTCCGGCTGGCTGACGAGCAGCGCATCCAGCTCGCGCGTGGCCAGCTGCCGCCGCACCCGCCCCAACCGCGCTGGCACGTCAAACACGCCTCAAAGTATAGGGAACCGAGGCCAACTGGTCAGCGCCCCATATAGGAGGCAGGCGACGTTCTGTCGCTGTGGCTGGCGCCCTGGGCCGGAGTGACCTGCCAGACCTTGAGGGTGTGGTCATCCGAGCCGGCGGCGAGCTCCTGCCCATCAGGCGACCAGCTGATGCCGTTCATGTCGTAGCCGATGTTCAGGTGCGCCAGCCGCGTACCCTGGCGGCTCCAGAGGCTCACGTCGAAGGCGAGGGACGTTTCCGCCAGCACCTGGCCGTTGGGTGCCCAGGCCAGCGCACCAACACTTCGGCCCCGGGTGAGCGTGCGCCGGGCGATTCCCGTGCTGGGGTCGCACAGCAGCACGAGCCCGTCGTCAAAGCCCACGGCCAGCTCGGTACCATCAGGCGATACAGCCAGGCTGTTCATAGCTGAGTGGTCCCCCAGTGCTGGCAGCTCGGTCCCGCTGGCGGAGCCGGGGTCAATCCGGTAAAGGCCGCCGCTGCCGTCGCCCACCAGCAGCGCCTGCGAGTTCGGCAGCCAGGCCAGGGCGCGGGTGAATCCGGCGACGGGCACGCTGGCGGCAAGTTGTGGGAGCGCGAGTTGTTGGCTGCCGCCTGTGCCAGAGGCGCTCGGCGTCGGCCGCGGCCCTGAGGTGGCGCCGGGTGGCGAGCTGGCGCTTGCCGCGCGGTAGAGTTGCACCGCTCCGCGCCCAATGGCCAGCGCCAGCCACTGGCCATTGGGCGCCCAGGCGACTGCTGGGTACGAATTGGGGCTGGCGGTTAGGCTCGCCAGCACCAGCAGCGTGGCGCTTGAGGAGAGACGTACGGCGCCGTCGCTCGCGGCGCTGGTGAGCTCGCTGCCGGCGGGCGACCAGGCCAGCCCGGTGACCGCGCCCCCGTGCAGCTTCTGCGCCCGCGGCGCATCCGCCGGTCCGCTCGGCTGCAGCGGGTAGATGGCGACGGTGCCATCGGCCGCGCCGGCCGCCAGCAGCGATCCATCCGGCGAGAACGCCACCGTCTCCACGGTATCGGCACCCACCGGCTGCGAGATGATCTGCCGGAGTTGAATGCTCCCCGGCTCTGACACGGGCGTAGGCGTCCGCGCCGAACTTCCCGGCGCCGCCGAGGCGGCTGGCGATCCCCTGGCGGTTAAAGAGCGCTGTGCCGCTGATGCCGGTCCACCGCTCGCACACCCCGCGAGCAGGAGGGTCGCTCCCAGCAGTGCACCCGTGCAGCACCTCTGCGCACTTGTCACGCCAGGCACCAGGCCCGAGTGCCGGAGAGTTCCGCCGCCACTCACAAGTTCTCTTAACTGGTCCCCTGGTACTTGGCGCGGTTGGCGTTGTGTTCGGCCAGCGTGCGGGCAAAGGCGTGCTCGCCGCTGCCGTCGTTTTTGGCCACGAAGTAGAGGTAATCGCCCTGGGGATTCGCCGCGGCTTCGATGCTGGCCAACCCGGGATTGCTGATCGGGCCTGGCGGCAGGCCGCCGTGGGTGTAGGTGTTGTACGGCGAGCTGGGCGCCAGCGTGGCTGGGCCGGCCTGCAGCGCGGGCCACCAGTTTTGCGGCGTGCCCACGGCGTACTGCACAGTGGGGTCCGCGTAGAGGCCCTGGTGGGAGTCCAGCCGGTTCCAGTACACGCCGGCGATGAGTGGCCGCTCGCTGGCTACCTTCGCCTCGCGTTCCACGATAGAGGCGATGATGATCGTGTCGAACAGGGTGCGCTTGTGCGCCGCGATCTGCTGCCGCAACTGGGGCGTAACCCGCGTGTTGAAGTCATCCAGCATCTTTTTGATGAGCTCAGCCGAGGTGGGTGACTTGGCCGGCATGAAGAAGGTGTCCGGGAAGAGATAGCCCTCGAGCGATACGCCCTTGGGCTTGTCGCTCAAGAAGGTGTAGCTCCAGGTGGGGTCCGGATGCTGGGCCGCCTGAAGAAACTGCGCACTGGTGCCGATACCGGCCTGGCTGGCGACTTGCGCATCCTCCTCAAGCCGCCGCCCTTCGGGAAAGGTGACGCGGATCTGCCGCGGCGCCGCGGGCGTTTCCAACTGGGTGATGAGGTCGTCCATCGAAGTCCCGGCGGCCAGCTGGTGCACGCCCACCTGAAAGGTCGAACCCTGGCCCCGCAGCTTGAGTACGCCCAGAAACACAACGTCGCTGGGCACCAGCCCCTTGGCTTGCAGGTCGTGGGCGATCTGCGTGCTCGTTTCGCCGGGGGTGATGGTGACGTTCACCTCCGTGCCCGGGGCGAGGCTGGGCGCCGGCGACAGCAGGGGCTGATCGTTCCCCAGGGTACGCCGCAAGGCCAGCACACTCACGCCGAAGACGGCCGCCACGACTACCAGCACCACCAGGATCACGGCTCCGCCACGGGG
>JBOGTU010000138.1:0-37909 GCA_050695655.1 Chloroflexota bacterium | reverse complement strand
CTGCACGGGTGGTGCCTACACGGCTGCCGGGTTAGGGACGGGCTGAGCGGCCATGCGTTTTGGGACGTACCACTTCCTGCAGGCGCCGCCGGGCCGCGGCATGAGCCAGGTGCTGGCGGACGAAGTAGACCAGATGGTGCTCGCCGAGGAGCTGGGTTTCGACTCCGTGTGGCTGACGGAGCACCATTACGCGGACTATGGCCTCTCCGCGGCGCCGAGCGTGCTGGCGGCGGCGGTGGCTGCCCGCACCAGCCGTGTGCGCATTGGCTTCGCGGTCTACGTGCTGCCCTTCCACCACCCACTGCGGCTGGCCGAAGAGACAGCGACCCTGGACGTGCTCAGCCATGGCCGGCTGACCGTGGGTTTGGGGCGCGGCAACCGGCCGCTGGAGTTCGCGGGACATCTGGTGCCCCAGCAGGAGAGCCGCGGGCGCCTGGAGGAGGGCCTTGAGGTGCTGCGCCAGGCATGGACCCAGGAGCGCGTCACCTTCCACGGCGCCTACTGGCACTTTGAGGGCATCCCCGTGTATCCCAAACCACTCGCCCAACCGCACCCGCCACTCGCGTTCGCCGTCACCAGCGAGGAGAGCCTGCGCTGGTGCGGCGCCAATGGCTATGCCATCCTGAGCTCCGGCCTGTCTACGCCGCTGCCCGTGTCGCTGCGAGCGCGCGCCACGTATGAGGAGGCGCTGCGCGCGGCCGGCCACTCCACCGCGAGCATCGCCACACTGCTGCGCCGCTGGACCTTGAGCAAGCACGTGTACGTGGCGCCCACGGACGCCGAAGCGCGGGAGCAGGCGGAGCCAGCCGAGCGCTGGTACCAGGACTCGTTCGCGCGGTCGCTTGAGGCCAAAGGCATTGCCGGCCTGGACGAAGCGGTGTACCGGCAGGCCGAGCAGTCCATTGCCCGCGTGCGCGGCCTGCGCTGGGAGGATTTGCTGCAGAGCGCGCTGCTCGTTGGCTCGCCCGATACCGTCGCTGCCAAGGTAGCCGCGCTCCAGCAGGCTGGCGTGGGTGAGCTGATGTGCTGGACCAGCTTCGGTGGCCTGGACCCCGCGCTCGTGCGGCGCTCCATGCACCTGTTCGCCGACGAGGTCATGCCGGCCTTTCACGGCTGACGCCTGCGTATCGGCACCGCGCTTTTCAGAGATCGCGCTTCGACTGCAAGCACTACAATAGGCGCCAGTTATCTCACTGAGGAGTCAAGAAAATGGCCGGTATCTGTGAAGGCCGCGTCGTCATCGTGACGGGGTCGGGCCGCGGGCTCGGCCGGGCGCACGCCCTGGAGTTTGCCAAGCAGGGCGCCAAAGTCGTCGTGAACGACGTTGGCGCGGAGTTGGATGGCACAGGCTCTTCCAGCGGCCCGGCGGGTGAAGTGGTGAATGAGATTCGCGGCATGGGCGGCGAGGCCATCGCCAATGGTGACGACGTGGCGGACTGGGAGGGCGCCAAACGGATCATCGACAGCGCCATCAAGACCTTCGGCGACGTGCACGTGCTGGTGAACAATGCCGGCATCCTGCGGGACCGCATGCTCATCAACATGACCCCCGAAGAGTGGGATGGTGTGATCCGCGTGCACCTGCGCGGCCTGTTCTGCATGAGCCAGCAAGTCGCGGTGCACTGGCGCGAGCAGTCCAAGGCAGGCCAGGCGGTGGACGCGCGCATCATCAACACCACCTCGCCCAGCGGCCTGTACGGCAACGTGGGGCAAACCAACTACAGCTCCGCCAAAGCGGGCATCGCCGCCTTCACCGTGACAGCCGCGCAAGAGCTGGGCCGCTATGGCGTGACGGTGAACGCCATCTCGCCCGGCGCCCGCACGCGCATGACCGAGACGATTATGCGGCCGGGCCGGGGCGAGCCTACGCCTGGCGAGTGGGACCCAGGCGACCCGTTGAACGTTTCCTCCATGGTGGTCTGGCTGGCCAGCCCGCAGGCCAAGGACATCACCGGGCGCGTGTTCAACGTGCGCGGCGGCAACATCAGCGTGGCCGAGGGCTGGATCGCCGGCCCCGAGGTGAACAAGGATGCCCGCTGGGACCCGGCCGAGTTGGGCCCCGTGGTGCACGACCTGGTGGGCAAGGCTCGGGCCAACGCTGGGCCCTTCGGCAAGCTGCCGGCCAAGGCCTCTGCCTAGAAGATTGGCCGGAACATGCCGCGCTGGCCTGGAGGATGCGCCCACTTCGGAAGCGGGAGGCGCAGTCCAGCCCGGCAGTTGCCGTAATCCGGGATCGAACGACTGGCCGCGGCCTGCGCTCGGCCGCGGCGCCAGAGGAGGAGCCTTTTCAGCATGACTTCACCTGCGACGACACCCCCAGCGGAAAGTGGCGGAGGGCCGCGCGCGGCTCGCCGGCCAAGCTTGTAAAGGCATGGCCCCACTGAACTTCTGGAACATCGCCCGGGACGAGCCGGAGCGTGTGGCGCTGGTGGACCCAGCGGGCCACGAGCGGACGTACGGCAACCTGAATGCCGGCTGCAACCAGCTGGTGCGCGGGCTGCGTGCGCTGGGCCTCCAACCCGGCGACGCTATCGCCGCCATGTTGCCAAACTCCCCTGAGGCCATGGAGCTGCACCTGGCGGTTCAACAGGCCGGCTGGTACCTCATTCCCATCAACTTCCACCTGGTCGGCCCTGAAGTCGCCTACCTGATCAAGGACAGCGAGGCCAAAGTCTTCGTGACACACGAGAGCTTCGCTCCCGCCGCCCTGGCCGCCACCACTGAACTGAGCTTCCCGCTGGACCACTGCTTTGCCGTGGGCCACATTCAGGGCTTTGGAGCCTACGAGCAGTTGAAAGCCGGCCAACCGGTGGATCGCCCGCCCAACCGCACGCTGGGCATGGTGATGAACTACACCTCCGGCACCACCGGCCGCCCCAAAGGCGTGCGCCGGCCGCTGCCCGGAACCGAGCCGGACGACAGCATGTTTGGCGCGCTGCGTGGCTACGGCATTGAGCCGTTTGATGACAATGTGCACCTACTGTGCTGCCCGTGGTACCACACGGCACCCCTGGTGATGGTGAACCCCTCACTGCACATGGGCCACAAGGTAGTGATCATGGATCGCTTCCTGCCCGAGCGCT
Organism: Chloroflexota bacterium; assembly: GCA_050695655.1. Taxonomy (GTDB): domain Bacteria; phylum Chloroflexota; class JAJPGV01; order JAJPGV01; family JAJPGV01; genus DATKQD01. Next base: position 34,826 of record JBOGTU010000138.1, on the reverse strand, counting down.
TCCTTCAACTGGTGCAGCAGCAGCGGGTAACGGTCACGCATGTGGTGCCAACCCAGTTTGTGCGCCTGCTGGCGCTGCCGGATGAGGTGCGCGCCAGGTACGACATCTCGTCCTTTCGCAGCGTCATCCACGGCGCAGCGCCCTGCCCGCCGGACGCGAAGCGCAAGATGATCGAGTGGTTTGGCCCCGTGCTGGACGAGTACTATGCCTCGACTGAGGGCGTCGGGGGCACCATCGTCCACTCGGAGGACTGGCTGAAGAAGCCGGGTACAGTGGGCAAGCCGCGGCCGGAGGTGGAGATGCTGATCCTGGACGACAGCGGCAACGAAGTGCCGCGCGGCCAGGTGGGCACCATCTACACCAAGTCGCTCCGCGGCAGCGTGGAGTACTTCAAAGACCCCGAGAAGACGGCCCGCGGCCGCCACGGCCAGCACTTCACCGTGGGCGACGTCGGCTACCTGGACGAGGACGGCTACCTCTTCCTGGCGGATCGCAAGATCGACATGATCATCTCAGGTGGGGTGAACATCTACCCCATTGAGATTGAGAACGTGATCATCGGGCACCCCAAGGTGCTGGATGTGGCCGTGTTCGGCATCCCCAACGAGGAGTGGGGCGAGGAGATTAAAGCTGTGATCGAGCCGGTGCCCGGCGACGAAGCCGGCCCCAGCCTGGCGGCGGACATCCTCGCCTACTGCGATGGCAAGATGGCCCGCTACAAGCTGCCCAAGTCCATAGACTTTGTGGCTGCCATGCCACGCGACCCCAGCGGCAAACTCTACAAGCGCAAGCTCCGCGAACCCTACTGGCAAGGCCGCCAGCGCGCCATTTAGCAGGAGACATTCCCGCTGCACCGGCTCAACGGCCGGCCTCGCGTGGCTGGCACCACGTCAACGCAGCACGCGCACTGCCATTCCGCTGAGCTCAGCCCAAATTCTGTCGGTGGTCCGGGGCGGCGCTTGCAGCCGCTGAGCCAGCGCCAAACAGGCGCGGTCACCGAGCGAAAGCCCGGCTGCCCGCGTCGTGCGCCACAGGTTTGCCGCGCGTGCCGCATCGTCTGCATCGAAGGGAACGACCTCCAAGCCCATGGCCAGCAAGCGCGCCTCCACCGCCGTTGGATAGACGCCAAGCGCCGCCGCTTTCCGGAGGGTTTCGGACCAGTTCACCGCCGACATCACCGAGCGATCGAGCAGGTCAAACACTTCATCGCCGCCCGCCTCGCCCTGCAGATACGCCAGAGCAGCCGAGGCATCCAACACGGACGCCTACGGTTGGACTACGACGCGCGTCTTCGCCGCGGCGAGCCTCTGCCCGGCGCTCGGCGATGAACTCGTCCGCGAGGCTTACGCCTGGGGGCAGGGCGTTTCTGAAGAGCTTGCGGAGGCCCGCTGTGATGGATCGCTGCCGCGACGATAGCGCGCCGAAACATCTGCCCCGAGCAAGTGCTGTTGGGGCAGCCTTGGGATTACACGCGCGCCAGGAGCTTGAGCTGGGAGGCGATCTGGGACAGGCCGTTTGAGCTGGTGCTGGCGGCGTGCGGGCGCTGCTGCAGCATGTTGGCCAGCTGTTCCGTGGCGGCGGCGTTATCGCGCGAGATAGTGGCGACCGCTTCCACCATGGCGGCCAGCTTCTCGATGTCGCCCAGCAGGTCGCGCGTGACGCTGGTGTTGGCCTTGGCCTTATCGCCAAAGCTTTCCACCGCGTTCACAATCTCATTGGAGCTGGCGGTCATCTCCTCCACAGCCGCGGAGATGTTCTGCACCTGCTCGTTGTTGCGTGCAACCGATTCCAGAATCTGCTGCAGCGCGTTGCCGGCGTCGGACCCCAGGTTGGAGCCTTCTTCCACTTCCTGCGAGCCCACGTGCATGGCCTGCACGGCGGCGGCGGTTTCATCCTGCGTGGTCATGATGAGCTCGCCAATTTCTTTGGTGGCGCGACTCGTGCGCTCGGCCAGCTTGCGGACCTCGCTGGCGACCACGGCGAAACCTTTGCCTTGCTCACCCGCCCTGGCGGCCTCGATGGCGGCGTTGAGGGCCAGCAGGTTGGTTTGGTCCGCGATATCGTCGATCACCTGCACGATGTTGCCAATCTGCCGGGAGCGCTCATCCAGCTTCTGCACCTTGTCTGCCGAGCTCAGCACCGTGTCCTTGATGACATTGATGCTCTGGATGGTGCGGCGTACCGCGTCCTCACCCTGCTGCGCCAGGGCCGCGGCTTCTTCCGAGGCGGCGGCGACTTTTTGCGCATTGGTTGCCGTGTCCTCCAGCGCGCGCGACACCTCAACCACTGCGCGGATGGTCTGCTCGGTGGCGGCGATGTTATCGGCGGTGGCCTTATCCAGCACGTTGATCGTCTCGGCGATGCGCGAGGCCAGCCTGCTGGCCTGCTCGGTCTTCTCCAGCTGGGATGCCGAGCCGCCGGCGACCGCGTCCACAGTCATGGACGCAATGTTCAGCGCTTCGACCGAATCATCCGAGGCCTTGTTCACATCCACGTGACCCAGGTACTCCGCCACTTCATTAAGCTGCTGGGAAACAGTGCGCAGCTGGGCCCCCTTGGCGGCCACATCCTCGGCCGATTCGCCCAGCGCCCGGCCGGCCGAATGTGACGCTTGATAGCCCCCAATGAGCGCCACCAGCGCCGCGATGATGGCCAGGATCGCCAGCAGAGTCATCGCCGGCTGGGCAAGGAGCGCCAGCACCACGATGGCGACATCGAGCACCGCCGCGACAACCGCTACACCAAGAATGGTGGACCGCAGGGTGGACGGACTCATACCCTTGCTCCCCCTCCCAAAATCATTCCCATTCTATAGTCGCCGGCGGCTTGGAGGAAATGTCGTACACCACTCGGTTCACGCCAGGTACCTCGTTCACTATGCGGTTGGAGACGCGGGCGAGCAGGTCATATGGCAGCCGCGCCCAGTCGGCCGTCATTGCATCGGCACTGGTGACCGCGCGAATGGCCACGAGGTTGGCGTAGGTGCGGCGGTCGCCCATCACGCCCACGCTGCGCACGGGGGTGAGCACCGCGAACGACTGCCACAGCTCCTTGTACAGCCCGGCCGCCCGAACCTCCTCCAGCACAATGGCATCGGCTTCGCGCAGGGTGGTCAGCCGCTCGGGCGTGACCTCACCGATCACTCGAATGGCCAGGCCGGGTCCGGGGAATGGCTGCCGCCACACCATCTCATCCGGCAGGCCCAGGCTCAGGCCTACCTCGCGCACTTCATCCTTGAACAGGTAGCGCAGCGGCTCCACGAGCTGGTCGCCCCGCCAGGGCATGTCTTCAGGCAAGCCACCGACGTTGTGATGGGTCTTGATGGTGTGCGCGGCCGTGGTGTCGTGCGAGGTGCTTTCGATGACGTCCGGGTAGAGGGTGCCTTGAGCGAGGAAGTCGGCCTGGCCCACACGCGGGCCTGCCGCTTCGGCCATGAACACGCGGATGAATTCGTCGCCGATGATGCGCCGCTTCTGTTCCGGGTCCTCCACGCCGGCCAGGCGCTTAAGGAAGCGATCGGCGGCATCCACGTGCACCAGGTTGAGGTGCATGTGCCGGCCAAAGGTCTCCACAACCTGAGCCGCTTCGTCCTTACGCAGCAGGCCGTTATCCACGAACACGCACACCAGCTGATCGCCCACCGCCTGGTGGATGATGGCCGCCACGACGGAGGAATCCACACCGCCGCTGAGGGCGCACAGCACACGCCCTGCGCCCACCTGGGCTCGCACGCGTTCGATGCTCTCGCGGGCGATGGATCCGGCCGTCCAGTTGCCGCTGCAGCCGCAGTACTCAAAGAGGAAGTTGCGCAGAATCTGGCTGCCCTGGGGCGTGTGCACCACCTCCGGGTGGAACTGAATGCCGGCCAGCTTGCCGGCGCCAATGGCTGCCGCAGGCGAATTGGCGGTGTGGGCCAGACTCTCGAAGCCAGGCGGTAGGGCCGCCACGGCGTCGGCGTGGCTCATCCACACCGGCAGGCTGTGCGCGAGACCCCTGAAAAGGGGATGCTCTCCTTCCACGGTGAGCTGCGCCGGCCCGAACTCCCGCTTACGTGACGGCTGGACGCGGCCGCCCAGCTCATCGGTCAGCAACTGCAGGCCGTAGCAGATGCCCAGCACGGGCAGGCCAGTGGTGAACACGCGCCGGTCGCACCGGGGTGCGCCAGCATCGTACACGCTGGCGGGTCCGCCGGACAGCACGATGCCCCGGGGCCGCCGCGCCGCGATGTCGTCCCAGGGCGTGTCGTAGGGCAGCAACTCACTGTACACGTGCAGCTCGCGAATGCGCCGTACGATCAACCGGCTGGTCTGCGAGCCGAAGTCCAGGACAATGACGGTTTCCGCGGGGTTGGGCGCGGCCATGCTGCTCAGGGCTTCAGGCTGCTCGGGAGGGATGACGTCCGAGCCATCCGGCTGGGCGGTCAGGACAAGCGATCGGGACTGTCAACGAGGAACTGCTTGAAGTCATCCAGGGAGACGCCGGCCTCTTTCGCCGCGTGCTCGATGGCGATGCGCCCCTCGCGGTAGCGGCCGGCTGCCGCCTGCATGGCTGCCCAGCGGGACAGCCGGTTCCGGGGTGCGCGCCGTTCGCTTGGCGGCTGCTGGGTTTCGCTCACATGCCCTCCAGGGTTGAGCATACCCCCAACCGGCCTTCCAATGCACGGCCCATGCCTTGGCCAGCGAAGCCCCGCGAACCGCTCCCAGCGCGCCACGCGTCAGACCAAGCGGTCGCGCCGCGCATGCTCTAACGCAATCCGCGTTGGCGGCCCGCTCACGCCGCCAAGCGCTCGACCTCCGCCAGGGGGCAAACGAAGGCAGGCGCGAGACGGATCATCTCGCTGTCGTCCGTTACGACAACGGCTCCAAGCTCCTCAGCTCGAGCGACGTAGCTCGCGTCATAAGCCGTCAAACCGCGATTCGCCCAGGCAACGACGTGTGCCAGCCGAGGCACGCCGACCGCGAAATCCAACGCGAGCAGTTGAGCCGCTACCTGTGACACGAGAACTGGCGGCCATTTCCACCGCCTCGACGCGATGTTCACCAGCTCCCAGCCAAGCAGTGGGGTGGTTGCGATGGATATCCGGCCTTCGCGATACCACTGTTGGACCTTGAGCGCTTCGGCTGCGTGCGCCTCACCTTCAGTCTTGAACCACTTGACGAGCGCGGAGGCATCGAGCACACACTCCCTCACCGCGCGTCCCGCATCTCCCGGATCACCTCGGTTGAGTCACGCGCATCCGCGAAGCTCGCGCTGCCAAACACGCCGGCGAGGTTCGCGAGCGCCTGGTGCACCGTAAGGGCTTGACCAGGCCCAGGCAACTGACCCAGCTCCGCGCGCAACGTTTGGCTGATGAAGCCACTGCGCGACACATGGCGGCGTGCGGCAGCGTCATCCACTGCCTGCAACAGGCGCTCATCCATCGAGACAAGTACCTTCGCCACAATGCCAGTATATATCCGATATCCTCCACGCCAGAGCATGGCGAACATCCTGGCTGGGGAGCAGGGATTCGAACCCCGGTACCGTGATCCAGAGTCACGTGTCCTACCGCTGGACGACTCCCCAAAGGGCAAACGAGATTATAGCGATGGGCTTGCCGGCGGTATGGGCGCGCACACTTATGGTGAGCGGCGTTGCTGGGCGCGACGCTTCGCTTCGAAGAGGCGGCCGCGGACGGCGTCTTGCGAATCGGGTTGGGTGGGGGCTGGCGCAGCCGGAGCGGACGCGGGTTCGGGCTCCGAAGTGGGACCAGCGGAGCGGGGCAGGACGGCGCTGGCCTCGCCGAAATTGGTCGGGGGGCTGGTACTACTCGCGGCCGGGCGCGCGGCTGGCGGCCGTTGCGCGGGCGGCCGGCGCTGGAAGCGTTGTAGGAGCCTCAGCAGGCCGGCGGGCGAGATGCGCAGGCGGCGGCTGGCAACATCCAGCAGGAAGAGCAGCAGCGCCGCGGCGGCGAGCTCGGGCCAGATGGGGGTGGCGCCGCCGGGCGCGGCGAGCGTGTGGGCAAAGGCATCCGAAGCGCTGGCGAGAACGCTGCCGCCGGTGGCCGCGGCCAGCTGCTGCAGCAGGTTGACATTGCTGTCCACCACGTCGTACTCGGGCGAGTACGGCACCACGTAGCCCTTGGCTTCCGTCCCCACCACCTGCTGCCGGCTGTTGCGCTGGACTATTTCCACCAGGTACACGCCCTGCGCACTATCCGGGAACTGGCCCTGATACTCGCCCGGCGCCACCTGGTTCAACGTCACCTCCTGCCGAGCGCCGGCGGGGTTGAACACGATGGCCTTGGTGTCCAGAAAGTTCTGAAGCTCACGGTTGGCGTTCTGCGAGTCCACCGTGACCATGGCGCTCGCTCCGCCCGCGGCGGCCGAGATGGTCGTCTGCAAGTTCTGCTCAATTTGTCCCGGCAGCGTGCTCTTCACCACTTGCGACCAGAACTGCGCGAAGTTTGGCCAGGTAATCCAATCGGCCGCCCACTGGCCCTTGGTGTCCGATGTCCAGGCCGCGGCGCGGCCCAGGCCGTACTGCCACTCGGAGAGGATGGGGTCGCCCTGGTTGGAGGCCAGGATGACCTGGGCGGTGGGCTTTGGCGTGGTGGCCACGTAGCCCTTGAGGGGCGGCAGTTGGCCGGCGCCGATGCCGCTCAGAATGGGGCTCGTGGCAACCGGCAGTGGTTGAAAGGTTTGCTCCACGATGGCGGGCTTGGCCACCAGCTGCGTCTCTTGCAGCAGCAACCGTGGGATGTTGAAGGGATCATTGCCATCGTAATAGCGGCCCTGCCCCCACTGGGCGATGTTTTGCAGCACCTGCACATCCCGCGGCAGCACGTTGGTGCCCACCACGGACACGGTGATGTGGTCGGCGGCGATAGCCTGGATTTGACTTTGATAGCTGTCGGATGCGTCACCATCGCCCAGCAGGATGATGTGCTTCACCTTGGCGTTGCTGGCCAGCAACTGCTGCCGCGCGGCATCGAAGAAGGGCGCGTAGCTGGACGGATCGCCCATCTGCAAGCCATCGATCCTGCTGAGCATGGCAGCCTTGTTGCTCACCTGTTGCAGGGGGATGGCCACCGGTTGGGTGCCATCGCTCACACCCACCTGATCCAGCGCTGTAAGCGCGTTGATGGCGGACTTCGCCGCCTCACGCGAAATGTCGATGCCGAGGTTGTTCTCCAGCGACTCGATGATGAAGAACACGGCCGTGCTGGGCAGGTCCTCCCGCGGGGCAACCTCCGATGTCACCGGCAGCACCGTCTCCAGCGGCGTGTTGTGATAGTTACCGGTGCCGTAGCTCGTGTTGCCGCCCACCACCAGCAGGCCACCGCCCAAATCGCGCACATAGGTCTGCAGGTTCTGCAACTGCGCCGCGGTCAGCCGGTCGGCCGAAACGTTGGAGAGCACCACGGTGTCATAGGCGCGCAGCGTGGGCAGGTCGGCCGGCAGCCCGCTGGGCGTGGAGAGGTCCACCTGCATGCCCTGGGAGCGCAGCGCCGCGGCAAGCGCGGTGGAATCGCCAGGATCGCCATCGATGATCAGCACTTTGGGCTTGCCGGCGACATTGGTAAAGGCGCTGGCTTGATTATTCCGCGACACGGTGTCCTCGCCCGGCTGCACAATCGCCTGGAACACGTGGGGCCCGCCCGGGAGCGGCTGGTGGTTGAATACGAAGGAGTTGGTGCCGAGGTGTATCTGCACCGCCTCCTGGGACGACACTTGCCCGTCCGTGAGCAAGCGCAGCTCCGCGCTGGTAGCCACGTTGGAAACAACGGTCACCGTGAGGGCGAAGGTTTCGCCCTCGCGCAGCGAGTCCGGCGCTACCACCTGCTTGATGTAGACCTCGGGGTCCTGGTTCTTGGCAATGGGCACGACGTCCAGCTGCACGCCGGCCGCGCCCGCGATGCGCGCCTCGTCCAGCGACTGTTCGAGGTTCTCGTTGCCATCCGAGAGGAGTACCAGCCGGCGCGCGGTGGTGTTGGGCAGCAAGCCCAGCCCCAGCCGAACGGCCGCGGCGATATCCGTGTGGCCCCGCTGCACGGTGGAGGCGAAGCGTGGCAGGCTGGTGAGGCGGCTGAGGGGCTGCTCGACAACCGCGTTCGCGCCGAAGAGCACCACGCCCGCCTGGTCTCGCGGGCCCTGGGCCCGCAGAGCGGAGCGGATCCAGCCGAGCTCCGCGTTCACCTGATCCGGCGTGATGCTGTCCGACACATCCACCAGGAACACGGTAGAGAGGCGGTTGGCCGTGCGCAGCACGCGGGGCATGGCCAAAGCCAGCGCCAGCAGCGCGAGCACCAGCAGTCGCAGGCCCAGGCTGAACCAGGCCCTATCCCGCGGCATGTGCACGCCGCCGCGTGACGCAATCCAGCCGGCCAGCGGCAAGAGCACAAGCAGCGCCAGCGCCCAGGGATTGAGCAGCTGCAGCGTCAGCATGGGGGCACGTTCACGACGCCCGCCGGTGGTACCAGTACCACTCCAGCGTGAGCAGGCCGAGGCCGGCGAGCAGCACCCAGGGCCAGAACTCTCGCCGCGCCGGCGTCCACTGCACGGCTGTGTTGCGCTGCACGAGCGCACCGCCAATATCCAGCGTGCGCCGGGGAGCCACATCCGACTCGGCGGCACTGGTCTGGTTAATGGCGAACACCTGCTGGGCCACGGTTTGCCCCTTGGCCTTCTGTGTCACTCGGTACAGGCCCACGTCGGCCGTATCGTTAAAAGCCAGCGGCCTACCGCGAGGCTGAAACGACTCTACCGCGCCATTGGGCCGGCGCACGTCCAGCTCGTCCACTTGCGGCAATGGCTGCAGCAGCACGGTGTCACCCGCGGCGGGCGAGGAGATGTCGTTGGGGTCGGCGGGTGCCAGATACTGCACGGCATTGGCCACGAAAATGGGGAAGCTGGTGAGCAGGCCAAAGTTGGAGGCGTGCAGGTCGAACGGCAGAATCACCATTTTGCGGCCCTCGTTGTCACCCGCCAGCAGCAGCGGCGTGTCGCCGGACTGCGCCAGCACGCTGGCCCACGACGGCGCGGTCACGTTCTGCACTGCCTGGAACTGCACGTCGGTGAACTGCACGTAGGCCAGCAGCGGATCGTCCTGCTGGTACGAGGTCACTTGCGGATGCGCCACCGGCGTGGGGCCGATGGGCAGCCAGTTCGTGGCGGGCGGATTGAGGATGAGCATGTTCGCATGTGGCAGCGTGGGCGGGAGAAAGCCATCGAACACGAACAGGTTGTACTGGCCAGGATCGATGTTGGCGTACTCGTTGGGCGCCACTTTGAAGGCCTCCACGTTCGGCAACAGGTTGATGGCCTTCTCCATGAACACGTTCTCCGCCGTCACCAGCAGCACCTTGAGCGACGTTGGCCGGTTCAACACCAGCCAGGCGCTGTTATCCGCGGCCAGGATATCCGGGTCGCGCAGGTGCGCCTCCACAACTTTGGTGCCCAGCGGCACGTTGTCGAACACCTTGCTGACCTGCCCCCCCGCGGGCAGCTGCAGGGCGCTGCTGCCGAACAGCTTGCCATCCGCGTACAGGCTGAGCAGGTCGCTGGCGGCCGCGGACCCGAAGTTCTGCACCTGCACGAAGAGGTGCTGGCGCTGGGGCGACGTGGGATCCTGCCGGGCCGAGAAAATGGTGATGCCCAGGTTGCGCCCCGACCTGCCAATGGGGATGAAGTGCACCGCTGCACTGACTGGCACAGTTTCGTGGAGGGTGGGGAAGGCGCCGTCGGAGATGATGAAGATCTGGCTGCTCGGCTGGCCCTGGTTGAGCGAGAGGGCGAGCTGCAGCGCCTCATCCATGTTGGTGGTGGCATTGCTCACGGTCGCCGCGTCCAGAGCGGCGGCCATCTGAGTCTTGTTGGCCCTGGCCTGTTGCAGAATCTGAGGGTGATCGGCCACGCGAATGATGGTGCCGGTGGCGTTGTCACTCAGGCGGTCCACAATGTGCCGGGCCGCGGCTACGGCGGCGGCAAAGCGATTGGGCTGCACATCGGTGGCCTGCATGCTGCCGGACGCATCGAGCAGGATCACGACGTTGTCGCTGGCCTGAGCCTGCACCGTGAAGAAGGGCCGCGCGATGCCCAGCGTGAGCAGCAGCACCAGCGCCACCTGAATGAGCAGCAGGATGCTCATCTTCAGCCGTTGCCAGGGCTCGTGCGCGGCGACGTCGCGCCGGAGCTGCTCCCACAGGAACGTGGACGACACATCCAGCTCGTGCCGGCGAACCTTGAGCAGATACAGCAGGATGAGCGCCGGCACGAGCGCGACAAAGCCCAGGGCAAGCGGAGCAGCCAGGCTCACGCCAGTACACCGCGCCGGCGCAGCGACCCCAGCAGTAGGCGCTCCACTGGAACGCTGGATTCGAACCGCTCGTACACCACTCCCCGGCGCGCAGCGAAGGCTTCCACCCTGGCGGTCCAGGCGCGGTAGCGTTCGCGGTACAGGTTCACCGCCCGCTGGTTGAGGGTGATGTCTACGCCGGCGCCGGTTTCACGATCCACCAGCTTGAGGTCGCCACCTATAGCCGGCCGCACCTCCTCCGGCGCCAGAATGTGCAGCAGCACCACTTCGTAGCCACGTGCCAGCAGCGCGCTGAGGCCAGCCTCGAACCCTTCGCGCGAAAGCAGGTCCGAAACGATCAGGGCCAGGCCGGGCTGCCGGTGCTGCGCGGCGTAGCGGCACAGCGCGGCGTTGAAGTCCGTTGCTCCCACGGCCTTGAGGCCGGCCAGAAAATGGAACAGCTCGGGTGCTGCGTGAGGGGCGGCGGCGGGGCCGAACCGCGCGTTCACCACGTCCGAGAACGCGGCGCAGCTGAGCTGGTCAAACCCGCGCAGGGCCAGGTAGCCCAGCGCACCTGCCAGCTGGGTGGCGAATGTCAGCTTGTTGGGTTGGCCCCAGTCCATGGACCGGCTGTTATCCAAGAGCAGGTGCACGGCGGTGCGCTGCTCGTCCTCGAACAGGCGCACCACCAGGCTGTCGAGCCGGCCGTACACGGTCCAGTCGACCCGGCCCACGTCATCGCCCGGTGTGTAGGGCCGATAATCGAGGAACTCGGTGGAAGCGCCGCGCTGCACGCTGCGCCGCTCGCCCCGTGCAAGGCTGGCCACGCGCCGGCGGCCTACCAGCCGCAGTTGTTCCAGCTTGCGCAAGGTGGATGGTTCGAGCAGCGTGCTAGCGGACATGCTCCGGCACCGCCTGGATGACGTCGCGCACCACGGCTTCGGCGGTGATGCCCTCTGCCTCAGCCTCAAAATTGACGATCACGCGGTGCCGCAAGGCAGGGAGAGCCACAAAGCGCACATCGTCGAAGGCCACGTTGAAGCGGCCCTGCAGCAGCGCGTGGATGCGCGCCGTGGCGGCGATGGATTGCGCGCCGCGCGGGCTGGCGCCATAGCGCACGTAGCCGCGGGCTGAGGCCGAGTAGGCCGAATCCGGATGGGTGGCCAGCACCAGGCGCGAGATGTATTCCGCCACCGCCGAAGCCATGGGCAGCTCGCGCGCCAGGCCGATCATGCGCAGCACCGTACCGGCCGTGGCGACCTTGCGTGCACGGGGCATTTCGCGCGCCATGGTGCGGCTCACGATCTCCACCAGCTCGCTTTCGCTGGGATAGCCGATGGTCAGCTTGAGCAGGAAGCGATCGACCTGCGCCTCGGGCAGCGGGTAGGTGCCTTCCATCTCAATGGGGTTTTGGGTGGCCATCACAAAAAAGGGCTCGCTGAGCTCGTGCCGCGTGCGCGCAACCGTCACCTGGTGCTCCTGCATGGCCTCCAGCAGGGCCGACTGGGTTTTGGGCGTGGCGCGGTTGATCTCGTCGGCCAGGAGCAGGTTGGCGAAGATGGGCCCTGGCTGAAACTGAAAGCGCCGGCTCCCGCTACCTTGATCCTCGACGATGAGATTGCTGCCGGTGATGTCAGCCGGCATGAGGTCCGGCGTGAACTGTATGCGGCCGAACTGCAGATCCAGCACATCGGCCAGGGTGCGGATGAGCATTGTCTTGCCCAGGCCCGGCACCCCCTCCAGCAGCATGTGGCCACCGGCCAGCACGCACAGCAGAATGCCCTGCACAACGTCTACCTGGCCCACGATCACGCGGCCAATCTCGGTTTCCAACGCCTGCGCCACGCTGGTGAAGTCTCGCGGGGTGAACTCGGCTTCGGGGGCATCGATCATGGGCAATCCTCGCGACGGTTGAGATAGGTGGTGCTGGTTGCTACTTGCTTAGCCCCAGCGAAGAGAAGTAATCCTTCACGATCTGGCGGTAACTCAGCGGCACGTCGCCGCGCGCAATCGCCTGGCTGGCCTGCTGTTGGTACTGACCCACCACCTGCTGGTAGGGCACGGTGGCGCCATTCTGCGCCGGGTTGCCCAGCGCATTGGCTTGCTGGCTGGAGGTTTGGCCGTTGGGCGCGGCCTGGCCAGGCACCGCGACGTTGTGCGAACCCACCCCGGTGTACACGCCTTCACCCTTGGCTGCACCGCCGCCGGCGCCTGCCGTGCCTGGCTGGCCCGACCCCTGGCCCTGTCCGGAGCCAGCCCCCTGGCCGGCCTGCCCCGGCGTGGAGGCTTGCGTCTGGCCCACGCCAGAAGCCTGGCCTTGGCCACTCCCCGAGGGCTGCGCTCCCTGGCCTCCGTCGCCCGCGCTGGGCACGGATGCGCCCGTTTGCTGGGCCAGGTTGGTGGCGCTGCTTTGCACCTGCGTGAGGGCGGAGCTGAGGCTCTGCTGCGCCTGGGCGCGCTGCCCCGTGTTCTGCATGCTGGCGGCGGCCTGGTTGAAGGCAGTGCTGGCGTTGCCCGCGTTATTCGCCACGGCCTGGCCAGCCTGGCTCAAGGCATCACTCAGCTGGGCGTTGCCGGCGGCCGCCTGCGCCGCCGAGGCGGCCTGCAAGCTGGCGGCCAGGGCCGCGCGTTGCGCGGCGCTGAGCCTCGAAAGCTGCTGCCCCGCCTGCTTCATGGCCTGGGCGGCGCCGGCATAGTTGTCGTTCTGGAGCGCCTGCGCCGTCTGACTCAACAGTGGCTGGCCGCTGAGATCGGCCGCCAGCGCCTGCAGGGCATCGGCCAGGGCTTGCGCGCCGCTGTCCTGGTTGGCCCGCAGCTTCTGCTGCGCGGCCTGCAGGGTCGCCAGCGCCTGCGAGGCGGTGAGTGAGGGCTGGCGCAACTGCTGCTGCAGCTGTTTGAGAATTGCCTCCAGGTTCTGTTCATCCGCGGTTTGGTTGTGCGCCTGGGCGGCGCTCTGGTGCGTCTGCGCCGCGACCTTATCGATCTTCTGAGCCTGCTGCTGAATGGCCTGGGCAGCGGCGGCCTGCCGCGATAGGGGGCCCTGGCCAGGGTTGGGCAGCAGCGCCAGAGCGATGGTGAGCAGCAGCGCCGCGCCGAAGGCGCCGGCTTGGCGTGGGGGCAGTTTGAATGCAAACAGGCGCCACGGATCCACGCGCTGCAGGTACCAGGCAGCATCGGCCAGCTGGGCGCTGGCCAGTACACCGCTGTCCTGCTTCTGGCGCAACTCCAGCGCCGTGCTGATGCGCTCCTTGAGCTCCAGGTGCGAATCGGCCTGCCACGCCACCCAGCTCCGAGCCCGAGGGCGGAGCTGCGCAGCGGCCGCACCGGCGGCCAGCAGCAGTGCCGGCGGCACAGCGAGCGCTGCCGCGCTAGGGCTCACGGGCTGGACGCGTGCCAGCAGCAGCAGCAACGCATCGAGTGCCAGCCCAATCGTGGCGCCGCGTGCGCCCCAGATCAGCACGGCCTGCAGGCGCAGCACGGCGCCAATGGCGGCCAGCTTGTCGAAAAAGTCAGCATCTTCGCGCAGTCGTGAGATCAAGCCTGCCCCCTTACGGCCAGCGCCTCAGCGGGTCCACCGCCCGGCTGGCCGCGATGGTGAATATGATGCCCGCGGCCAAGTAGGCGATGGGGGTGACCACCCACACTGGGTAGGCGCTGCCCGTGAGCGGCGCCCCCAGGATGTGTGCGCCAGGCTCGCGGAAGTAGGGCATGAGCAGCTCGGCCAGCTGGCTGTTGGCCTGGGTGAGAGCGGATACCATGGCCGCCACGGGTGACAGGTACAGCAAGTCGCGCAGATTCAGCGCCGCACCCAGCGGCAATGAGATGAGGTAGGCCGCGTAGGACCCCAGTCCCAGGCCCAGCACCACCGCGTAGGTGAGGACCGACGCCAGCAGGCTGTTTTCGGTGACCGCCGAGAAAAACACGCCCACAGCCCCAAAAGCGAAGGTGCTGATGGCGAGAATGAGCGCCACGTTAAGAGCTTGCTCCACGCTGATGCCGCCAAACAGCACCACCACCGAAAAGAGCGGGATCGCGGCGGCCAGCACGAGCAGCACGTAGCTCACGGCGCCCAGCAGCTTGGCCACCACAACGGCCGAGGGGCGCACCGGCGTGCCGATGAGCAGCTCCAGAGTGTGCCGCTCGCGTTCGCGCGCAAGGCAGCCGCTGGTGGACGCGGGAATCACGAAGACCATAAGCACCACGGCCCAAACGGCCATGAGCAAAAAGAAGAGCGGGCCCCGCTCGGCGATGAGCAGCCGCTCAGCCGGCTGCACCGCCGCGGTGCCCGAGCCGAAAGCGCTCACCTGCACCGGCAGCGGACGCACGCCAGACACCACCGCGCGATAGGTCGCCAGCGTAAAGCCGCCAAAAGCCAGGATGATGGCCGTGAGCAGCGCGTACGCCGTGCTGCCGCGCAGGCGCACGCGCAATTCGTACAGGAGCAGCGGGCCAACCAAGCTGCTAGGGCCTCAACTGCTCGATGCTGGGCGAGGTGCGCGCCGCCGTGGCCACTGAGGCGGCTACTGGCTGGCCGCTGCTGCTGCACTGGACCACGCGCACCCCCGCCTCAATGAGCTGGCGGAGCAGGTCCGCCACCGCTTCCGAGCCACCGGCACAGGTGAAGCTGAGGGTGTGCCCAGCGAGAGCCAAGTCTGACACGGCGTCCATGCCACGCAGCAGCCGCTCGGCGCCGCGCGGCTCGTCCAGCACCAGCAGGCTGATGTGCTTCCGCAGCTCCAGCTGCTGAATCAGCTCGGGCACGGAGCCATAGAGGGTGAGCTCACCAGCTGCCAGCAGTCCCACGCGATCGCACACGTCCACCAGCTCTCCCACGGCCGAGCTGGAGATGACGATGGTTTTGCCGAGATTGCCCAGCTCGCGCAGTACCTCCAGCATCTCCAGCCGGCTCTGGGGATCCAGCGCCGCCAGCGGTTCGTCCAGCAGCACCAGGTCGGGGTCGTGCAACAGCGCCCGCGCCAGCATGAGCTTCTGCTGCATCCCTCGGGAGAGCGACGCGCAGAAGGCGAAGCGGAAGTCGAACAGGTCTACCAATCGCAGAAACTCGGCGATGGTGGATTGCCGCAAGCGGCCACGCAGCCCGTGGCAGCGCGCGAAGAGCTCCAAAAACTCCCACACCTTGACGTCGGGGGGCAGGCTGAAAACGTCGGGCACCCAGCCGATGTGGGCGCGGGCGGCGTACGGACGTCGCAGCACGTCCAGATCGTCCAGGTAGATGGACCCAGCGCTGGGGCGCAGCACGGTAGCCAGCAGCCGCAGGAGGGTGCTTTTGCCCGAGCCGTTGGGGCCCACCAGGCCGACCACGGTGCTCGCGGCGGCCTCAAAGGTCACGCCCTTGAGCACTGGCGCCCGGCCGTGGCGCTTGGCGAGGCCAACCACCCGCAGGCGGCTCATGCGAGGCTGCCCGCGGCGCTCATGTCCAGGCTGAACTGCACACTGGCGTTCGGCCGTGCCGGCGGTGGCTTGTAGGTGAACCGTACGCGCACAGTTTCGACCGCCGAAAGGTAGGGTGCCGGCGCCGCCAGCACATTGGGGCCCCAGTTCAGCGGCAGCGAGTCCCAGGCCCCACTTCGCCAGTTGTAGACGAAGAGCTGCCCCAACGGCGTGCCCAACTGCTCGTTGGGCGAGTGCTCCCCGCCGGGCCGGCTGAGGGGCCCCGCCTGCGCGGCAAAGCCAGCGTACCGGCCCTGCACGTTGAGCGTCAGCCGGCTGGACTTCAGGCCCCAGGCGATGGGCAGTGCAAACTGCAGCGCAACCGAGCCGCCCGGGTTCAACTCATACTGGCCCGCCCGCTGGAAGCTGGTGGAAAACGTGCCTATCTGGCTGGTTTGCACCAGGATGGGCGGGATGGTGAGCGCCGTCGCGCGCGGGAAGCTGACCACCAGGGGCGCAACGTACAGCGTGGTTTCCTTGACGCTGGGGCGCCAGCCCAGCAGCTGAATGGGCAGCGGCGACCTGGGCAACCAGCCCATGAGGGTCAGGCCGCTGAGCTCTGCCGGCTCACTGGAGTTGGAGCCCAGAAAGGCATCGATCACCGCCGCCTTATCGGCCACGCGTGCCGGCTGCTGGCCACCGGGGCCGACCGCGAGATTCAGGCTGTTCTTGATCGCGTTGGCATTCGGCGGGGTGGCTGGCGCGCTGGAATCAAAGCGCATCTGCACGCTCCGTGTTTGTCCGTTGCTCATGTTGCCCAGGTGCGTCACCGCCGAGCCCAGGGCCAGGATCACATCGCCCACGGCCTCGCCGGTGTGGTTGGTGACTGACCCAGCAATGGTGTTGCCACGCACCTGCAGGCTGGAGGTGAAGCCGCCGGCCAGTTGCACCTGGCTATCCGTGAAGAAGGTGCCCGTATCGGCCTGGTTCAGCGGCATGGCGACGCGGGTAGCGCTCTCGCCCTCGGTCACATTGAGCTGCCAGGGGTGGGCTGCTTTGCCGCCGGCGCGGTAGCC
The DNA here is from genome assembly GCA_050695655.1 of Chloroflexota bacterium. Taxonomy (GTDB): domain Bacteria; phylum Chloroflexota; class JAJPGV01; order JAJPGV01; family JAJPGV01; genus DATKQD01. Next base: position 18,084 of record JBOGTU010000138.1, on the reverse strand, counting down.
GGCGCCCGGGAAGCCGGGCGGCGCGAAGCTGGTAGCCGAGGCCGTACCGGGCAGCAGCAGCTGATAATCTGCACTGCGCGGCGTGTACAGCGCCACATAGCTGCGCACATTGCCCGCGCCAGTGCTGCCATCGGCCCGCACGACAGACACGCTGTTGAGGATGATGTCGCCGCCGCGGTAGCCCTGCGCGACGTGAAAGGCAATCCAGCCGCCCGCCGCGACAGCCAGCGGAATGGTGAGCAGGCCAAGCTCGCGCCGGCCGGCCAGGGTGAGCGCGGCGTAGTTGAGCGGGCCGGCGATGAGCGCGTACACGCCGGCCAGCAGCAGCAGCCAGCGCCCGGACGGCATGTCCACACCGCCCAGGTTGTAGAGCGCGCTGCGCGGCGGAACGCCCCAGGTTTGGACGCTGCTGAAGCCTCCGAATGCGCCGAAGAAGGGGAACACGCTCAGCGGCGTGCTGTTGTAGGACATGACGTACTTCCACAGCGCACTGTTGCCGCCCCAGGTAGCCATAGGCTCCGTTGTGGGATCGACCGCCAGGTACACCACGCTGCCCTTGCCCCGCCGCGCCCCCACCAGCAGCGGTACGCCCTGCTCCCCCAGCACCGTGGTGGCGTTCACCACGCTGCCGGCCGTCACCAGCCAGGGCCCATTGCCCACGAACGGCTGGTGGGCGAAATCCGCCAGCGGCTGCAGATCGGGCAGGGCGCGCACGCCGGAAATGCGCACGGGCTGCAGCTCCACCGGCAGGGGGCGAAGGGTCTGCTGCCAGCCGGTGCCTCCGGTCAGCACCAGCAAGCCACCGTTATGCACCCACCCCACCAGGGCAGCTTTCTGATCGTCGCTGAGCCCGGCGAGCGAGACATTGCTGGCCACCAGGCAATCCAGTGATGAGAGCGCATGCTGGCTGGCCGGCAGGTCCTGAGGCGACAGCGCGGCAATGAATGGCTTGCGGCCGGGCCGGCCGGGCAAGTCCAAATTGCCGAGCTGCTGAAAAAAGGCTTGATTGCGCGACATGGTGCCGCACAGCACATCGGCCCCACTGAGGGCTTGCAGCTTGCCGGCCTGCTGCACCAGCACGCCCTGGTCCGTCACCAGCCTGGCGGTGATAGTGTTGACAATGGTGGGCAGAAAGACGTCAATCTGGTACCGCTTCTGGGAGTGGCTGGGCACGGTGGCATCCACGCTGTAGCTGGTGGCGGGCCGGCCCGTGAAGCTCCGGAAGCGGTTGGGGCTGCCGGTCCCCTCATCGCTCAGCTCGATCTGCAACTGGCCGGTGACGCTGGGGCCGTCATTGGCAACGTCCACCGTCACAGGCAGCCAATCACCAATCTTGCCCATACCCTGAAAGCCCGGCACCACCGTCAACACCGGGCCTGCCGGCGCTGGCTTGGCTGCCGGCGCGGCGTTGGAGGTGCGTGACGCGGACGGCTGATGCGTTTGGGCGAGCACCGGCCACGGCGCAGAGCCAAACGCCAGTAACGCCGCGGCAAGGCCCGCCGCGCGCATCCCCACTGAGGGCGACAAGCCCTTCACGCGAGCCGCTGCTTCATGGGGAGATCGCTTAGCCTACGCTTCTTTGCGGGCGAGTCTAACACGCTCATTTTGCCCAGCGGTAAACAGAATGTGAAGGCGCGGAGAAGCTCGACGAGCGCCGCCCAGCCGCCTCAGCAACAACAGAGCAGGAAACGTTCCAAGCACCCGCTGAGAGCCGGCTGTCAGCGGTTAGATCACAGGAGCAGGCCGCTCAGGTGACGAACTTGTAGATGGCATACAGCACCACGAGGACAATCGCGACCACGATCAGTGCCTGAACCGGATTCGAGAAGTCGAACGATGGGGTTCCGCCGCCGGCTGCCGCCATAACGTCAGTCTAACCCACCGTCCGTGCAGCTGTGGGGTCACCCGCGGTTGCTGTTGGCGGCGAAGCGGGCCCAGATAAGGCTCAGCACAGCCAGGCCGACGAACAGCACCGCGTGCTTGTAGTGCGCATCCATTGGGTTGGCCGACACAAGCGGGTGCGAGATGCCGGGGATGAGGTAGTAAACGGCCAGCAGCAGCAGGACGGCTGCCACGATGATCGGAATTGTTGCCTTCCGCATAGACCTGGTGCTCCTTCTTTCCAGTATTTCGCTGCTCCCGGCTGACTGTACCCGGCGGCGCCGATCAGCGCAGCGCCAGCACGGCCAGCGATGCGGTGCCGAACGCCAGGCAGTAGAAGCCAAAGGGATCGAGCCGGCCAAACTCAAAGTAGCGCATGAGGAACTTCACGCTGAGGTAGGCGACAATGCCCGCCGCCACGGCGCCGACGAATGCCACACCGAGCACGGGCCGCCCAGCCGCCCCGAACAGCACCGGAACCTCCAACAGACCCGCGCCAGCAATGATGGGCGTAGTCAGCAGAAAAGAGAAGCGGGCCGCGGGTTCGTGCTTCAGGTCCAACAGCAGGCCCGCCACAATGGTCACACCGCCGCGGGAGATGCCAGGGATCAGCGCCAGCGATTGGGCGGCGCCAACCGCCAGAGCACCTTTCCAGGTGAGGGAGTCCAGGTCCTTGCCGCGCTCGCTGCTGAAGAACACGCCGCGGTTGCCCGGCCGTTCACTCCGGCGGCGGATGAACTCGCCCAGCAGCAGCACGGCACCATTCACAATGAGAAAGGCCGCGGCCGTTTTGGGGCTGGCGAACAGCCGCTGCAGTGGCTTCTGCAAAAAAAAGCCGATCAGCCCCGCGGGGATGGTGCCGAACACAAGCATCCAGGCCAGGTGCTCATTGGCGTCGCTGCTCAGCCGGCCGGCCACAGCCGACCGGACAAAGGCGGTGACGATGGCCAGCCAATCGCGCCAAAAGAAGATGAGCAGCGCGGTGGCCGTGCCCAAATGCAACATCACCAAAAAGGGCAGAAAAGTGGGGCTGGCCTGATTGATGTTGGACCAGCCGACGAGACTGGGAACGATGACCGTGTGCCCCAGCGAGCTGACGGGGAACAGCTCGGAAAAGCCTTGCAGCACCGCGAGCCACAAGGCCTGGACGGCCGACATCAAGCAGCGGGGATGCTAACACACGGCCTCGCCAGCACCGCCTGCCCTGTTACAATGGCAACCCACATGCCCCAGTCAGCAAATGCCGCCAGCGGTGAGGCCGCGGCGGAGCGGCTGCTTCAGGGCGCCGATCCCACCACCCTGGGGGCGGACCTGCTCGCTGCCATCGACGTACTGTGGCGCAGGAAGTCGGCGCCTGCCGCCGAAGCTCTGGCGCGCATCAATGCGCCGAAGGATGCCGCCAAGGCTGCTCGCCGGGCCCTGTTCAAACTCCAGTCCGCGGGCATCCGTCTTGCCCTGCCGGGAGAAGCGCCGGCCGCCGAGGCTGTGCGGGCGCCGGCAAAAGCGCGGCTGCTCCAAGCCGACATCAGCTCATATGACCCGCGCGGCACGCGGGCGATTATGGTGCTGCTGGAGAAGCCCTTCGCGGGCCTGCTGAGCCTCTTCGTCATCGCCAGCGACACGGAAGGCCTGATCGATGCGGATCTCGGCCCCACGACCAAAAAGGCCTACGCGGCGCGCATCCGAAACTTCGCCGGCCAGTACGACACCATTCGGTTCACCAGCGCGCCACCGGAGTACGCGGTGCACCTCATCCACAAGGTGGCCGCCCTGAATGATCAGCACGAGCACCATCACCCCCTGCCGCAGGACTACAGCATGTGGAGGACGGTGGCGCCGGACGTCCCCGAATGGGAGGGCCCGCCGCCCATCTACGCCGAGCTGGACGCGGAGCAAATTCGCGAGCGCGTCGATCTGGCGGCCACGGCTGAGCTGGCAGAGGGCGAGTTCGCCGGCTGGCGTTTCGATGAAGAGCAGCTCAAGGAGTGGCTGGTGCGGCTGCAAACGGCGCGCGGCGGTCCCCTGGTGGTGAGCGCCGACGCACAGAAGGGCCGCGAGCGAACCATCCTCGACGAGGCAACAGACGCGCTCTTCACGACCGCGGACCGCGCTCGCGCTAAGGAGCGCCTTGAGGAAACGGCCTACTTCTTGCTTCATGACGGCCAGCAGGAAGCCGCCGATAGGTGTCTCCGGGCGGCGCTCAGCGTGGAGGAATCGGCCGCGCACGATTCACCGTTCCTGCGCCAGTTGGTCGTCAGCAGCGTGCAGCAGGCAACCAATGGTGAGGTTGGCGGTGAGGCAGCCGCGGAGGATGGGCCGCCGCGGACAGAGTCCGGCATTATTCTTCCCGCCTAATGAGCAGTGGCCGGCTCGTCACGCCTCTGCGCGAACGTGCTTGGCCGAGTGCAGGGCGTTGGCTTCCGTGCATTTGTGGCGCGGGAGGCGGATCGTTTGGGCCTGGCGGGGTTTTGCCGTAACAGTCCCGCGGGCGACCGCGTGCAGGTAGAGGCGGAGGGCTGCCGCGCCGGCCTGGAAGGGCTGCTGGCGGCGCTGCGCCAGGGGCCGCCGCTGGCCCACGTCCGACACGTTGAGGTGGAATGGCAAGAAGCTACCGGCGAATTCGACCGGTTCCGGATCCACCCGTAGAGGGGGCCCGGGCGGACCGCTTCGTGTGGTACGAAGTGGCCGCCTGGGTGAGCCTGCTGGGCGGCGTGGCCGTGCTGCTGGGCATCGTGCTGGGCTTGCGTTACACCTGGACCACCGTGCTGCCCTCCCTCACGGACAGCCACCCGGCCACGTTGACCGATGCTGTCGGCACCGTGGAGGTGCTGGTTCCGGGCAACTCGCACTGGACTGTGGTGTCCCAGGGTTTTCAACTGCAGGAGGGCGATGCACTGCGCACCAGCCAGGGCAGCCGCGCCCTGGTGACATTCTTCGACCTGAGCACGGCCAGCCTCTACTCGGAGGCATCGCTGGTTATCCACGACATGCGCAGCAACCGCTTTCACCTGGCGCCGCCCAGCACCCACATCTCCGTGACGCAAACCGCTGGGCGAGCGCTCTTCGGCGTGGCGCACCTTAACCCCATCACGCGGCTCTCTTTCGTGGTCACGTCCGGCGCCGCGCGGGCCCAGCTCGCGGAAGGCAGCTACTTCGTGAAAGTGATGGACGCCAACACCGCGGAGGTGGTGGCCACACGCGGCAGCAGCGTGGTCACCGCCGGCACAGCATCCGTGACAGTGAGGGGCGGCGAGCGCACACTGATACCCCAGGGCGGCAAGCCAGAGGCGCCCATCCTGGCCGCCGAAGACCTGGTGCAGAACGGCTCGTTCAGCCAGGTCAGCGCCACTGGCCGGCCGGTGGGCTGGCAGCTGGTGCAAACGCCTCCCGAGGAGCACGACGTGGCCGGCCAGGTAGCGCTGGCCACGGACGGCACGCAGCCGGTGGTGACCTTCAATCGATCCAAAGCAACCTACCACGGTGAAGATCATGTGATCCAGACCGTGAACCAGGACGTGGCAGACTACAGCGTTGTGCGCCTGGAGCTGCGCTTCAAGATCTTCAGCCAGAGCGTCGCCGGCGGTGGTGACCAGGGCAGCGAGTACCCGCTGCTGGCGCGGGTGAACTACCTCGACCAGAACGGCAACCCCGCCTTCTTCGTGCGCGGCTTCTACGTGCAGAACACCCAACACTTGCCCACGACCAACGGGCAGCGGGTGCCGGCGAATACCTGGATCACCCTGGTGGGCGAGCAGGGCATTCAGATGCAGGGGCTGAACCCACCCCCGCGGTTCATCCAATCGATTGACATTCAAGCATCGGGCCACGACTACTCCAGCGAGTTGGAGCGCGTGGCGCTGATCGTTGAGTAGTTGAGAGTCACGCGGCGGCGTACGAGGAGTTTTCGTTGCGAAGGATCTGCGTCATCGGCACGGGCTACGTGGGCCTGGTGACTGGAACATGCTTGGCGGAGCTGGGGAATCGTGTGGCCTGCATCGATGTGGACGAGGCCAAGATTGCCCTGCTGCGATCCGGTGGCATGCCCATCTTCGAGCCGGGGCTGGCCGAGCTGGTGCAGCGCAACACCGCCATGAACCGGCTGTGCTTCAGCACGTCCTACGCGGAGGGCATGCGGGAAGCGGAGTTCGTGTTCATCGCCGTCAACACGCCTACTGATGGGCTGGACGGTGGCGCGAACCTGCGGTACGTGGAGCAGGCGGCAATCTCCATTGCCCAGCACATGGACCACCCCATCATCATCGTGAACAAGAGCACGGTGCCCATCGGCACGGGCGACCTGGTGACGCGCCTGGTGGAGGAGCATCGGGCCACGTCGGCCTCCTTCGCGGTAGTGAGCAATCCGGAATTCCTGGCCGAGGGCAACGCCGTCGCGGACTGCTTCCACCCGGACCGCGTGGTGCTGGGCTCTGCCGATCGCGCCGCGGGCGAGGCAGTGGCTTCACTCTACTTGCCGCTGCGCTGCCACATCATGGTCACGGACCTGGTGACAGCCGAGATGATTAAGTACGCATCCAACGCCATGCTGGCGACGCGCGTGTCGTTCATGAACGAGATCGCTGAGATCTGCGAGCAGCTGGGCGCGGATGTCAAGGAGGTGGCAGTGGGCATGGGCTATGACCACCGCATCGGCGCCACCTACCTGGAGGCGGGCCTGGGCTACGGCGGCAGCTGCTTCCCCAAGGATGTGAAGGCGCTCATGCACATGGCCTCAACCGCCGGCTGCCACCCACAGCTGCTGCAAGCAGTAACGGACATCAACTCCGACCAGCGCAAGCGGGCGGTGGATAAGCTGCGCGAGGCCTGCGGCGGCCTGGCCGGCAAAACCATTGGCCTGCTGGGGCTGGCCTTCAAGGCCAACACCAACGACATGCGGGAGGCGCCTTCTGTGGAGATCGCCGGCATGCTGCTGGCCGAGGGTGCCACCGTGCAGGCCTACGACCCTGTCGCCATGCCGACCGCGGCCGCGCTGCTGCCCGGCGTGCGCCTCTGCCCTGATGCGTGCGCAGCAGCCGGCGGCGCCCACGCCCTGCTGGTGGTCACGGACTGGAACGAATTCAAGCAGTTGGACATGGAGCAGATCAAGGCGCTGATGGCCACGCCCAACCTGGTGGATGGCCGCAACGTGTACGACGGCGCCACGCTGCGGCGGATGGGCTTCAGCTACTGGGGCACCGGTCGCAACTGATGGCCGGCCGGCCCGGCCTGGGCGTGGACATCGTGGAGCTGCCCCGCATAGAGCAGGCGCTGGCCCGCTTCGGCGATCGCTTCCTGCAGCGCGTGTACACGCCCGCGGAACAAGCCTACTGCCGGCGGCGCATCCCCCAATTGGCCGGGCGCTTCGCTGTGAAGGAGGCCGTGTCGAAGGCGCTGGGCACGGGCATCCGCCGGCTCCACTGGCGCAACATCGAGGTGCTGCCGGATGTGCGCGGTGCGCCCAAGGTCACCCTCTATGGTCACGCCCTGCAGCGGCTGGCTCAAGCAGGCTTCAGCGCCATCGAAGTGAGCATTTCCCACTCGCGCGACAACGCCGTGGCCATGGCGGTGGCTGTTCAAGCAGCCGAGTGACGCGCCCATGAAGCTTGCCACTACCGCGGAGATGCGCGCTCTGGAGCAGGGTGCCGTGGCTCTCGGCCTCACGCTGGAGCAGCTGATGGATCGCGCGGGCGCTGCTGTGGCCGCCGCGGTGCAGCGTCTTCTGGTGGGGCGCAGGGGGCGCGCGCTGGTGCTGGTTGGCCCCGGCAACAATGGCGGCGATGGCCTGGTGTGCGCCGAGCAGCTGCGGCAGGCGGGATGGGAGCTCGCGCTCGCGGCCGTTGCCGGGCCCCTGCGTAATGCCGCGCGCTTTCCCATCCTCCAGCGCGTCCAGCCGGGCGAGGTGCCGCGCCAGCCTGTGGATGTTGTGGTGGATGCCCTGCTTGGCACCGGCGCGAGCCGCCCGCTTGAGGGACCACTGGCGGCACTGTTGGACGATGTGCGCCAGCGCCAGCCGTCCACGCCGGTGGTGGCGGTGGACGTGCCGAGCGGCGTGAACGCCGACAGTGGAGCTGCCGATCCGCGTACGCTGGCGGCGCGGTTGACGGTCAGCCTGGGGCTGGCCAAGCCGGGCCTGTTCCAGTTCCCCGCTCAGCCACTGGCCGGCGAGGTGCGGGTGGTGGACATCGGCCTGCCGCCGGAGCTGCTGACGCTGGCGCGTACCTGGCTCTCGGACGGGGAGCTGGCGCGGCCCCTGCTGCCGCCACGCCCGCGAGACGCGCACAAAGGCACCTTCGGCAAGCTGCTGGTGGTCGCCGGATCGGCCAGCTGCAGCGGGGCGCCCTACCTGGCCAGTGTGGCGGCCATGCGCGTGGGCGCGGGCCTCGTGCGCCTGGCGGTGCCGGCCAGCGTGCAGGCCGTGCTGGCCAGCAAGTTCACCGAAGCAACTTTTACAAGCCTGCCCGACTCGGGCAGCGGTGGCCTGGCCGCGGCTGCGCTGCCGGCACTGGAAGAGCTGCTGGACCAGGCATTCGATTGCCTGCTTATCGGCCCCGGGCTCGGGCAAGAGGCTGACACCGTGGCACTGGTGCAGGAGCTGCTGCTGAGTGGCAAGCACCTGCCGGCGGCCGTGATCGTGGATGCCGATGGGCTGAACAGCCTGGCGCGGATGCCCGACTGGTTCCAGCGGCTGCCGACCGGCTGCGTGCTCACACCGCACCCAGCCGAGTTCGGCCGGCTGGCCGGGCTGGCGGCAGGGGAGGTGGTGGCCGCCAGGTTTGCGCTGGCCCGCGACAGGGCCGCGGCCTGGGGCCAGGTGCTGCTGGCCAAGGGCGCCAACTGCATTGTCGCCGCGCCGGACGGCCGCGTAGCCATCGATCCTGGCGCCACGCCGCTGGTGGCCACCGCCGGTACCGGTGACGTGCTGGCCGGCACCGTGGCCGGCCTGGCAACGCAGGGACTGCGCGCCTGGGAGGCGGCGCTGTGCGGCACACGGCTGTGCGGGATGGCTTCCGCCGCGCTGGTGCCCCACTTCGGCGACGCCGGCATGCTGGCCAGCGACCTGCACGCTCAGCTCCCGCTGGCGCTGAAGGCCCTCAAAGCCTAACGTCTGGCCGGAAAAATGCCGCGGTGGCCGGGTGGGGTTGCCCAGCAGCATCTGTTCCAGTCGAAGTGGCCGGTCGAGAGCCACTCATGGCTTCGCGGCCAAACTTCTCAGCCAATCGACCAGGCACGGCTATAATTGACCCTCTTGAAACGGGCGAAGCCGCACTCCGCTGTGGCAGGCCAGCCAGGGAGTGGGCGGGGATAGCGGTGAAGGTCGGCATCATCGGCATCACTGGGAGCGCCGGCGGTGAGCTGGCGCGCCTGCTGCTGAGCCATCCCGAATTCGAGCTCAGCGAGGTCAGCGCGCGCTCGGAAGCGGGCCGCAAGGTGTGCGACGTCTTTCCCTACCTCAATCGCTGTCAGCTCACCATCGAGCCCGAGATCGGGGCCGCGGACCTCTTCTTCTCCGCCCTGCCACACAAGTCCTCGGCCGAGATCTGCGGCCCGCTGGTGAAGAAGGGCAAGCGCGTGGTGGACCTGAGCGCGGACTTTCGACTGCGCGATCGTGCGCTGTTCGAGCAGTGGTACCAGGTGGAGCATCCGCACCCGGAGCTGCTGGCGCAGGCCGTGTACGGCTTGCCCGAGCTGCATTGCCAGCAAATTGCCAGCGCGAAGCTGGTGGGCAACCCCGGCTGCTATCCCACGGCGGCCATCCTGGCGCTGGCGCCGGCGTGGAGCAGTGGCCTGGCCGGGCACAACGTGATTGTGGATGCCAAGTCCGGCGTGTCCGGCGCGGGCTGGACGCCCACGCGCGATACGCAGTACATCTCCATGAACGAGAACGCCTACGCCTATTCCATGGATGCGCACCGGCACGAGCCGGAGATCACGCAAGAGCTCAATGCCATCAAGCCTCGGCTGCGCAAGCCGCTGGAGCTCACCTTCACGCCGCACCTGGTGCCGATGACACGCGGCCTGCTGGCCACCTGCTACAGCAAGGCCCTGGAAGCCACCAGCCAGGACCAGTTGCTGGAGCTGTACCGCGCCTACTACGCGGGCAAGCCCTTTGTGCAGGTGGTGGATCAGCCGCCCCGAACCAAGTGGGCTGCCGGCAACAACATGGCCTACATCTACCCGCACTACCACGAACGCACCGGGCAGCTGGTTCTCGTGGCCGCGGAGGACAACCTTGGCAAGGGCGCCGCCGGGCAAGCCGTGCAGAACGCCAACCTCATGTGCGGGCTGCCGGAGGAGATGGGCCTGGGCATGAGCGCGCTGTTCCCGTGATCCGCGCCATCGAAGGCGGGCTGCTGGCGCCACGCGGCTGGTTGGCCGGCGCAACCTGCGCCCACGTGAAAGGGTCCACCGGCGACAAGCAGGATGTGGGGCTGCTGGCCTCCGAGTATGACTGCGCCGCGGCCGGCGTGTTCACCCGCAACCAGTTCAAGGCCGCGCCGGTGCAGTGGTGCCAGAAGCTGCTGCCCTCGCGGAGCATCCGCGGCGTGGTGGCCGACAGCGGCAACGCCAACGCCTGCACCGGCGACCAGGGCGACCGCGACGCCGAGCAGATGGCGCGAGCGGCAGCCCAGCTCCTCGGTGTGCAGCCCAGCCAGGTGCTGGTCGGGTCCACCGGAGTGATCGGCATCCCCATGCCCATGGAGCGCATTGGCCTCGCCATTCGCACGCTGCGACTGGGGCCACATGGCGATGCCTTCAACGACGCCATCATGACCACGGACACCACGCGCAAGCAGTGCTCCGTGGCGTTCGACGTGGCCGGGCGCGAGGTGCGCGTGGGCGGGGTGAGCAAAGGCGTGGCCATGATGCACCCCAACATGGCGACCATGCTCTGCTTCGTCACGTCGGACGCGGTTGTGGAGCCGGACCTTCTGCCGGGCGCCCTGAAGCAGGCGGCCGATTCCTCCTTCAACATGCTCTCGATCGATGGCGACCAGAGCACCAACGACACGCTCATCGTGTTGTGCAATGGCGCCGCGGCCAACCCACCCATCCGGGCCGGCACAGTGGAGGCGGCACTGCTGGGCCAGGCTATTCAACACGTGTGCTTGGATCTGGCGCGCAAAATGGCCGCGGACGCTGAAGGCGGCACCAAGGTGATTGAGGTGCGAGTGCGCGGCGCCGCGAACGATGCGGACGCCCAGCTCGCGGCGCGCACCATCGCCTCATCCACGTTGTTGAAGTGCGCCGTCCACGGGAACGACCCCAACTGGGGCCGCATCCTCATGGCGCTGGGCAACTCGCCCGTGGAGTTGGATACACGGCGCGTCTCCACTGCCATCCGCGGCTTTCGCATGATGACGGCCGGAGCGCCGGTGCCGTTCGACGCGGCAGCCGCATCCAAAGCGATGGACGCACCAGTGGTGGACATCGAGGTGGAGTTGGGCATCGGCCGCGGCGAAGGGCTGGCTGTTGGCTGCGACATGAGCGAGGAATACGTCACCTTGAACGCCGACTACACCACTTGAGCACCATCTGAGATTCGCGACGGAACAAGAACCATGAGCGACGACATCGCGCGCGTGCTGCAGGAAGCGCTGCCATACATCAACTACTTTGCCGGCAAGACGCTGGTAGTGAAGATGGGGGGCAGTGCGCTCTCGGCCGACCGCTCGGTGATGCAGGACATCGTTTGGCTGAAGAACCTGCAGGTGAACGTGGTCCTGGTGCACGGGGGCGGCAACGCCATCAGCGACTGGCTGCGCCGCATCGGCAAGGACACCAAGTCCGTGAAGGGGCTGCGCGTCACGGACGAGGAAACCATGGAAGTGGTGAAGATGGTGCTGGTGGGCAAGGTGCAGCAGGAGCTGGTGGCCATGCTCAACGGCCTGGGCGGCGAGGCAGTGGGCGTGAGTGGGCTGGATGGCAAGCTGTTTGAGTGCGAGCGCTTCACCGGCGAGGGCGACCTGGGGCTGGTGGGGCGCATCAAGCGGGTGAACCTGCGGCCGGTGACCATGGCCCTGAACGAAGGCTACATCCCGGTGGTGACGCCGGTTGGGCTGGGCGAGGGGGGCGTGGCGTACAACATCAACGCCGACCTCGGGGCGGGCGAGCTGGCCGCGGCCATTCGGGCTGAGAAGCTGATCTTCCTCACGGACGTCTCCGGCATTCAGGACAAGGAAAAGCAGCTCATTTCCGAGCTGCGCACCGACCAGGTGCCGGAGCTGGTGGAGGCCGGCGTCATCAGCGGCGGCATGCTGCCCAAAGTGGAGGCCGCGACGCGCGCACTGGAGCGCGTGAAGCGCGTGCACATCATCGACGGCCGCGTGGAACACGCCCTGGTCCGCGAGATGTTCACGGATCGCGGCGTGGGCACCATGGTCGTCAAGCCCTAAGAGCTGAACGCTGGACTGTCGCTCAGAACGCGGCTTGGAGGGCCTGCCAGGTTTGCTGCAGCAGCTCCGGCATGACGGCGGTATCGGCCAGCACCGGCATGAAGTTGGTGTCGCCATCCCAGCGTGGCACCACGTGCTGATGCACGTGGCCGGGCACACCCGCCCCGGCGCAGCGGCCAATGTTGAAGCCGATATTGAAGCCGCCGGGGTTGAGCGCAGCTTTCAGGGCGCGGATACTGCGCTGGAGCAGGCGGCCCATGTCTGCCATGGTGGCCTCCGGCAGCAGCTCCAGCGCATCGGTGTGGACGTTTGGGACAATCATCAGGTGGCCGTTGCTGTAGGGGAAGGCATTGAGGATCACGAATGCAGACTCACCCCGGTGAAGAATGAGGTCCTCCTGGTCGCTGGCGCGCTGGATGCGCGTGCAGAAGATGCAGCCCTCCTCTTTCGCGCCCTTGATGTACGACAGACGCCAGGGGGCCCACAGGTGTTCGGACAACACCCCATTGTAATGATGCCTGTCATGAGGCGCGCCGTGAGGCGCGGGCGCCAACAGCGCCGCGCCGCCTGAGCCGCCGGCTTATGGAGATTTTCATTCTGCGCACCGCCGAGAACTGGGAGAAGGCGAATGGCGCGGCAGTGGTGATGGCGCAGTCGCTGGAGAATGCCGAGGCCCTCCTGCAGGACTATGAGATGGAGCCGGATCTGCGCTGCTACGAAGCCGACGCCGCGGCGCACACCGATGTGGATGGCCCCTTTCGCCAGGTGTGGGTACTGGTCGAGTCGCTGGCGACAGATCAGCAACAGGAGCGCGTGATCGTCTCCAGCTGGGACGAAGCTCCGTAGCAGACCTCCGCTCTCCGCTTGTAGAGCGGAGGAGAACCGCCATTGGCGCGCGGGTACCGAGGGTGATAGCTGAACTTCCGAGCGCGGCGCGCCGACTCTCCCAGCATGCGAGGCCAGCTCTGGACGTGCGCGCTGAGCGCGGGGCTGCTGCTTGCGGCCTGCGGTGGCGCTGTTCGCTCACCCGCCACGGGCGGCGGCCCACACTTCTTTGCCATGTCCAGCACTGCCTCGGCCACACCAAGGGCAGCGGCGGCCCTTACCCTCGCAGCCACGCCCACGCCTACGCCAGCGGCGACTCCGATCGCGACGCCCGGCCCAGTCGCCTTCGTCCTCGACGCGGGCGCGGAGCGGCGCGATGTCACCATGCACGTGGGCCAGCGCGTAGTGCTGGCGCTCTCGCGCGGGCTGGTGGGCGACTGGGTTTCCGGCGTAGATGATGCGCGCGTCCTGGCGCCGGCTTCACCCGCGGCCAACGGCATCTACCAGGCTATGCAGCCGGGAGTGGCGCTGCTCACAGCGCACGTCTTTCTCGGCTGCGCCAGCGTGGTGCCCGCGGCACCCTGCCACCCGGAGCAGGGCTTCTGGTTCCAAACCCAGGTGACCGTGCTGCCGTAGAAGTTTGGACCGGCGGCCTGTCACCGGCTGGGCTTTGGGCACGGAGCGCCTCCGCTAATGTATGCATACTCATGAATATCAGCGCGACACTTGCCCAGGAGCCTGAACAGCGATCTCAGGGCGGGGCGTCCGACGACGAGTACTTGACCGCCAACGAGGCGGCTGGTGTACTGAAGATCAGCACCTCCAGCATCTGGCGCTGAGTCAACGCCGGTACGCTGCGCGCTTACCGCGTTGGTCAGCATCGGGTGCGCATCAATGCCTCTGATCTGTGCCAACGTATCAGTCTTGCTCGAAGCGACGGGAAAGGAGGCGGCATGCCCCTGAAGGAACTCCAAGAGCTTTCCAATCCACTGAACGAGGCTGAACGGGAACGCGCATTTCGAGCCGTAGCGCCCTGGCACGCCTCCATCAGTCGATCGTCGAGCGCCGCGGCGGCAAACGCTTTGCAGCGTCAGGCGCGCTGCTTGATGCCGGACGTGAGGAGCGAACAGGCCAACTCGGATGATCTGCGCAGATGCCAGCCTGGCAATCAAATGGATTCTTCCGGAAGAGGATTCGGACAACGCCTTGGCGTGCTTCAGGAGTGGATCGGCCGGGGGGAGCGCATCATCGCGCCGCCGCTCCTTCCGGCTGAGGTCAGTAACATCCTGCGACAGAGAATCAGAAGTCAGGATCTCTCTCCAGGGGAGGCGACCGAGCTCCTCGATCAGTTTCTTGGCGCTTCCCTTCGCTCTCGTGGCCCCAGCCGAACTGCATCAGAAGGCACTGTCGCTGTCCACAGCGAACAACCTCGCGGCTGTTTACGATGCTCAATGCGTCGCGCTGGCGGAGCTTCTCGCCTGCGAACTCTGGACCGCTGATCGGCGGCTGGTTCGAGAGCTGGCCGGCAAAGTGTCCAACGTCAAGGCTTTTTCGGACTTCCATCCTGGACCGCCCATATCCTGAAGCCATCCCCATGGCGGCACAGTCCTGTGCCGTAAGCGGGCGCTATGATGGGCCACAATTCAGCTTGGCAATGAGAGGCAGAGTATGCTCAGTCAGGACGAGAACGACGTTATCACCCGCGTTGGCCCAGGCACCCCGACCGGCAACCTCATGCGGGAGTATTGGATTCCTGCCCTGGCGTCCACAGAGTTGCCCGGGGCGGACTGCGCACCCGTTCGGGTGCTGCTCCTCGGCGAGCGGCTGATCGCCTTCCGCGACAGTGGCGGCCGGCCCGGACTGCTGGCGAACCACTGCCCGCATCGCGGCGCATCGCTGTTTTTCGGGCGCAACGAGGAGAACGGTTTGCGGTGCGTCTACCACGGCTGGAAGTTCGATGTCGCCGGCCAGTGCGTTGACATGCCCAACGAGCCGGCCGAATCAAATTTCAAGCACAAGGTCACGGCGGTTGCCTATCCCTGTCGCGAGCGCGGCGGAATCATCTGGGCTTACCTGGGGCCGCGAGCGGTTCCTCCGCCGCTGCCCGACATTGAGGCCAACATGCTGCCAGAGGGTGAGTGGAGCGTCCAGTTCACTCAGCAGGAGTGCAACTGGCTGCAAATCCTGGAGGGCGACATCGATACCTGCCACTTCGGCTTTTTGCATCGTGGCGCGGTGAATCCGGACCAGATGCCTCCCTGGACCTCGCCCGGCGAACGCTACGTGCTGCGGGATCGGTCACCGCATTACAAGGTCATGGATATCGACGGCGGCACCATCTACGGCGCTTATGTGCGAGCGGAGCCCGGCTACGTGAACTGGCGCATTGCCATGTTCCTGCTGCCGTTCTACTCGCGGCCGCCGGGCGGTGGGCCGGGCGTGATCTGTCGGGTGCCGATGGATGACGAGCACACCATGAACATCTTCATCGGCGCCCGCCCGGCAGCGGGACGGGCCAATCGCCTCATCCCGGACGAGGTCGCCAACCATCCGGGCTATCGGCGCATCAAAAGCGGCCCCCTGCCCAATTCGACCGATTGGCATGGCCGCTTTCGGAGTGGCTCGAACATGGCCAATGACTTCGAGATCGATCGGGACCTGCAGCGAGCGAAGGAGGGCAACAACGGCTACACCGGCGTGGTGGGCAATGTGCAGGATCGCATGATCACTGAGAGTATGGGCCGCATATACACTCGTACCCAGGAGCACCTGGGTACGAGTGACGCCATGATCATTCGGACGCGCCGCTGCATCATCGCCGCGGCCCGAGCGCTGGCGGCGGATGGAGCTCCGCCACCGGGTGCGGACCACCCCGAATTCTATCGGCGCCGCTCGGCGTCCGCCATTCTGCCCGAGGAAGCCGACTGGCTGGAAGCCACGCGCGAGCAGCGGGAAGCATTCCTCGCTGGCGCGAAACAGTAACCGGCGGCTGGCCTTGCAGCAGGCACAGCAGCCCACCCCTGTCGCCAGTCAACCGCGAGACCTGAGCCGCCGCCAATTTCTCCACCTCGGGAGCGGCGCGGCCGTCGGTGCTGCCGCCGGTCTGGGCTTGTGGTTGGCCGGATGCGGCTCGGCGACGGTAGCCAGCCAGTCCAACCGGCCAGCTGCCAGCGCCGGCACGGCCGCCGTTCCGGCCAAGGCAAGCTCAACCCATCTCGAGCTCCCAAGGCAGACGCTCTTCGCCGGCCCCAAGCCGGACTTCCCTGCCAGCGCCGACGGCGTGGTGCCCGCCGGCTACCTCAAATACCCCTCACAGTTGGCCCAGTCCGTGCAGCGGGCGCCAGGCAAGGGCACCAATGTCACGGCCATGACCTTCACCATCAACGCTCCACCGCCCACCGTCGACCACAATCCTGCCTGGCAGGCGGTGAACAAAGCGCTCAACGCCAACCTGCAGATGCCCATCATCAGCGCAGCCGATTACAACACCAAATTGAGCACCGTCATGGCCAGCGGCGACCTGCCGGACATCTTCACGCTGTCCATCTTTGGGAGCACGATCCAGAACGAGCCGGAGTTCCTGAGCTCGAAATGCGTGGATTTAACGCCGCACCTGAGCGGCGAAGCCATCAAAAACTATCCTAACCTGGCCAATTTCCCGACCGTCGCCTGGAAGAATGTCATCTTCGGCAACAAGCTGTACGGCATCCCTCGTTTGGGCGTGGGTGCAGTTGGGCCGACCATGCTGGTGCAGCAGAAGCAGCTCGATGCCCTCGGCGTGAAGGCCATCAAGAGCACCAGCGACTTCACCCACGTCTTAACCGAGTTGACCAGGCCAGGGGCCCAGTGGGGCATTGGCGGCAACGCGCTGCAGGTCATGCTGCAGACGTATCGCGCCCCCAATAATTGGCGCGAGTCGGGCGGAAAGTTCACCAAAGACTGGGAAACGCCGGAATACAAGGAGGCGCTGGCCTACGTCCGCGGCTTGTGGGACGCCGGCGTCGTGCACCCTGACTCGGCTAGTGTCGCCAAGGTCCTGACGAACTTCTACAACGGCCGCTCCATCGTCTTTCCCGGAAGTTTCCTGTCCTATGACATTGCCGTGGATCGCATTTTGGGCATCAACAAGAACTTTGGCCCGCTGCGAGCGATTCCCCTGTTTGGCTATGACGGAGGACAGGGCGTTGAGTTCCAGGATCCGGGCGCCCAGGGCTTCGCGGTGCTTAAAATGGCCAGCGCCGATCGAGTGACAGAACTCCTCGGCATCCTCAATCATCTCGCGGCTCCGTTCGGCAGCGAGGAGTATCAGACACTGAGCTACGGGGTCCGGAGCGTCGATTTCAAGCCGGACGCGAACGGCAATCCGCGACTCACCTCCCAAGGCCTTCGGGATCTCCACGTTCCCTGGCTCTTTCTGGCCACCGGGCCAGGGGTGATGTACGACCCAGCGGCACCCGACTACCCGACCTATGCGCATCCTGAGGCCGTGGCGGCCCATGCCTTCTCGATAGCTGATCCCACGGTTGGGCTGTACTCCGACACGTTCGCGGCCAAGGGGGCGGCCATGAACAGGGCGCTGACCGACGGCGTGAACCAGATCATCTTTGGGCAATCCCCGGTCAGCAGCTTCGACCAACTGCTGGCCGATTGGAGAAGCGCCGGAGGGGTACAGGTCAAACGCGAGTACGAGCAATCCTTCGCGGCCGCGGGAACCTAACCCCGACAACCTCCCAACGGCCTCCTGGGCCATGTTCCGTGTTCAAGCTCGTGCCCCAGGTGTGCTCCCTGATAACGTTCGGCCCTCGCTTCAGCTAACGGTCCGCCCCGTCGCCGAAAAGGCTTGGCCGCCTGCCAGCACTGTCATTACGCGACTCCCACGATAGAGGGGTCGAGTTCCGGATGTTCGACGAAACTCTTGCGCAGCTCGGTGGTTGCTTCGATCCAATTCACCCCCTGGGGGAGCAGCGTTCCTCCGGAACGCACCGCG
>JBOGTU010000137.1:0-3471 GCA_050695655.1 Chloroflexota bacterium | reverse complement strand
GATGTAGGCCGCGGGGCGACGCGTGGCAATGTCCAGGAACACGCCTCCGTGCGGGGAGCCACGCCCCGCTTTGACCTCGGAGTTGATCGCGCGCGCCACTTCGTCCCGCGGGAGCAGGTCCGGCGTGCGGCGGTTGTTCCTCTTATCGTCGTACCAGGCATCCGCCTCGGTCTCAGTCTCAGCTGTTTCGGCGCGGAAATAGTCGGAGACGTACTGAAACATGAAACGGCTGCCGGTAGCGTTGCGCAGCGTGCCACCATCGCCCCGCACGCCCTCGGTCACCAGAATGCCGCGCACGCTGGGCGGCCATACCATGCCGGTGGGATGAAACTGCACCATCTCCATGTCGATCAGCTCGGCGCCGGCATCCAGCGCCAGGGTGATGCCGTCAGCAGTGTATTCCCAGGAGTTGGAGGTGATCTTCCAGCACTTGCCCACGCCGCCCGTGGCGAGCACGATGGCCCTCGCCTTGAAGAGGATGAACTTGCCGCTTTCGCGCCAGTAGCCCAGCGCTCCACTGATGCGCCCGGCATCCAGCAGCAGGCGCTGGATGTTGCACTCCATGAACACGTCGATGCCCTTGTGCACCGCGTGCTGCTGCAGTGTGCGGATCATCTCCAGGCCGGTGCGGTCGCCCACGTGGGCCAGCCGAGCGTAACGGTGCCCGCCAAAGTCGCGCTGGAGGATGCGACCATCGGGCGTGCGGTCAAACAGCGCGCCCCAGTCTTCCAGCTCCAGCACGCGATCCGGCGCCTCCTGGGCGTGGATTTGCGCCATGCGCCAGTTGTTCAGCATCTTGCCGCCGCGCATGGTGTCGCGAAAGTGCACCTTCCAGTTGTCCTCCGGCCACACATTGCCCATGGCCGCGGCGATGCCACCTTCGGCCATCACCGTGTGCGCTTTGCCCAGGAGCGACTTGCACACCAGTGCCGTGCGGCAGCCGGCGGCCGACGCCTCGATCGCGGCGCGCAAGCCGGCGCCGCCCGCGCCGACGATGAGCACATCGTATTCCTGGGTCTCGTAGCGATCTTCCGCTGCCATCATGCCCCCTTCACTTCAGAACACGCATCCGAACCCATCAGAACACCCAGTGGGGATCGCTGAACACGCCCATGGCCACCAGTCGGATGTAGACATCGGTCAGGGCCACGGAGGTGAGGCTGCACCACGCGATGAGCTGGTGGTGTTCGTTAATGAAGCTGGTCCAGCGCCACAGGCGCAGGCGCAGCTTGGCGCTGGAGAGCACATCCAGCGCGCCGCCGGCGATGTGCCGCCAGGCATGGCAGGAGAAGCTGTACAAGGTGAGCAAGATGACGTTGACGAGCATGATTCCCGTGCCCACGCCAACGCCCCAACCGGAAGGGAAGCGGAAGGCGTCGAACACGTCCCACCACAGGAAGAAGACCACCGGCAGCGCCAGCCAGAAAAAGTAGCGGTGGATGTTCTGGATGATGAAGGGGAAGATGGTCTCGCCCTTGTAGTGGCGCCGGGCATCCGGCACGGCGCAGGCGGGCGGCGCCCAGAAGAACGAGCGGTAGTAGCCCTTGCGATAGTAGTAGCACGTGAGCCGAAAGCCGATGGGGATCCAGAAAATGAGCCACATCGGCGAAAACGCCCAACGAAACGCGGAGGGCACCTGCGAGTGCAGGCAGTTGGAAACGATGCACGGTGAGTAGAACGGCGAGATGTAGGGGGCGGAGTAGTAGTACTGGTTCTGGAACAGAATCCAGGTCGAGTAGGCGACAAAGATGCTCAGGCCCACGACAATGGCCAGCGGCTCGGCCCACCACGTGTCGCGCCGCTCCACCGGCGCCACACGGACCGTTCCCCTGACCGCCTCAGACGCCATGAATGACCTCCAACTTGGGGCGGATGGCTGGCGCGCTGTTACCGCGACCGCACTGGAAGTGCAAGCCACAGCGGCGCGCCGCACACCAATTCTTACACGTACCCCGTACGCTTCTAACTGATGGCGTTGCCCTGCAACATGGGGCCAGCTGACTGCAGCAGGCCGTACTCGGCGGCACGCACCGCGGCTTCGGTGCGATCGGCTACTTCGAGCTTGGCGATGATGTGCTCCACGTGGATCTTCACCGTGGAGCGGGAGATGGTGAGCGCCTCGGCGATGTCCTTGTTAGTGAGGCCCCGGCTCAGCAGACGCAGCACTTCGTGCTCGCGCGGCGTGAGGCGCTCCCGCGGCCAGTCGCCCGCGGCGGCTTGCGGCAACCCACGCTCCAGAGTCTCCACTATGGCCGCGCTGGCAATGGAGTTGCCCGCCAGGGCGGAGCGCACAGCACCCACCACCTCCTGCTGAGTGGAGTACTTGAGCACGTAGCCGGACACGCCGGCGCGCACCGCCTCGCGCACGTACTCCGGGTTCTCATACATCGTCACCATGATGATGCGCGTGCGCGGGCAGTGCCGTCGCAGGGCTCGGGCCACGGCCAGGCCATCCAGGTCGGGCATGCGCAGGTCCAGCAGAATCAGGTCCGGCTGGATCCGCCGGCACGTCGCCAGAGCCGAGCGGCCATCGGCCGCCTCAGCAACGATCTCCAGGCCCGGTTCGCCCTGTAGAATGCTGCGCAGTCCGGCGCGGGCCAGATCGTGATCGTCCGCGATAACCAGTTGGGCTGGGCGGGTGCCGGCGCGGGCCGTGGTCCTCGCGCGGGCAGGAGTGCTCATGCGATAGCCGCTTGGAGCGCCGGCCGCAACGGCACTTCGGCCAGCAGTCGCGTGCCTTCGCCGGGCGTGCTGCGAATGATCAGCCGGCCGCCAACCAGCCCCAGGCGCTCTTGCATGCCAGCCAAGCCCACGCGCTCGCTGGGCCCGCGCGATGCCAGGACGGACTGGAGCCGGAAGCCGCGCCCCCAGTCGCGAACTTCGAGTGAAATCTGGTTGTCACGGGCGCGGAGGGTGATGGCAGCGCGCTTGGTGTGGGCGTGCTTGAGGGCATTGCGCAGCCCCTCTTGGGCCACGCGGAAGAGTGTCGTCTCGACTTCTGGCGCAAGCCGGCTATTCCCCAGATCCTCTGCGTAACTGATGATCCAGCCCTGTGTCTGCAAGGCATCGATCTCCAGCTGAATCGCCTTCACCAGGCCAAAATCATCCAGCACGGTGGGGCGTAGCCCGGCGATGGCGTCACGCGCCTCCAGCACCAACTGCCGGCTGAGCGCCCGCACTTGCTCGAAGTCGTGCCGGGCGGCCGGCGATCGTGGGCTGTGGTGGCGGGAAAATGCCTCCAGGTGCAGGTGGGCCGACGCTGCCAGCTGCACAAAGCCATCATGCAGCTCGTAGGAGATGCGCCGGCGCTCCTCTTCCTGAGCCATAAGCAGCCGGCCCACGAGCTCGTGCAGACGCCGCTCGCGCTCCTCAAGCTGGCCGTAGAGCGAGGCATTCTCGAGCGCGATGGCGGCTTCACCGGTCAGGCTCTCCAGCGTTTCGATGTCGGAATCGCTGGCCAGCGATTCCACG
>JBOGTU010000136.1:0-3125 GCA_050695655.1 Chloroflexota bacterium | reverse complement strand
GCGCATCCTGTTTTACACCGGCCTCATCCACAAGATTGGCGACGTGGACGACGGCAATACCGTCACTGACTGGATGGAGCAGGAGCGGGAACGAGGTATTACCATCACATCCGCAGCGGTAACCTGTTTCTGGACGCAGAAGAAAGAGGAGGGAATGGCGAAAGCCTTTGCTGGCATCGGACATCGAATCAACATCATTGATACGCCGGGCCACGTGGACTTCACGGTAGAAGTGGAGCGTTCGCTGCGGGTGCTTGATGGCGGCGTGGTCATCTTCGATGGCGTGGCTGGCGTGGAGCCGCAGTCCGAAACCGTGTGGCGGCAGGCGGACAAGTACGGCGTGCCGCGCATCTGCTTCGTGAACAAGATGGACCGCACGGGCGCGGACTTCTGGCGCTGCTTCGACATGATCAAGGAGCGACTGGGCTCCAGCCCGGTGGCCATTCAGCTGCCCATCGGCGCCGAGGGGTCATTCGAAGGCATCATCGACCTGCTGGACAACAAGGCTGTCCGCTTCGAGGGCGAGCGTGGCCTGCAGCGGGTGCTGGGCGAGGTGCCTGAGCAGTTGAAGGCGGACACGCGGAAATTCCGAGACATCCTGGTCGAGCGGGTGGTGGAAACCAACGAGGAGCTCATGACCCGCTACCTTGATGGCGAGGAGATCGCTACGGCGGAGATCCGGCAGGCGCTGCGCGTGGCCACGCTCAAGGGCGTGATCGTGCCGGTGCTGTGTGGTGCCGCGTACAAGGACAAGGGTGTGCAGAACCTGCTGGACGCTGTGCTGGACTACCTGCCGTCGCCGTTGGACGTGCCGTCGGTGGAGGGCGTGAACCCCAAGACGGATGCGTTGGAGACACGGGCCGCCAGTGACAGCGATCCTTTCTCCGCGCTGGCCTTCAAGATCGTGGCGGACCCGTATGTGGGCCGGCTGGCCTATTTTCGGGTGTACTCCGGCCACCTTTCGGCGGGCTCGTACGTCTACAACTCCACCAAGGGCGAAAAGGAGCGTGTAGGCCGGCTGCTGCAGATGCACGCGGACAAGCGCGAGGACATTGACGAGGTCTTCGCAGGCGACATCGCCGCGGTGGTGGGCCTCAAGTCCACCTTCACGGGCGACACGCTGTGCGACCAGGAGCGCCCGGTGGTGCTGGAGACGATCAAGTTCCCGGAGCCAGTGATCTCCGTGGCCGTGGAGCCGCGCACGAAGGCCGATCAGGACAAGATGGGCCTGGCGCTCTCCAAGCTGGCTGAGGAGGATCCCACCTTCCGCCTGCGCACGGATGACGAGACGGGGCAGACGATCATCGAAGGCATGGGCGAGCTGCACCTGGAAGTCATCGTCGACCGCATGATGCGCGAGTTCAAAGTGCAGGCCAATGTAGGCAAACCGCAGGTGGCCTACAAGGAAGCGATCACTCGGGCCGTGCAGGGCGCGGAAGGCCGCTTTGTGCGGCAGACTGGTGGCCACGGCCAGTACGGGCACGCCGTGCTGAACTTCGAGCCGCGGGAGCGCGGGGCGGGCTTCGAGTTCGTGAACAAGATTGTTGGCGCCTCTATCCCCAAGGAATACATCCCAGCGGTGGAGAAGGGTGTGCGCGAGGCGCTGGGCGCCGGCGTCATAGCCGGCTACCCGGTGATGGACGTGCGAGCCACGCTGGTGGACGGCAGCTACCATGACGTGGATTCATCGGAGATGGCGTTCCAGATCGCCGGATCGCTGGCAGTGAAGAACGGCATTCCCAAGGCAGGGCCGGTGATTCTGGAGCCCGTGACCAGCGTCGAAGTGACCGCGAGCGAAGACTTCGTGGGAGAAGTCATCGGCGACCTGAACTCGCGCCGAGGGCACATCGAGGCCATGGAGAACCGCGGCAACACGCGGGTGATTCGGGCGCTGGTGCCGCTGGCGGAGATGTTCGGATACGTGAACGAGCTGCGGTCCATGACGCAAGGCCGAGCGACGTACAGCATGGAGTTCAGCCAGTACGAGGTGCTGCCTCGCCACCTGGCGGACGAAGTCAGCCAGAAGGCCGGTGCGCGGGCGTGACTGCCACCGAGGTCGGCCCCGCCAAGTAACGACGAGGAGAAGCAGAAGGATATGGCAAAGCAGAAGTTTGAGCGTACCAAGCCGCACGCGAACGTGGGGACCATTGGCCACATTGATCATGGCAAAACCACGCTCACGGCAGCCATCACCAAAACGCTGTCGCTGAAGGGCGGGGCTCAGTTCCGCGCCTTCGACACCATCGACAACGCTCCGGAGGAGCGGGCACGCGGCATCACCATCGCGATCGCCCATGTGGAGTACGAAACCGAGAAGCGGCACTACGCCCACGTGGACTGCCCCGGCCATGCCGACTACATCAAGAACATGATCACCGGGGCGGCCCAGATGGACGGCGCCATCCTGGTGGTGAGCGCGGCCGATGGCCCCATGCCCCAGACGCGCGAGCACATTTTGCTGGCCCGCCAGGTTGAGGTGCCGAGCATGGTGGTGTTCATGAATAAAGTGGACATGGTGGACGATCCGGAGCTGCTGGACCTGGTAGAGCTGGAAGTACGGGAGCTGCTGAGCAAGAACCAGTTTCCGGGGGATGACATCCCGGTGATTCGGGGCAGCGCGTTGAAGGCGCTGGAGAGCACCAGCAAGGATCCCACGGCCGAGGAGTACAAGTGCATCTTCGAGCTGATGGACGCGGTGGACAACTACATTCCGCAGCCCCAGCGCGAAGTGGACAAGCCCTTCCTGATGCCGGTAGAGGACGTGTTCGGCATCAAGGGCCGCGGCACCGTGGCTACGGGCCGCATCGAGCGCGGGCAGATCAAGACGGGCGAAGAGATCGAGATCCTGGGCATGGCCAAGGACAACCGCAAGGTAGTGGTCACCGGGGTGGAGATGTTCAAGAAGACGCTGGACTACGGCGAGGCGGGCGACAACGTAGGCTGCTTGCTGCGCGGCATTGAGCGCGACGACATCGAACGCGGGCAAGTGCTGGCCAAGCCGGGCACCATTAAGCCGCACACATTCTTTGAGAGCCAGGTGTACGTGCTGAGCAAGGAGGAGGGCGGCCGGCACACGCCCTTCTTCAAAGGGTACCGGCCGCAGTTCTACATCCGCACCACCGATG
>JBOGTU010000135.1:0-6120 GCA_050695655.1 Chloroflexota bacterium | reverse complement strand
CGCTCAAGCACTATAGCTGCCTGGCCGATCATCAACATGCATGGCAACACGAGCAAGCACGCAAGGAGCGCCGCCGGCTGCCACGGCGGCGTGGCTGTTCCAGGCAGGACGAATGGCTGAGGCGCGTGAAGCCTGCTGTCGCGCGGTTGAGCAGCATCCGCGGGACGCCGCGGCCTGGCACCTGCTGGGCATCATTCAAGCGCAGGCGGGCGATGCCGCCGCGGCCATCGAGGCGCTGGGGCGCGCGGTCGCGGCGAACGGCGCCAACGCTGTCTATCACTTCAACCTGGGCACTGTGTGCGCGGGCGCTGGCCGGCTCGCGGATGCAGAGACTCACCTCGCGGCGGCGATCCGGCTCCAGCCCGAAGGCACCGACGCGCGCATCAATTTGGCGGACGTGTATCGCCGCCAGCGCCGCCCGGCCGAGGCCGAGGCGCTCCTCCTAGAGGTGATCGCGCTGCGACCGGACTGGGCACTGCCACGGGCGAACCTGGCCAATCTGCTGCACGATGCCGGACAGTACGAGGCCGCGCTGGCGAGCTATGACGAGGCGCTGCGGCTGGACCCTGGCGCCGCGGTGGCGCTGGCGAGCTGGGCCAACACCCTGGCCGCCGTGGGCCGCTTTGAGGAGGCGGAGCAGGCCTGCCTGCGCGCCATCGCCCTGGAGCCGCGCCTGGTGCTGGCGCATTCCAACCTGGGCAACGCACTCAGCGGCCAGGGCCGGTTCGACGATGCGATTCGCAGCTTCGAGCAGGCGCTGGTCCTGGATCCCAGCTACGCCGAGGCCCTCTCCAGCATGGCCAG
Organism: Chloroflexota bacterium; assembly: GCA_050695655.1. Lineage (GTDB taxonomy): Bacteria > Chloroflexota > JAJPGV01 > JAJPGV01 > JAJPGV01 > DATKQD01. The sequence goes on along the minus strand of JBOGTU010000135.1, from coordinate 5,316 downwards.
CACCTACAAGGAGCAGGAGCGCTGGGCTGACGCGGAAGCGTGCTGCCAGCGGGCGCTGGCCCTGCGGCCGGATTTCCCTGAAGCGTACGCGAACCTGGGCATCATCCTGCAATTTCAGGAGAAGCTGGATGATGCGCAGCGTTGCTTCGAACGCGCCGTGGAGCTTCGCCCGGACTACGCCGAGGCTTACTCGCACATCGCCACCAACTACTACGTGCGGGGCGACAGCGCCGCGGCGCTTGAGTACTTTGAAAAGGCGCTCGCCCTGCGGCCGGACTATCCCGAGGCGCGCTTCAACCGATCGCTCGTGTCGCTGCGCGAAGGCGACTGGGAGCAGGGCTGGGTGGAATACGAGTGGCGCTGGAAGACCGTGGCTCTGCGGGGCAAGCGCTTCGCCTCCGAGGAGCGCCTCTGGGATGGCTCACGCCTGCCCCGGGGTACGCTGCTGCTCCAGGCGGAGCAGGGCCTCGGGGACACATTGCAGTTTTCGCGCTATGTGCCGCTCGCCGCGCAGCGCGTGGGGGCCGTGGTCCTGGCCGTGCCACAGGAACTGGTGAGCCTGTGCCGTGCCTCGTTCCCCGAGGTCACCGTGCAGGCCACGTGGCAGCCACTACCCGCCTGGGACGTCTACGCGCCGCTGCTCACCCTGCCGCGCCTGTTTCACACGCGACCGGACACGGTTCCGGCCCAGTCGCCTTACCTGCGTGTTGATGCGCTGCAGGCCGCCACCTGGGCTCAGCGCTTGCCGGCCAGCCCTGAGCTGAAGGTGGGGCTGGCGTGGAAAGCTCAGCACGAGAAAGCACGGACGGTTCCGCCGGCGCAACTGGCTCAGCTGGCCGGCGTGCCCGGGGTGGCTTACTATGCGCTGCAGAAGCGAGCGTACAACGAGCCTTGGCCGTTTGGCGATCTACCCATTGAAGTGCAGGACCTCAACAGCTGGCTGTGGGACTTCAGCGAAACGGCGGCCGCGCTGCAGCGGCTTGACCTGCTCGTTTCAGCCGACACCTCCGTGCCCCACCTGGCTGGCGCACTGCGACGGCCGGTGTGGCTGCTGCTGCCGCACGTGCCGGAGTGGCGCTGGGGGCTGCATGGCAGCGAATCGCCCTGGTACCCCACGGCGCACCTCTTTCGCCAGCCGCGACCCGGTGAGTGGGCGGCGGTGATAGCGGAGGTTCGCGAAGCACTGTGCGAGGTGGCGGCTGACCCTCAACGTTTCCGATCCACGAACGCGGAAGGCCGCGCGCCTCTGTCAAGGTAGCCGCTGAGCGCTCGCTCGGTGCGGCGAATCGCGGCCTGGCCAGCTCGGATCTCGGCCATGCGGCCCTTCACCAGTCCGGCCATCTCTGTATCGAGTCCGGCCAGCTCGGCAGCCAGGGCCGCGAGCTCGCGCTGCACTGACTCGGGCGGCACGCTGCCGGGGGCCACCTGCCGTGGAAGCTGATCGGTGAGCTCCTGGCGCCGAAGGACCAGCCAATCAAACTGGCTGACTGCCGCGCGCGCCAGCGCATCGCGCTGCTCTCTGGCCAGCCCAACCATCTTGCGCGCCAGTTCCACCGCGGCAGAGTAGTCATCGGCCTTCGCGCCGTCGGGCCGCGTGCCAGGCTCAGCCATACCTCACCTCCCTCCCTTCTGGGAGGATGGTGCGTCCCCCTGGGCGCTGGCGCGCCGCGGCGGCAGTGAGTCTCATCACCTCAGCCCGCGGCTGCGCGTTGGAAAAGCCGAACGGCTGCGTCACGCCACTACACAGGAGAGCGCCATGATCGAAGGCCTGCAGGTGATTCCCCTTCGCCGCATCCCGGACGAGCGCGGAACGATCCTGCACATGCTCAAAGTTACCGATCCCCATTTTCAACGCTTCGGTGAAATCTACTTCACCACCATCTACCGGGACGTGATCAAAGGCTGGCACAAGCATCGCGAAATGACGCTGAACTACGCCTGCATCTTTGGGCGCATCAAGCTGGTGGTGTACGATGAGCGGCCTGGCAGCGCTACGGCCGGGCAACTGGAGGAGTTGTTCCTCGGGCCGGACAATTACGCGCTGGTGGTGATTCCACCGGGCTTGTGGACCGGCTTCAAGGGCATGGCCGACCCCTTTGCCATTGTGGGCAACTGCGCTACCCATGCCCACGACCCGGCGCTCACCACGCGCCTGGATCCCCTGCACAATCATATTCCCTACAGCTGGGCCGTGCGACACAACTGAGCGGCCGAGCCGGGCAGGCTCTCAGCTGGCTTGCACGAGGCCCTGGCGGCGGGCCTGCACCACGGCCACCCGCCAGGCCTCCAGCAGGGGCACCACCAGGGCGCGAACTTCGGCCACGATGGCCTTGTCCTTGGCGACGTTCGCGGCTACCAAGCGCTCGATCATGTAGTCGTACAGCCGCGCCAGGTTCCAGGCCACATCGCCCTGCTCGAAATCCAGGCTGGTGGAGAGATCGCGCAAGAGCGCTTGGGCGCTCAGCAGCCCTTCATGCGCCCTTGCCAGGTTACCGTCCATCACGGCAGTCTCAGCGCGATTCAGCCAGCGCACAATGGCCTCGTACGTGAGCAGCAGCAACTGCGCCGGATCGGCCGTCTGCACGGAGGTGCTCTGGTACCGCTGGTAGGGGTTTGCAAGGGGCATGCCCATGGCGCTCCTGGTTCACGATTTAGGCGTGGAGTCCGGCTGGCTCGCGTCAGCCAGTGGTCGAGGCTTGCTGCTGCGCGGCGGCCGTGGCAGCAGCAGTGTTGTTCAACGAGGTGAGCGCAGCCGTGCCGCTGGACGCCTGCGATTCGATCTGCGCCAGCATGGTCTCCATTTGGGTGAACTCATCGTTCAGCGAGGCCTGCTCCTGCTGCAGGAACTGCTGCTGGTCGGTGATCTGCGTCTGCAGATCCTGGAGGGTGCTCGTCTCGCCCTGGATGGCGCTGTAAATCTGCCCAAACGGCTGGGTGATGTTCATGAGCTGCGAATGGAAGCCGCCCATGACCGTGGTGACCAACTGCGTCACCGCCGAGGGATTGCTGTTCATGGCGCTTTCGAACGTCGTGCTGTCGAACTGCAGATCCGTGGTGGTGCCGGGCGTGCTGCCGATAGGGCCGGTGTTGAGGCCCGCGGCTGTCACGTCCGTGAAGCCACTCGGCAAGCCCAACGAGCCTCCATTCTGGATGAACAGACCAGTGTCCAGCTGCTGCTGCAGCGTTTCAGCCGTAGGGTCGCCCAGCAGCAGGCCCGCTGTGTTGTTGACCGAGTCGTACGCGGTGTCCGTTGCGAGCGTGTCGATGACGGCGTTGTAGGCGCTCACAAAGCCGTGCAGCGCTGTCTCACCCACGCTCGGATCCTGCTTGACGGTGACGGTGAGCGGCTGCGCTGGGCTGGTTGGCGTAGGCTGCGTCAGGGTCAGGTTGATGCCGGGGATGATGTTGTTCACGGTGTTGCTGGTGCTGTACTGGAGGGCGCCGCCGTTCACCTGGAATTCGGCGTTGTGGCCATACTGTTCCGCAGCCGCGCCCGTGAGCTTGAGCGAGCCAAGCAGGTTGCCGCTGCCATCGGACACGGAGATGGCAGCGCTGCCGCTCTGGGTTGCCAGAAAGCTGACGGTGTCCGACTGCGCGTTGTAGGTCGCGGTGACGCCGGCTGCCGAAGCGTTGATGCGGTCCAGCACGTTCTGCAAGGTATCCGTCGCGGTGTTGTAGTTGATGGTCACGCCGTTAACCGCGAGGCTGCCGGAGGTGCTGGAGGTGAGGCCTGCGATGTTGGCAGTGTCCAGCGCGACGCCGGGGTTGGCCGTGCCCACGGGGCCGGTGCTGGTCATGGTGGCGGCAGCCGGAGGACCCAACAGCTTGGTAGCCGAAAGGAAGTTGCTGGTGTCGCCTCCGGCTCCCAGATTGATGACGTTGGTGTTGCCGCTGGGGCGCGTGAGCTGGATGGTGTTGCCCACGATGCTCGCCAGCACTGGATCGCCCGTGGCGGCGGTGTCGCTCTGGATGTTGTTCAGGATGGTCTGAAAGCTGTCTCCCGCGGTGACGGCAATCTGCGTGTTGTCGATGGTGAACGTGCCGGCGGTCACCGGGGTCACCAGCTTGCCGCTCAGCGTCGCAATGTCGCTGCCGCTGATGGGCTGGCCAATGGTGCTCGTCGAATTCAGGCTGGTTTGGGTGGCGATCTGCGCAATGGTGAGACTGAAGCTGCCATTCGCGGCCGCCGCGTTGGCTATGCCCGTGGCGTACGTCCCCGAGGGGCCCGAGAAGTCAACAGTTTTGGCGCCGGTGGTGGCCTGCAGCGACAGCGTATCCGCCGTGTTCTGCAGCGTCTGCAGCTTGGTTTGGATGTCCTGCCAGGCTTTGAGCTTGTTCTGCTCCGTCGTCTGCTCACCCTGCAACAGGGTGAGCGGCGCCTGATCCGCGGCCATCAGCCCCTGGATGAGGGATTGGGTGCTGAGGCCGGAAACTAAGCCGCCGAAGGAGACGGGCGGCTGCGAGTTGGGTGAGAGCAGCGATGTTCCGCTGCCTGTGTTGCCCAGCAGCGCCTGCAAAAGGGCCGCCGTGTTGCTGCTGCTCGAATTGTTGACTGGTGTGCTCATGGCTCCCTTACCACCCGCGTTCCCACATCTGCGCCGCGCTTCCGCCCGAGGGTAGCTACCCTCGATCTTCGACGCTGGGCGGCCAGAACTTTAGCACTCGAAGCTGGGGAACGCGCCCACCTGAACGCACTGGCCGCGGCCCATTCGTCGCGGCTTCCGCGTCTAGGCAAGGCGCTCCATGAGGCTGCCGGGGAAGTACTCCCGCGTGGCGGCCAGCTGTCCCAACGCGCTCAACGGCCAGGCCATGAGCACCTCGCCAGTATCGCTGCTGCGCACGGCAAAGGTGATGCTGTGAGTGGCCGGATCGAGCTGCACCTCTGAATACGTGCGCACGATGCCGGCGTTGCTGGCAGCGCTGGCCGGGGCGCTCGCGGCAAATTCCGCGGCAGCACCGATGCTCGGTTTGGGCGCCGCTGAGGCCGCCGGCTGGCTTGCCGCCGTCGTTGGCGCGGGGCCAGTTGGAACACCGCCGCCGACCCCGGCCAGACTGTTGAGGTCCATGACTCTCTCCTCCCCCGGATGCGCCTTCCGGGCCGGGGATTACCCGGCCCGGAAGGCGGCAGCCGCTGTCTGCTACCGCAGCAGGGCCAGCATGCCGCTCGACGACTGGTTCGCCTGCGCCAACACTGAGGTTCCTGCCTGCATCAGAATCTGGTCCCGGGTGAACTGCACCGTCTCCTGGGCCACGTTCACATCCGTGATCCGCGACCGCGCCGACAGCGCGTTCTCTTGTGCCGACTGGTCGTTGTTC
>JBOGTU010000134.1:0-16405 GCA_050695655.1 Chloroflexota bacterium | reverse complement strand
GGCAGCGGGAAGCGCAGGGCGTTCGCGCTTAGCGCTGCCAGCGCGGGCCAGCCCGCCGGGCATTGCGGCCCCACGCGGAGCCGCGATGCCCGGCGGATAAGCAGCTGCAACTGCCTCGTGCTGGACGGCGCGCCGTTATGAGTTGGGTAATTGGAGGCCTGCCTGCCTGACATCCAAGCGATCAACGCGCGCAACGAGCAGATCGCGGCGGAGTTTCGCGCGAGCGGTGGCGTGGTGGGCGGGGGCTTCGCCGGCACGCCAGTGCTGCTGCTCCACACCCGCGGCGCCAGGTCCGGCCAGGAGCGCGTGAATCCGCTCGTCTACCTGGACGACGGTGGGCGCCGCATCATCTTCGCCTCGTACCAGGGGGCGGAGCACCATCCCGCCTGGTACTTCAACCTGCGCGCGCAGCCTGAGCTCACCATCGAGGTCGGGGCCGAGACGCTTCGGGTGCGCGCGGTGGAGCTGACAGGTGGGGAGCGGGATCGCCTGTGGCGGCTGCAGACGGAACGATACCCGCGCTTCGGTGACTACGAGCGGCGGACTTCGCGCGTCATCCCCGCCATCGCGCTCGTGCCGCTGCCGGGCCTACCGAGCACTCCCTCGGCACAATAAGACGATGCCGCTGGCCCGATACGACGAAATCACCGATTGGTACGAGACGTACATCAATGGTGAGGCGAGCCCCTTCAGCCAGCAGATTCGCGATGCTGTGCGGCGCTTGCCGGGCGAGGGCGATGGTGCATGTCTGGACATCGGCCGCGGAACCGGCTTCCATGACGCGCAACTCCGCGAGCTCGGCTGGACTCCTGTCGGAGTTGACCTTTCGCAGCAGCAGTTGCTCCGCGCGCGGCATCAGCTGCCAGTAGCGGTGGCTGATGCAGGCTTGATCGCGTAACGGTTTACGTGCCACGGCGACCCGCTTAGGAAGGCGCTGCGACGCTTGGTTCACGATGACCTCCAGCTCGATACGGGGAGTTTGCAGAGGCAGAACCACCGCGGCTGGAATGCTGAAGGTCATAGCGTCGGATAGTTCCGTGAGCGATGGCTACTATCTGGTTCCGAACGGAGCCCGGGGAGACTACCTCCACCGTGTCACCAAAGCCCGCAAGCCGGAAGGCCGCCGCCTTCTCATGCTCGAATGTCAGCGTGAGGGTGCGCGAGCCGTCGCACTCCGGCGGTCCGGCGGCCGCCATGGCCGGTCCAGCCGCATCACCAAATAGTTCAGGCAAGATCGTGAAAGCCTCAGGCGACACCCGAAGGACGACGGGAATGCGGGGCAACGATGCTTCAAACTCTGCTGACCAGGCCCGCCAGAACACCGGTAGGTCGAAACCTGGCGGCCTCTGGAACTGCTCGTTCAACAGCCTCGCTGCGCTGATACGACCCACCCGGTACACTCGGACTGACTCAGAATCGGCAACCGCTACGAGGTACCACACGCCGCTCTTGTTGACCAAGCCAAGTGGATGGACGATGCGTTCGGGTCCCTGTCCATAGGCCATACCTACCTGCAGGCGCCCGTGCACTGCCTCGGCCAGGAGTGGAAGATGGGGCACCGCCTCGCGGGCGTGAAACCAGCGTGGCATGTCGAGATGAACCCGAGTCGGAGCGGCCGTCGATGAGCTACCCATAGCACCGCGCACGCGGGCATGAGCGGCGCTGAGTGCTGGTCCTAACCCGAGCTCCTGAACCGGTTCCGGCAAACCTAGGATGAGCAGTGCCGACGCCTCTTCCGGACTGAGGCCGGTCAGCGGCGCCCGGTAGCCTTCGATTAGCTGGCAGCCTCCGCGGGGACCAGTCTCAGTAAACACGGGCACGCCTGCAGTGCTCAATGCGTCGAGGTCGCGGTAAACGGTGCGGACGGACACCTCCAGCTCGGTCGCCAGCGCCAGAGCGGTCATACGCCCGCGCGCCTGAAGCAAGAGCATGACAGTCAACAGTCGGTCGGCACGCATTGCCAGAATCGTAAGCCCATATCCCTGACACTGCTTGTCAGGGATATGGGCTTAGCCTGAAAGCGATGATTAGCTGGATTCAGTTCGCTCGACACGCTCCGGCGATGGCCGCTGCCGGCCGCAAGCTCTTCCACCAGTGGAACGTGGCGCTGGGTTTCCTGGCCACCGTTCGGTCCGATGGGGGGCCCAGGACGCACCCAGTTTGCCCGATCGTCACTGAGGCGGGCCTCTACGTGTTGGTCCAGGCGGGTCCGAAACAAGGCGACCTGCGGCGTGACGGCCGGTACGCACTTCACAGTGAAACCTGCCCACCGCCGCATCAGGATGACGCCTTCTATCTAACCGGCCGCGCCCGGCTCGTAGACGACGCGGAGGTCGAGGGGCGGGTACGCGCGCACATGGTAGCCGAACGAAACGACCCCGTCCCGTGGCCGAGCTTTCCGGACGACATCCTCTTCGAGCTCAGCATCGAGACGTGCATGCTGATTCTGACCGAAGCGGCAGATGGTTTCTCCGCGGGGCCAACGGTCTGGAAGGCACCACATGAGAGATAGTGGGCTATCAGGAGCGGCTCCGGCTGCCGGTCTGCCGACTCGATCATTCGACGCCGACGACATTACCTTCGCTGTCGGTTGAAAGCCGACCTTTGCTGTCGTCCAGCAAGACGAGCTCATTGCCCCATGGATCTCGAACAACCACGCAGCGGCCGATGGCAATATCGAATGGACCGACAGCGGTGGTGCCGCCGGCTCGCGTCCATGCTTCGGCCGCGCCATTCGCCGACGAAACCTTGATGTCCAGCGTCTCGCCCGGCCCGGCGGTGTAAAGGACGATCTCGGTGTCCGCTTCGGGCATCTTCAGCCCCGCGGCGGTCGCCGTCCGCCAAACAAGCTGCTGGCCAAGCTTGTCGCGGTAAAAAGCCAGGCCCTCCTCAAGGTCATCGATGCGGAGCCGGATGCAATCGATGCCGCACAGAAGGCTGCCCTGCTCGTTTGCCATTGAGCGCTAGTTTACAGCCGCTGGAACGCCTGCGCGTGTTGGAAGAGTGCAACAAATCAAAACCGGGAGGCTTGCATGGGCGATCTGGGCAGGTGCCCCAGGACGATTCGCCGGTGCCGCTCTGCTGCTATCGCGCCCGGTCCGGCGGCCAATGCTCAGGATTCGTCTGATCGGCATGTTCGCAACAGCTCGGGCAGCGCCTGAGGTGATGACGTTTGCCCTCACCTCGCCTCTCCCAGCCGGGAGAGGAACATCTTCCAGTCGCCTGGTGGCTCCCTTGCCTGTTGGACGTACGGCAAAGTGCCGCGGCTTCGGATCATCGTCACGACGGCAAGCAGTAGACCGGCCAAGCCGGCGAAGACGGCCGTGTCCAGTGTTAGCCGCACCCACAGGCGCAACAGCCCACCTGGATCAGCAGGTGGGCCGGCGGGCTTGAATTCGCTACCGAAGGTGCAGTTAGCTGCTGGTGCCCTCGGAACTGGGCGTGCTGGATGGGATGCTGCTCAGCGCATCGTCGCCCTTGAACTCGCGAATCTTGTCCTCAATCATCAGGTAGCCAACGAGGCCGGCCACCGCGAGCATGCCAGCCACAGTGAAGCCACCCACTACCATGAGGAGCCAACGGACAATCTTCAAACCTGGAACCCTCCTTTTTCGAACTGTGCTGAGACGGACCTCCGTGGTACACTCTGGGTCCCGGTGGCCCATCCGGAAACCTCCGGTTTCATGCCGCCTTAAGGCAGGCAAAGCATACTCTCTCAGGTGCATTGGGTCAAGGCAGCGGAGCCGGTTTTTGGACATTCAGATTCGCCTCTTTGCGCGCTATCGCGAGCTCGTGGGGCAGGATACCTTGATGCTCTCCCTGCCCGCCGGCAGCACCGCTGGTGAAGCCTTCAGCAAAGTGGCTGCACTCTATCCCGAGCTCGCTCCCCTGCAAGCATCCACTCTGCTGGCTATCGACTCCGACTTCGTGAAGCCGCTGGCCATCCTCCACGATGGCGACGAGTTGAAGCTCATGCCGCCGGTGAGCGGTGGCGCGTAAGGCTATGGATCGCGCGCCCGTGGCTCTTTCCGGCACAGCCGGCGGCACGCGCCCCGGCCCGCCGATTCAGGCAGCGCGATGACGCCTCTGGTGCGTGTCCAGAGCGGCCCGCTGGAGCTGGCGGAGGTGGTGGCCGCGGTGGCGCATCCCAGCGCCGGTGGTGTGGTGACCTTCAGCGGCGTGGTGCGCGACCATCATGAGGGCAAGCAGGTGGTGGGCATTCGCTACGACGCGGACGAAGCCATGGCCGAAGTCACTATGCGACGCATCGCGGACGACGTACGGGCCCGCTGGCCCGAGGCGCGCATTGCCCTGCTGCACCGCACCGGCAAGCTGGAGATTGGCGAGGCGAGCGTCGTCATCGCTGTGAGCTGCCCCCACCGCGCCGAAGCGTTCGCTGCCTGCGAATACGCCATTGACACCCTGAAGCAGATCGTTCCCATCTGGAAGAAGGAAGCGTACGATACGGGCGAGGTATGGTTGGACGGTGAGCACCGCTTGGCCCAGCAGCGCGCGGTCGATCCGGCCACGCAGGGCAATTCCACGAGTGGCACGTTAGAGGCTTGATGCTCAGCGACGCACTTGGCCGCCCGCTGCGCGACCTGCGCATCTCGGTAACGGATCGTTGCAACTTCCGCTGCACGTACTGCATGCCCAAAGAGGTGTTTGGGCGTGATTTCCAGTTTATGCCGCCGGCCCAACTGCTTACCTTCGAGGAAATAGCCCGGCTGGCGCGCATCTTCATCGATCTCGGCGCCGAAAAAATCCGCCTCACGGGCGGCGAGCCCTTGCTGCGGCGCGACGTCGAACGGCTGATCGGTATGCTGGCGGAGGTGCCTGGTCTGCGCGACATCACCCTCACCACCAACGGCTCAGCGCTTGCCAAGCGCGCCGCTGGCCTCAAGGCCGCCGGCCTGCAGCGCATCACCGTGAGCCTGGATTCGCTGGATGAGGCGGTTTTCCGCTCCATGAACGATGTGGACTTCCCAGTTCGGCGCGTGCTTGAGGGTATCGACGCCGCGCGCGACGCCGGCCTGGCACCGATCAAGGTCAACATGGTGGTGCAGCGCGGGGTGAACGACCGCTCCATCGTGGACATGGCGCGGCACTTTCACGGCAGCGGTTGCATCCTGCGCTTCATCGAGTACATGGATGTGGGCGCCACCAACGGCTGGCGGCTGGACGATGTGGTCTCGGCCGAGGAGATCGTGGGCGCCATTCACGCCGAGCTGCCCCTGGAGCCCGTTCCCGCCAACTATCCGGGCGAGGTGGCGCGCCGCTGGCGCTATGTGGACGGCGGCGGTGAGATCGGCGTCATCGCCTCCGTTACGCAACCCTTCTGCGGCGCCTGCAGCCGCGCCCGCCTTTCATCGGAGGGGCGCTTGTACACCTGCCTTTTCGGCGTGCAGGGCAAGGACCTGCGCGCCCTGCTGCGCGGCGGCCAGACGGATGACGCCATCGCCGCGCAGGTGCGCCAGGTGTGGCAGGCCCGCACAGACCGCTACTCCGAGATCCGCGGCGCCGCCACACTGCGCCTGCCCAAAGTGGAGATGTCACACATCGGCGGCTGACGCCACGCCGAGATGGCCGGGCAGTGTGCACCACCCGGCCATCTCGGCCCGCACGCTTACTTCTTGGCCTGAATCGCGGCCAGCACCTTATCCGGCGTGAAGGGCATGTCCAGCACGCGCACGCCAACGGCATCGTAGATGGCGTTGGAAACCGCCGCCGGGAATGGCACCACACCCGGCTCCCCCACCGCGGAAGGCGGATCCTTCTCGTTGGGCATGACTGACACCGTCACCGATGGCGCATCCAGCTGAGTGGCCGGGCCATACTGAGCAAAGCTGTCGTTGGTGACGCGTCCGTTGGCGAAGGTGATGCCTTCTTTCAGCGCGTGGGTGATGCCCTGCGAAACGACGCCACCCTCCATCTGGTACTTCACACCATCGGGGTTGATGGCCAGCCCCACATCAGCCACGACGTCCACGTGGGTCACCTGCACCTTGCCGGTGGTCTTGTCCACTGTCACGTGGGCAACCTCCGCCACGTGGGTGCCATCGTAGGTGGTGATGCCAATGCCGATGCCCTTGCCAGTCGAGCCAACGCCTGGCGTCCAGTTGGCCTGCTTCACTGCCGCCTGCATCACCGCCAGCAGGCGCGGGCTGTTGGTGAGCAGCTTGGCCCGAAAGCTGATTGGGTCCATCCCCGCGGCCTCGGCGAGCTGATCCAGGGCCGCTTCACGCGCCAGCGAGTTCACGCCGCCGCCGTTGGAGCGCCAGACGTAGGTGGGGAACTGCGAATCGCCGAAGTAGGAGATGGACGCCACGTTGGGGATGGCTTTGGTGTACACATCCAGCACGTGGGCGTTGTCCGCCCCGATCACCGGCTGCGGATACACCTGCCCCGCGGGGTAGCGGTCGGCGTACCAGATGGTGTAGTACCAGCCGGCGATGTTGTTGTTCGCGTCCAGCCCCGTCTCCAGCTCAATGAGCGTGGCCGGCTTGAAGCGATCGAGCTGAAACTCCTCCTGGCGGTTCCAGTTCACCCGTACCGGCATCTTGAGCGCCTGCGACATCTTGAGCGCTTCCACCACCACATCCTGCGCGTAGGCCTTGCGGCCGAAGGCGCCGCCGGACATGAGCGGCGTGATGATCACCTGGTCGTGCGGGACCTTGAGCTGGTTGGCCACGAAGTCCTGCAGGGTGAACGGGTCCTGGGTGGAGGTCCACACCTCCGTCTTATCGGGCTGCACGCTCACCAGCGCCGTCATGGGCTCGATGGCGCCGTGGGCCAGGTAGGGCGAGGTCACCCGGATGGACACCTTCTTCACCGCCTTGGCGGCGGCGGCCTGTGCCGCGTCCGGCGTGATGTCGCTGATGTACCCACCTTGATCGTGATGCGCCTTCATGTAGTCGTGGATGGTCTTGTCCGTCACCGGCAGGGGGTTTTCCTGCCAGGTGGACTTGATGGCCGCCACGGCCGCGCGCGCCTGCTCCATGCGATCCGCCGCGATGGCCACGAAGTCACCCACGTGCACCACGCCCTTGACACCCGGCATGGTCGATGCCGCGGTGGTATCGACCGAGGTCAGGGTGGCGCCATTCGACGGTGCCCGCAGCACCACGCCGTGCTTCATGCCCGGCACCATGGCGTCGTACCCATACTTCATGGCTCCGTTGACCTTGAAGGGAATGTCCAGCCGGGGCACGCTCTTGCCGATGTAGTTGAAGCTGGCCGGGTCCTTCATCTTGACCGGCGCCTTGGGGTTCATGGCCAGGCCGGATTTCTGCCCCGCGGCCAGCGCGCCATAGCCGACGGACTTGCTGGGGCTGGCCGTCACGAAGACGCTGCCGTTCTTGGTGCTTACGTCCGTCGGGGCCACGCCCAGCTTGCTGGCGCCCAGCTGCACCAGCCAGCCGTGCATCATGGCGGCGGCCTGCCGAATCACCGGTCCGCCTGTGGCGCGCACACTCAGGCTGCCGAATGTGCCGATGTCAAAGGGCGTCTTGTTGGTGATGCCCATGACGACGCTGACCTTCTCGAATGGCACATCGAGCTCATCGGCCACGATCTGCGCAAAGGCGGTTTGTATGCCCTGGCCGAACTCCAGTTTGCCAGTCATCAGCGTCACCCCGCCATCGGGCGCGAACTGCAGATACGAGTCGATGCCGGCCGGGCGATCCTTGGGGTACTGATAGTTGCCCGCTGGCGGCGCGGGCGGTGGCGGGCCTGGCCGGAAATCCAGCGACATGGACTTCACCGGCCCCGCCGGGGCGGCGCTGGCCGAGGCGCTGGTGCTGGCGGGCGCGGCGCTGGCCGGCGCGCTGGATGCGACAGGGGCCGGGGAGTTGGCGCTCGCTTTGGGCGATGCGCTGGGCACCGCCACCGATCCACAGGCGGCGGAGCTCCACAGCACAAACAAGCCGGCGCCAGCGCCACCCGTGAGCTGCAAGAAGTGGCGGCGCGAAAGGCCACGGCCGCTGGCGGCGGGCGCTTCCGGTGCGCCCGGATCCGCAGAGTCGCTCTGGCTGGGTTTATCCATCAACAGCATTGCTCTCCTCCTAGCCCGCGGCCTTCAAAACGGCGGCCGTGATTCGGTTATAGGTGCCGCAGCGGCAGATGTGCCCGCTCATGGCCTGGCGCACCTGCGCTTCGGTGGGGTGCGGCGTGGTCTTGAGGAAGGCCGCCGCTTCCATGATCTGGCCGGACTGGCAGTAGCCGCATTGGGGCACCTGCACGTCCACCCACGCCTGCTGCACCGGGTGCAGCTTGCCGTTCCGCGCCAGCCCTTCAATGGTGGTGATCTGCTTGCCCACCGCATCCGCGATGGACACCTGGCAGCTGCGCACTGCCGCGCCATCCATGTGCACGGTGCACGCGCCGCACTGGTTCTGGCCGCAGCCGAATTTGGTGCCGGTCAGGCCGAGGTCGTCCCGCAGCACAAGCTGCAGCGTGGACGCCGCGGTCACCTCCGGCGATAGGGTGTACGCCTTGCCGTTCACGGTAATGGTGAAAGCCATCCCTGGATCGCCCTCCTTGCGTGGATTAGCAGCCGAGTCTCTCGCTCCAACCCTCGTCTCCACTCGGCTGGTTTACGACGTTCGATAGTACTCCATGCGGCCACTCAACAACAGGTTGGCGCCGCGGCTGACTTCCGTGAGCGCAAAGAGAGAGGAGTGGCGTGGCCACCCCTCTCTCTTCAGTGCTGCCTGGTCAGCTCGCTGTTGGGATCTTGCAGTTGCCGATGTTCGGCACCTGGTCCAGAGACACCTGGGACAGAATCTGCTCGTTCTGCCCGTTGACCTTCAGGATGTACAGCGGCATTTTGCCCTGGTGGTCGGCCGGGTTCATCACCATGCCGCCGTAGGGGTATTCCGCCGTTGCCTGCGTGACGTCGATGCCGTCGATGGCCTGGATGAGCTTGGCGGTGTCGGCGCGGCCAGTGAAGCCGGATTTCGTCATCGCCAGCTTCAGCGTTTCCATGGTGGCGTAGGACTCGTAGCCCAGGTCACCAGGGATGGCCTTGGAGCCACCCAGCACGTTGGCCACCTGGCCCTCTTTCGCCAGCTGGCCCTTGAACGCCTGGAGATAGGCGGTGGCGAACGTATCGCTCGCCGGCGGGTTGGTGAGGGTGACGCGGGTGAGGATGGCGCCGTTGGCAGCCGCCGGATACACGCCACCGAAGGACTCCGCGCCCAGCGCCATAGCCGTGGGCAGCTTGGAGATGCCGAATTGCTGCATCACCGCGACCACGCGCGCCAGGTCGGTGCCGTTTTCGTCGTTGAAGATGCCGTTGATGGAGCCATCAGTCGGGATCTTGGTCACGAACGGCGTCATGTTCGCTTCATCAACGGGGATCTTGATGGTCAGCGCCATGGTTCCGCCGGCCGCCTTCAGGGCGGCGACGGTGGCCGCGACCTGCGAATCGCCAAACGGGTTCTGCGGCACCATGATGGCCCACTTCTTGCCGTAGGTCTTCACCAGGTAGCCGATGCCGGGATCGATAGTCTGCTTGCCCACGGGGAAGATGCGGAACGTCAGGTTGTTGCAGGTCGTCGATGTGAATGGCTCGTTCGCGCAGGCGTTCAGTGGCATGTACACGATGCCCAGCGTGGAGATCTCTTTCTGCACGCCCAGGCACTCGGCGCTGTACACGCCGCCAACCAGAACGTCTACCTTGTCCTGCTCAGCCAGCTGGGTGGCCAGTTGGGCGGCCGTGGCGGCGTCGCCCTTGGAGTCCACGATGGTGGTGGCCAGCGGGTGGCCGTTAATGCCACCGGCCGCGTTGATCTGCGCCACAGCCAGGTCCACATTGATCTTCTGCTCGGCCCCTTCAATGGAGCCGCCGCCAGTGAGATCATCCAGCACGCCAATCTTGATGGGGGTGCCGGTCGCCGCGCCGGAGCTGGAGGCCGAGGCGCTGGCGGACGTCGAAGCCGCCGCTGAAGATGAGGCCGATGCCGGGGCACTTGACGCGGCGGCACTGCTGGCCGGCGCGCTGCTGCTGGCTGGGGCGGCGCTGCTGGCGGGCGCCGCGGCGCCACCACAGGCGACCAGCACCATGCTGGCCGACAGAGCAAGGCCCAGCAGCGTGTGAATGCGTCCCCACCTGGGGGACGGGTGGAGTGTTTCCATGCTTCCTCTCCTGTTCTTCTCAAGCCAGGCACCATCCTGGCGGTGTGACGCCACCCAGCCTACTATATGTCGCGCTGGCAAGGCAAACCGCGTCCACGTGCAGCAGCACGCGTGCCGCGAGCGGCTTGAACCGGAACGTCCGGGTAGGGATCCGACTCGCGCTGTAGTACAATCCGCCGCCGTGACACTCGCTCACCGTCCCCGCGTCAGCATGCCCGCCGTGGACTGGGACTGATGGCGGCGGACCCCGCGAACGTCCTCCTGGCGGCGCGGGACGTATCCAAGGTGTATGGGGAGTTCAGGGCGGTGAGCCACGTGGACCTGGATGTGGAGCGCGGCAGCATCCACGCGCTGATAGGCCCCAATGGAGCGGGCAAAAGCACGCTGCTGAACCTGCTGGGTGGGCAATCGCTGCCCAGTTCCGGCGAAATCTACTTCAAGGGCCGGCCGCTGGGCACCAGCGCGCCGCCCGCCCGGGCGCGGTTGGGCATTGGGCGCTCCTTTCAGCTCACCAGCATCATCCCCGGCTTCACCTGCCTGGACAACGTCACCATCGCCGTGCAGGCCAAGCGTGGCCTGGCGCGGTTGCTGCGGCTGCGCAGCCATGCGGAGGATGTGGTGCAGGCGCAGGAGCTGCTGGATCTGGTGGGCCTGGGCGGTTCGCGTCGCCGCCCGGCGGAGCTGCTGGCTCACGGGCAGCAGCGCCAGCTCGAGATCGCCATGGCACTGGGCGCCGCGCCCGAGCTGCTGCTGCTGGACGAGCCGTCCTCTGGCATGAGCGGGCACGAGCGCGGCGAGCTGCCGGTTCTGCTCAACAACATTGCCCAGAAGGCCACGGTGGTCATGGCCGAGCACGATGTGCACCTGGTGCGCAGCGTGGCCACGCGCGTGACCGCCTTTGGCGAAGGCCAGAAGATCGCCGAGGGCAGCGCGGACGAGGTCTTCCAGGCCGCCGAAGTGCAGCGCGTCTTCCTCCGCGGTGTGCGCGATGTTTGAAATTCGCGACCTGCACGCCTTCTATGGCAAGAGCCACGTGGTGCAGGGCATTTCGCTGCACGTCAACCAGGGCGAGGCCGTGGCGCTCACCGGCCGCAACGGCGTAGGCAAAACCACTACGCTGCGCTCCATCATGGGTCTGCTGGTGCGCACCGAGGGCGGCATCAGCATGGACGGGCAGGATGTCACGCGCATGAAAACGCCCGCCCGAGCTCAGCTGGGTATCGGCTACGTGCCGGAGGAGCGCGCCATCTTCACGCAGATGAGCGTGGAGGAGAACATCGTCATCGGCGCGCTGGTGCAGGGCAACCGAGACAAGGCGGGCTGCCTGGATGTGGCCTACGACCTCTTTCCCGTGCTGAAGGAGCGGCACCGGCAGCTCGGCGGCACGCTCAGCGGCGGCCAGCAGAAGATGCTGGCGCTGGCGCGCGGCGTGGCCCTGCACCCCAAGCTGCTGCTGGTGGACGAACCCAGCGAGGGGCTCATGCCCATCAATGTGGACCTGGTGGCAGGGGCGCTGGCCAAAGCCGCCGCGCAGGGCATGATGGTGCTGGTGGTCGATGCGTCGTTTGACTTGCTGAAGGTCGCTTGCAGCCGGCTGTACATCATGGATCGCGGCCAGATTGTGAGCGAGCAGCAGCCCAACGACTTTTCCGGGCCGGATCAACTGGCAGCGGCCTACCTTGGCGTGGAAGCCGGCGCGTGAACCAGATTTACCTGCAGGCACTCAACGGCCTCATGGTGGGCTCGTCGCTGGCGCTGGTGGCCTCGGGGCTGGCGCTGCAGTTCGGCGTGATGGACATCATCAACTTCGCCCAGGGCGACTTTTACATGGTAGGCGGCTACGTGCTGTGGCTGACCATGAGCCGCACCGACAACTTTGTGCTCAGCACCATCGCCGCCACGGTCATTGTGGGGGTGCTGGGCGGCGGCCTGTTGATGGCCATGTCCATGCCGCTGCTGGAAAAGGCCCAGGTGCTGGTGCTGCTGGCTACGCTGGGCTTGAGCCTCATCCTGGAGCAGCTGGCGACCAACATCTGGGGCGGCACCACGCAACTGGTGCCACCGCCGCTGGTTGGCACAGTGGTGCACATCGGATCATTCATCTACCCCATCTACGACCTGATCATCATTGCCTCGGCGGCGGTGGTGCTGCTCGTCTCATTCCTGGGCCTGCAATACACCAAATACGGCGTCTGGCTGCGCGGCGTAGCGCAGAACCGCGTCATGGCGGCGGCACTGGGCGTGCCGGTGACGCGCGTCTACGCGGTGGCCTTTATCGTGAGCATTGGGCTTGCGGCGCTGGCCGGGGCGCTGCTCACGCCCATCACGTCGGTGTATCCCACCGTTGGCGGCGACGTCATTCTGAACGCGTTCATCATCGTGGTGGCCGGCGGGCTGGGCAACTTCAAAGGGGCCGCGGTCATTTCGGTGCTGATTGGCGAAGCCATTTCGCTCGGCTCCATCTGGGTGAACCCGGTGGCCGTGCAGATCGCGCTGTTCGGGCTGGTGATCATCCTGCTCATCGCACGCACAAGGCGCGGCGCCGGCTCGGTGGCGCGCATATGACCCTGCGCACGGGCTGGGCGGCGGCCCGCGTCAGCCTCTACCTGGCCCTCTTCGTGGCGCTCCTCGTGGTGCCGCCAATCATTGGGCACTTCATCCCGCAGCTCATGGCCAGCTACCTCATTTTCGGGCTGTTCGCGCTGTCGGTTGGCATCATCACCGGCTATGCGCGGCTGTTCAACATCGGCGCCGGGGCGGTGTTCGGCATCGCCTCGTACGCCGTGGCCCTCCTGGCCGCCGGCGGCTTCACCAATCCCGTGCTGCTGCTGGTGGCCGCCCTGGTGGGAGGGCTGCTCTCGGCCGCGCTTTTCGGCATCTACGCCGTGCTCACCTCCGGCATCGAGTACCTGATGCTCACCTTCCTCACGACGCTGGCGTTCTTTAAGCTCCCCTCGCTGGCGCCCACCTTCACCGGCGCCGACAATGGGCTGCCCATCCCCGGCGGCGTGAAGATCTCCTTCGGCATCAGCCCGGTGCACGGCGACGGGTTTTACTACCTGGTCCTGATCGTTGTCGCGGGCTGCGTGGCGCTGTCGCTGTATGTGATGGCTTCGCAGTCCGGCCGAGCCATGCGCGCCATTGGCCGCAACCCCGTGCGCGCGGCGGCCATGGGCTACGACGTGAACGCCTACCGGGTGGTGATCACCCTCTTCTCGGGCGTGCTCTCAGCGCTCGCCGGCTGGCTGTTCGCCCTTCAACGCGAATTCGTATTCCCGGATCTGCTGGGCCTCAACAACTCGCTGAACGGCCTGGTGTACGCGCTGGTGGGCGGTATGGACAGCATTCTCGGGCCCATCGTCGGCGCGGTCGGCCTGCGCTGGGTGTCCGACATTCTCAGCCGCGCCTCCACGCAATCGTCGCTGTTCCTGGGCGCCGTGCTGATGGTGGTGGTCTACTTCATGCCGGACGGCATCTTCGGCCTGCTCGATCACCTGGCCGTGCCCCTGGCCGGCCGCCCGCCGGACGACCTCCCGCCAACCACATCGTCCCCCAAGGTGGACCAGCCGGCCGCCAGCGCGGGCACCGTCGGCTGAAACGGGGCGCAGGGCGTACGAGGGCGCTCGATGGATTAGGATGAAAGGGAAGTCCGCCGCGGGTCCGAAGGAGAGCTGAGCCATGCTGAGTCAAGAAGAGAACGAACTGCTGAGCCGCACCAACGCGGGCACGCCCATGGGCGTGCTGTTCCGCCGCTTCTGGCTGCCGGCGCTGCTGCCCTCGGAGCTGCCCGCGCCCGATTGCGACCCCATCCGCTTCCGCATCCTGGGTGAGGACCTCATCGCCTTTCGCGACAGCAACGGCCAGGTGGGCTTTCTGGCGCAGAACTGCCCGCACCGCGGCGCGAGCCTCTTCTTCGGCCGCAACGAAGAGTGTGGGCTGCGCTGCGTGTACCACGGCTGGAAATTCGACGTCACGGGCGCCTGCGTGGACATGCCCAACGAGCCGGCGGAGAGCAACTTCAAGCACAAGGTGCAGGCCACGGCTTACCCAGCGGCGGAGTTTGGTGGGCTCGTTTGGATCTACATGGGCCCCAAGGACAAGCGCCCACCCCAACCCACGTATCAATGGTGCGCCCAGGCCAACCCCAACCAGGCCCTGGCCAGCAAGTGGCTGCAGGACTCGAACTACGCGCAGGGGCTGGAGGGCAACATCGACTCCTCGCACGTGGAGTTCGCTCACCGCAACCTCACCCGACCCACGCTCACCAAGGGCGTGCCAAACGCCTCGCCGGAGATCACCGTCGGCCAGGAAACGGACTTCGGCTTCGTCTACGGCGCTCGCCGGCCAGCGCCCGGCGGCCTGAATTACTGGCGCGTCACCACCTACGTGCTGCCGACCTTCACCTCTATCGCCAGCGAGTCACGCGGCGGTGGCGGCTTCTGGGTGCTGCCGATGGACGACGAGCACTCCTGGTGGTTCTTCGTCGTGCCCACACCGGCAACGGACCAGCAGCGCGAGCGCGGCCAGGCGATGATCGATGGCCTCACCAGCAGCCCCAAAACCGGCCTCATACCCGGCACCTGGCGGCGCGTGAGCAACCAGACGAACGATTACCTGATCGATCGTGACATGCAGCGCCGCCAGAACTACACCGGCATACTCGGCCGCTCGCAGGATGGCGCCGTCACTGAATCCATGGGCACCATCTGCGACCGCACCAAGGAGCATCTGGGGACCGCGGATGCCGCCATTATCATGATGCGGCGGCAGATGCTTCGGCTGGCGCGCGAGCTGCAACAGGGCAAGGAGCCGGCGCTGCTGCAGCATCCCGAGCTGTTCCGCGCCCTGCCTATGGACGTTGTCAGCCCCGAGGCGGACTTCGGCCGGCTGTGGGACGAGCATCACTCCGGCTTCCTCCGGGAGGCCGGGCTGGTACCGGCTTAGGTCCGGCGGCGTTGCTGCCAGCGGTCAGCCTGCCGTGCCAACGCTGACGCTGTACGACGCGCTGGGAGGCGCGGCAGCCTTTGAGCGGCTGGTGGACGCGTTCTATGCCGGTGTGGCAGACGATCCGATCCTCCGGCCCCTCTATCCAGAGGATTTGACGGCGCCTGCCGAGCACCTGCGCCTGTTCCTCATGCAGTACTTCGGCGGCCCCGGTACCTATGCGCAGCAACGGGGCGAGCCTCGCCTGCGCCTGCGCCACCTGCCCTTTCGCATCGGGCCGGCCGAGCGCGACGCCTGGCTGCGCCACATGTCCGCCGCCATCGCCACGCTGGATCTATCGGAGCTCGCCCGCGGCCAGCTCCTGAGCTACTTCACCGGCGCCGCGACCTTCCTCATCAACGCCCCCGCGTAATCCTCACTATGCGCGCCGCTGGCCTGAGCAGTGGGCGGCCTCTAACCTACCCGACAACGCCTTCGTGCTGACGCTGCCCGCGAGCAGCTGAGAGCTGCCCGAAGCAGCTCAGGCGGGGACTGGCTCCAGCTGGCCGCCGACGGGCACATCCTTCACACGCGCCCAGTGCGCATCGACCTGGGCCATGATCTCTTCGTTGGAGCGCTCGAGGTCCACCGGCTCGGCGGTAGCTTGCCAGGCGGCGTGGCCGGTCCAGCAGCACACCTCCACCACGTTGTCCTCGGGATCGTAGAAGTAGCAGCCCACGGAGCTGGCGTGGCTCACCACACTCTGCACTCGGTAGCCTTCGCGGCGCACCCGGTGGTAGAAGTCGCGCACTGCGTCCAGGTTCTCCACGCGAAACGAAATCTGCTGGATGAGCTTCGGTCCCGCTTCGGGCGGGCGCCCCTTCATAAGTGCGATCTCGTGATCCTCGCGCTCGAAATCCGCGCACAGAAACACCATCGATCCGTTCGCCGAGCGCTTGGCGATGGTCATGCCGAGGAAATCGCGGTAGAAGGCGGTCATCTTTTCAATATCCCGCACGTACATCCCAAAGTGGCTGAGGCCCTTCACCCTGGCCGGCGCGTCACTCTTCACGGCAGCACTCTCCTTCTTTAGCGGTAAACGGATCTTCGGTTTGTCGAAATCATAGCCAGCCTCCCCAGTGGATGCCATCGATCAGGCATTTGCGTACGATTCAGCACTCGTGCGAGAATGGCGCCATGTTCCGCCCAACGTACCGCTACACCACCAAGCTGGTGCAGGGGCTGCTGAGCGTCGAAAACGCGCGCGCGGTGGTGGATGTGCTCGCGCTGCCGGCGGCGGCCGCGCGCGACCTGCAAGCGGAGCTCCGGCGAGCTGGGGTCAACG
>JBOGTU010000133.1:0-2035 GCA_050695655.1 Chloroflexota bacterium | reverse complement strand
CGGCCAGCTGGCCGCGCCGGCCTCCCCCCATGTGGATCAGTCGATGACGTGTTGCGGGCCGAGCCGCCCAGGCAGGCGGCGCTCGCGCTTCATCTCGTACATGTACGGCATTTTGCAGGCGACCATCAAGTGGTCGAACAGCTTGAGCGCTTCCTCGCCTTCAGGGACCGGCTCGATGATTGGCCCAAACCAGCCAACCGCGGAATTCTCCAGATTGATGGTCGGCACCCCGAAGGCGGCCATGTCATTCACGGCCTTTTCATGTTCGGCCAGCAGGTCCTTCTCAGTGCTGGGGTCGGCCAGCGCCTTGTCGTACAGGTCCTCGGCAAGGCCCGCTTCTTTGAGGCAGCGCTTGATGACCACCGGATCGGCCAGGTCTTCGCGCTTCCCGTGCTGCGCCTCGCCAAACGCCATGTACAGCTTTTCGACCGCATCGTTCCCGGCAGCGCGCCGCGCGGCGATCATCGCGCGCTCGAGCCGGAAGCCCTTGCTGTGCGCGTCCTCGTTGTAATCCTTACCGTGGTTCACCACGGCCAGGCTGAACAGCTTCCATGCGACCTGGACCGGTCGCCGCTTGGCCACGGCGCGCATCCACAGCGCCGTCCGCCAAGCCCAGGGTCAAAGTGGATCGGTGTAGAAATCGAGCTTGATCGTGTCGTCAGCCACGAGGGTCCCTCCCTATTCTGGCGAGAGTCTGATTCGGCTAGTATATGCCTTCCCTCGCTCGACGGTGCGAGCCCGCTTATGCTGGTGCGCATGGCACTGCGGGCACTCCTGGCGGAGTTGCGGCGGCAGCGGCCGGAGCTTGTGGAGGCCGCGGCCCTCATCGCGGCCGGCCAGGTGCTGGTGCATGGTGTGCCGCTGCGCAACCCGGCCTCGCGCGTGCCCATCGGTGCCGACATCGTGCTGCGGGCGCCGCGGCGGCTGCATGGTGAGCTGAAGCTGGAGGGCGCGCTGGCGGCGTTCGCGCCCGACCTTCTCGGCTGCGTGGCGCTGGATGTCGGCGCCGCTGCCGGCGGTTTCACGCGCGTGCTGCTGGCCGCCGGCGCGCTGAGGGTGTACGCGGTTGATGCCGGGCACGGCCAGCTGCTGGGCTCGCTGCGGCAGGATGTGCGCGTCGTTAACCTGGAGAACACCAACCTGGGAGAGCTGACCACCGAGCGCATCCCCGAGGTTATCAGCGCTGTGGCTATTGATGTCTCATACCTCTCGCTGGCCAAGGCCTTTCCGCAGTTGGCGGCGGTTCGCTTGGCCTCGAACGCCCAGCTGCTGGCCCTGGTGAAGCCGATGTTCGAGCTCAAGCTGCCGGCGCCGCCCACGGCCGAGGCCGATCTCGTGACCGCTTTGGACATCGCGGCGGCCGCCGCCGAGGACAATGGCTGGCGAATACTCGGCAGCATGCCCTCACCGATAGCGGGCCACAAAGGCGCCCACGAGTTTCTCCTCTACGCCCGGCGGGAGACAGCTCGGGACCACTGACTGGCCGCCAGCGTCTCCGTGGAGGACGGGACCAGCGTGGTGGCGTTGTATCGTGTGTACGAGAGCCCGCAGGCGTGCGCGTGAGGCAGGCCTGGGAGTTGCTGAGAGCTCGGCAGGGGCACAGAGGGGACAGGAAGCGTGATCGAGAAGGATGTCGCCGTCATCGGAGCCGGCCCTGGTGGCTACGTGGCGGCCATTCGCGCGGCGCAGCTTGGGTTGAGCGTAGTGTGCGTGGAGCAGGGCGCTCTGGGCGGTGTGTGCTGCAACATCGGCTGCATCCCCACCAAGGCGCTGATTCGCAGCGCCGAACTGTTTGCGCTCATGCGTCAGGCAGATCGCTACGGCATTCACGCTGAGAATGTGAGGTTGGATTATCCAGCCATGATCAAGCGCGAGCAGGGCATAGTGCGGCGCATGTCATCCGGCGTGGGCGCGTTGTTCAAGGCGGCCGGTGTGCAGACCGTGGCCGGAACAGCCACGCTGAACGCGGACAAGACGCTGGCCGTGGCGCTGAACGATGGCGGCAGCGACACGGTGAAGGCGCGCAACGTCATCG
>JBOGTU010000132.1:0-2258 GCA_050695655.1 Chloroflexota bacterium | reverse complement strand
GTACCCCGCCGTCTGAGGGGCGAGCGTCAGCTGGCGCGCCTGCAGCAGCGGCAGCAGCTCGCCCAGCCCGGTCAGCGCCAGGCCGAGGATGGCCGCGGCCGCGAAATGGGCGACGGCCTCGCGCGTGGGATCGGCTTCTCCTGGGCAGGGTGAGATGCTCCCACCCTACCCAGGCCCGGCACCAGGCGGGCGTCGTCCGGCTACTTCAGGCTTTTGACGGGCCGTCTCCTCGCCCAAAGCGTGAACGAGTTTGGCCTGCCGACTCGCAGTCCTGGCCAGAACACCGCGGCTAGACTCGTCTGTGTCGCGTCAGCGGCCCGCGCAGCGCCCCCGGCGGGACTCGAACCCACGACCCACTGCTTAGAAGGCAGTTGCTCTATCCGCTGAGCTACGGGGGCTGGCTCGTCGAACGCTAGCACTTCGCCGCGGGGTGCTCCAAGAGCGGCGCTGCCTGCTCGTCTTCCGCGTCACCTGCATCGCTGCTGGCCAGCCAGCGGAGCAGCAGGCTCACCAGCACGCCCAGGTATACAAAACTGCCGCCTACCCACATCAGCAGCCCGCCCAGCTGCTGATCTGCCAGCGGGGTGAGCCCTATTTGCGCCACCAATGCCCGGTCGAACCCGGGCAGCGGCGTGGCGTGGCCATATGCGTAGAAGGGTGAGGCGGAGAAGGCGAAGGCGATGCCGAGCAGTACCGTGGGCACACCGGAGAGGATGAGGCAGGCCACTCGCGGGAGCGAGCCGAGCGAGCCCGTGCCGGCGGGGTCCAGCACCAGCCACCACAACAGTAATGCCGCGGCCACGAACGTGAGGTGCTCCAGCGCGTGCACCGGCTCCGAGAAGAGCGCTGCGTTGTACAGCGCCGGCGCGTGCCACGCCAGCACGATGATGGCGTACACCAGCAGGATCATCAGCGGGTGCAGCAGCCGCGAGGTGACACCACGCGGCACCGCTCGCGCCAATTTCTCCGCGGCTGCCGGGGGCACGCTGAGGGCCAGCAGCGGCGCCACACCAAGCAGCAGCAGGAGGTGCTGCAGCATGTGCGCGCTGAAGAGGTCGCGATCGGCCACGTAATCCAGCGGCGATTCCAGCGCCAGCAACGTCAGCAGCACGGCGCCGCTGAGCGCCCGCCAATGGCGCGCTTCGGCCGACCCACGCTGCCACCAGAACAGGCCGCAGACGAGTGCGATGCCCAACAGAACAGTGGGATCCGCGTGCCACTGCAGCAGGAGCCGTTGAAGAGTCACTCGCGGCGGTGGATCGCCCACGGCATGGCAGGGCGCCGCTGCTGCGCAGGTATCCGAGGCACGCTCAGTTGTACCAAAGACCCAACCCTCCCCGCTCTGACCCGCGCGGCGAGCTCTTGCTGGTGAGTTTGCCAAGCGTTGCCTTGGCGGCGAGTTGCTGACTGTCGCGGTGACGCCCGCGGCCCTTACCGCTGAGGATGAAGGCGCGGGACACGGCCAGGCGCACCGGTCGCGTGGCCGCGAGCCGTCTGCCCGCCTCCTGCTTTCCGTGCAACAATGCAGCGTGCTCCGTGGGACGCTCAAGCCGCGCCCATCTGTCACGGGCGGAGCAGTGGCGCTCATCCTGGCCCTGGCCGCGCTGCTGGACGGCTTCGGCCTCTGGCGCGGCGGCTACCCCAATCCCTACTATGCCGTGTCGGCACGCAGCATGATGGCCAGCTGGCACAATTTCCTGTTCGTCGCGTTCGATCCCGTCGGCTTCCTCAGCATAGACAAGCCGCCGCTGGGCTTGTGGATCCAAGTGGCGAGCGCCAAAGCCTTCGGCTTCCACCCGTGGAGCCTCCTGCTGCCGCAGGCACTGGCAGGCATCGCGGCGGTGTACGTGCTGTACCGGCTGGTAGCGCGCTCGTTCGGGCGACCGGCCGCGCTGCCGGCCGCGCTCGCGCTGGCGCTCACGCCAATTTCGGTGGCCGCCGCGCGCAACAACACCATGGACAGCGTGCTCGCGCTGGCCATGCTCCTGGCCGTCTGGGCCGCTCTACGCGCCATCGAGTCCGGCCAGCTGCGCTGGCTGCTGGTGTGCGCGGCGGTACTGGGGCTGGCCTTCAATGTGAAGACGCTCGAGGCCTTTCTCGTTCTGCCGGCCATTGTGCTGGCGTACCTGGTGGCCGCGCGCGGCAGCGTGCGTCGGCGGCTGGCCAGCCTGGCGCTCGCCGTGCTCGCACTGGGAGTCGTGTCCCTCCCCTGGGTGCTGGCGGTCGATGCCGTGCCCCGCGCCGAACGCCCCTACATC
>JBOGTU010000131.1:0-21244 GCA_050695655.1 Chloroflexota bacterium | reverse complement strand
GCGCTGCCGCCGGAGCTGTTCGTGGTGAGTGCTCGGGCGCCCTTCTCCTTCATGGGCAGTGGTTACGCCTGGTATCAGTTGCGGTCCATGGGCGTGCCGGATGAAGCCACCTTTCAGCAATCGCTGGACCTGCTGGCGCCCTTCCTGAGCAACCTTCCCGAGCGCTACCCGGTTGATCCAGGGCGCTTGTTCCTGGGTGGCTTCAGCCAGGGCGCCATGATGTGCGCCAGCACCACGCTCATCCACCCCGCGCTGGTGCTGGGCACCGCCGTGCTGAGCGGCTACCTGCCGACTGTTGAGCTGCCCATCGATCGGGCCGGCTGCGCGGGCAAGCCCGTTTTTCTGGCCCATGGCCGGCAGGACAGCGTGCTGCCGCTGGCCATGGGCCACGATGCGCGCCGCCGGCTGGAAGAGCTGGGTCTGGCGGTGGAGTACCACGAGTACGCGATGGACCACCAGGTCGTGCCCTCCGAGCTGGATGACCTGGCCGCCTGGCTGCGCGCGCGGTTGGCCAGCTGAGGCCGCCTACGCGGCTCCCCGGTGCGCGCCGCCGGGTCTGGGGAGCGCTCGCCCTGGCGGCGGCGCTGGCGCTGTCCGGCTGCGGCGCCGGTAAGGCGGCATCCGCGGCCACGCCCACGCCGCGGTCCCTCGTGATCTCCTCTACCAGCACGGTGCCCTCACCTACGCCCGAACCCAGCCCGGCCGACGCGGCGCCCACCGCGCTCACCCCGTTCGTTCCACCACCCACGGCCACACCCGCGGGCACTCCAGCGCCGCCCAATACTGTGCGCATCGCGGATTTTGCCTTTACTCCCACGAGCGTGACAGTCAAAGTCGGGACGAGCGTGATCTGGACCAATCTCGGCCCATCCAACCACACGGTGACCTCAAACGACGGCCTGTTCGATTCCAAGGTGGTGCAGCGTAACGGCACATTCACGTACAAGTTTTCCAGAGCCGGCACGTTCGCCTATCACTGCCAGATTCACCCCACCATGAACGGTGAAGTGGTCGTTACCGCATGAAGTGGAGCACCGCGCTCGCCACCAGTCCGCACAAAAACAGCGACATGAACGCGAGGAAGATGAAGCCCAGGCCCATCACGTAGCCCAGCCGGCCGTGATCGTGCGCCTCGCTGTCCACGGGCCTGGTGGAAGGCGGCGGCGCGGCCTGTTCGCTGTACGGCGAGTGCCCGTTCCCGTTGGCCTCAAAGTCCGACATGGGATCGATTATGGCGCTCTCGGGGCCAGCCTCGTAGCCCCCGGGAACGCGGCATGGGGTAGGCTGTGCGGTGATGGCAACGTACGACACCGCGATTGTGGGGACGGGCATCCTCGGATTGGCCACGGCGCGCGAGCTGCTGAAGCGCAACCCGGCGCTGAAGCTGGTGATGCTGGAAAAAGAGCCGGCCATTGGGCGGCACCAAACCGGGCACAACAGCGGCGTGATCCACTCCGGCATCTATTACGCGCCGGGGTCGCTCAAGGCCAAGCTGTGCACCAGCGGATCGCGCGAGATGTATGCCTTCTGCGCGGAGAAGGGCATCCCCACTGATCGCTGCGGCAAGGTCATTGTCGCCGCCAGTGAATCCGAGCTGGCACGGCTGGACAACCTGCACCAGCGCGGCCTCGCCAACGGCGTGGAAGGGCTGGAAGTGATCGGCCCCGAGCGCCTGCGGGAGATCGAGCCGCACTGCGTTGGCGTGCGAGCCATCTTCTCCCCCAACACAGGCATCGTCAACTACTCCCAGGTGGCCGATGCCTACGCGGCCGACGTGCGCGCGGGCGGCACCACCATCCTGCTGAACGCCGAAGTCACCAACATCGTCCAGAGCGGCGGCGAGGTGACGCTGGTGAGCACCGCGGGCGACGTCCACGCCGAGCACGTCATCGCCTGTGCCGGCCTGCACGCGGATCGCGTGGCTGCGCTCACGGGCGGACCGTCCGAGCCCCAGATCGTACCCTTCCGGGGCGATTACTGGATGCTCAAGCCGGAGAAGCGCCATTTGGGCCGCAACCTCATCTACCCTGTGCCAGATCCCTCATTTCCCTTTCTTGGCGTGCACTTCACCCGGCGCATCGAGGATGGCGCGGTGTGGCTGGGGCCCAATGCGGTGCTGGCCTTCGCCCGCGAGGGTTACCGCCGGCTGCAATTTCGCGCGCGTGACCTTGTGGAAGCGCTCACCTACCCCGGCTTCCAGAAACTGGCCTCCAAGTTCTGGAAAACCGGTCTAGCCGAGATGTGGCGCGACTTCAGCAAACTGGCCTTCCTGGAGTCGCTTCGACGTTACGTGCCGGAGCTCACCGGGGACGACATCGTGCCCGGCCCCTCCGGCGTGCGTGCGCAGGCGCTCGCACCGGACGGCCAGTTGGTGGATGACTTTGTGTTCAACGCCCAAGGCAACCGCATCATCCATGTGCGCAACGCGCCCTCGCCGGCCGCCACCTCGTCCCTCACCATCGCCCGCCTGATCGCGGATAAGGCGCAGGAGGTGTTCGCCGGCTGACGTGCCTCTGAGCGGATCACCGGCCGGCCACTCACCCTTCCGACGCGGCCAGCTTGGGCGCAGGCCGGCCGGGCAGCGGTCGGCCAGTGCTACAGTCTGAGCATGGGGAGGTCGCTCAAGATCGCGCGTGTGCGCGGCATCGACGTGCGCCTGCATGCCACCTTTCCACTGATCTTGATCTGGGCCGCGATCGAGTGGGGCCTGGGGGCCACCTTCAGCCCTTTCGATGCACTGTACGGCGTGCTGCTGGTGTTGCTGCTGTTCGTTTGCGTGGTGCTGCACGAGCTGGGGCACAGCCTGGTCGCCTTGCGCTTTGGGGTTGACGTGCAAGACATCACGCTGCTGCCCATCGGCGGCGTAGCGC
Organism: Chloroflexota bacterium; assembly: GCA_050695655.1. Lineage (GTDB taxonomy): Bacteria > Chloroflexota > JAJPGV01 > JAJPGV01 > JAJPGV01 > DATKQD01. The sequence goes on along the minus strand of JBOGTU010000131.1, from coordinate 18,374 downwards.
AGATGCGGCGCATGCCGTCGCGGCCATCTCAAGAGCTGGGTGTGGCTATCGCTGGTCCGGCGGTGAACCTGGCCATTGCCGCGGTACTGGGCCTGGCTGTGTGGGCCTTGAGCCTGCTGGACCCCACCTTTTCGTTCGCGGAGGCCATTCGGCTCATGCTGGTGCCCAGCGCTCGCGGCGTCGTGCTGTACCTGATGGCTGCCAACCTCGGCATGGCCCTGTTCAACCTGCTGCCAGCCTTCCCGATGGACGGCGGGCGCATTCTGCGGGCGGTGCTGGCCATGACCGTGGGCCGGCGGCGCGCTACACCCATCGCCGCGCGCGTGGGGCAGGCCCTTTCGGCAGGGGTTGTGCTGCTGGGCCTGTACTTCGCCAGCCCCTTCACCATGCTCATTGGCGTATTCATCTTCGCCGGCGCCATGGGGGAGCTGCGTGCCGCGCGCACCCAGAATGCCCTGGATGGGCTTACCGTGGGCGACCTGGTGGGCGAGAGCCACGCGCCGCTGCTGGACGCCGATCAGCCGCTGGGATCGGTCACGCAGCTGGCCATCTTCAATGCTGAGCTAACCTTTCCGGTTCTGGAGCAGGGTGTCGTGCGAGGTGTGCTGCACATCCCGAACCTGAACCAGGCGCTGCGGGAACACGGTCCATGGGCGCCAGTGCGCGATGCCATGGTGGGCGACATGCCGGCCGTGCAAGCCGCCGAGAGCCTGCATCACGCGGAGCAACTGATGGCCGAGCGGGGGTTCGACGCCCTGCAGGTGTACGACGGCCCGAGATTTCGAGGCGTGTTGACCCATCTGCAAATCGCGCAGCAGTACTCACGGCTGCAAGCTCCGCGAACTCGGCTTACGCCCAACATAAGGACGCTGCCCCCGGCCGTTACCAAAAAACCCCTATAGCCGGCACCTGCCCCAGGCATGTAACGTGGAGGGCCGTGGACGCCGCTCCGGAGGAACGATCGCAGCACCTGCGGCTCACCTTTTTGCGGGACATCCTGCTGGCTGCCGCCGATCCAGAGGCGGAGACATTCCCGCTGCTGGAGCTCGCCAGCTTCATCATCCGCTCGCCTCTTTCACCCACCGCGTTGCGGCAGCGCTTCGGCCCATCCGAGTCCGTATAATGTTGCTCAGCAATCCCCGCAGCTGAGGTGCCCTCGCTTTATGCCTGAAGTCCTGTCGCTCATGTGCGTGCACGCCCATCCGGACGATGAGTGTTTCTCCACCGGTGGCACGCTGGCCAAATACGCGGACGAGCACGCGCTCACCTCGCTCATCACCGCCACCCGCGGCGAAGTCGGCGAGATCCGCGACCCGCGACTGGTGATCGCGTCGTACCAAACGCTGGGGCAGGTGCGAACCAAAGAGCTGTCGCTGGCGACTTCGGTGCTGAAGGTGAACTTCGTCAACTTCCTGGGCTATCGCGACTCCGGCATGGCCGGCAGCAGCGACAACCTGCACACCTCGGCGTTCGCCAACGCGAATCTGGATGAGGCCTGCCAGCGCCTGGTGCTGAATATTCGCAAGTTGCGCCCGCAGGTGCTGGTGACGTACGACGAGCAAGGTGGCTACGGACACCCGGACCACATCATGTGCAATCGCGTCACCCAGGAAGCGTTCTACCGCGCAGGCGATCCGGAGGAGTTCTGGGACGACGGTGAGGAACCGTGGCAGCCCAGCAAGCTGTACTACATCGCGCAGCCGCGCAGCCGCTTCCAGCAGGGGCGGGAGGCCATTCTGGCCGCCGGCCTGGATGACCCTTTCCCGGGGCGCGACCCTAACCGCTTCGGCCTGCCTGATGAAGCCATCACCACCCGCATCGACGTGTCCCAGTACCTGGAGCAGAAGCGCCAGGCGCTGCAGTGCCACCGCAGCCAAACCACCGGCACGCGCTGGCTCTCCGCTCCAGCCGCCGTGCTGCTGCCGCTACTCGGCGAGGAGTGTTTCACTCGGGTGGTGAGCGCCGTGGACACGCCTGACAGAGAGGATGACCTTTTCGCCGGCCTGCGCGATCACACAATCGCCGCGGATGATTACTCGCTCAGCTCCGCTCAGCCCGTTGGCACGCACTTCGTCGCCTGAGGTAGAAGCTTCTAAGCGCTCGACTGCCTCTGTTGGTGGGTTTTGGATCTCTTGCTGCTATCAGGTCGGCTTGATGGCCAGCCCTATGACGCGATCACCTTCTGCCACAAAGCTCTCCGCTTGCCGGTCATCATTGAGCACGCGCACGCTGCCGTCCACAGTGAGCCTGGTGCCGTTGTGAGCGGTGCCGTATACAGCGATGTTCGCCCTGGCAGAGGACATCCGCTGCCACATCAGCTTGCGATTTTCCAATGAACGCACGGTGACCCGCAGCGCCTCATCGGCCAGGCGCAGCTTTTCCAACAGGAGGCGCTGCTCCGTGCCAAGCTCCCGCTGGGCGCGCTCCCCCTGCAGTTCGTGCAACTGAGCGCGCGTCTTTTCCAGCTGACCTTGCCGGGTCTGCAACTCTGCTTCCACGGACTGCAGCTTGCGCGGGAGCAGCCAGTCGTAGCCCACCTGGAGCTCTGTCCGGCTGCCGCGTGCCGCGCCCACCGTGTAGGCGCTGATGCTCTGGGCGGCACGGAGTGTCCCGCCGCGGATGAAGCCTCTGGTCGGGACGGACCCTCCAACGGCGATTCTGCCCTCCGCTTCAATCCGACAGTTGATGGCTTCCTGGCCGAGAATCACGTCATGACCCGCCAGCAGGGTCGCCTGATTGGCGAACCTAGCCACAATATCCCGCCCGGCCTGCAGCGACGCGGCACCTGAACCACCAACGACGCCGCCCACAGCGATGATGGAGCCCCCAGCGATGATGCTTGCCTCCTCAATGAGGCCCGTGACCTCCACGTCGCCGGTGGCTTTGATGGAAAAGCCACGCCGAACATCTTTGTCGATCACCACGCTGCCATCGAAGTCCACGTTGCCGGTAGTCAGGTCTACGTCCCCTCGAACGAGATAGGTGTTATCGACCGTGACCTTGCCGGCGACATCCAGCCGCGCAGCGCCGGAGACAGTGGCCAGCACCACGTTGGCATCGTCTTCGGCCAGAGCCGTGCCAGTACCAAGGGCCACGCGCACGTCCCTCGGCTGGCGCGCCGGCACTTGGTGACCCAGCACATTGACACCGGGCTCCCCCGGCACGGCGGGAATCTTGCGTGCCACGGGCGTGCCAGCCTCGACAGAGGTGATCGCACTGACACCTCGCCAATCTACCCGGCCACCGTGCTCCGCCAATCCCTCAGTGCCGGACTTGAACAGGTACTCGATGTGCCCGTCGACGCCGGGCGTTGGCGCGGTGCCGAAGGCCACGGCAACGTGCTGCACAGATTTGCCTTCCGCCAGCAGCAGCGACAGCTCCGACCAGTTGATGCCGTGCACGACGCCCGTCTGCTGGAGCTGGGCGCGAACCTCGTCCTCTGTATACGAGCCCTCCACATCAGGCAGCGTGAGCAACGCGGTCATGCGGTCCGAACTCACGAGCACCTTGGGGGCCGGCCTGGGCCTGATCGCCGGACGAGCCGTGGCACCGCCCGACAAGCGCGCGAGGGGCTCCTGCTCCTCCGCGGCCCGCGGCACCCTCGTTTCGCGCAGTATTTGGTCCAGCTCGCGCTCATCCAACGCGTCGCCAGCGGCAGGCGCCTCGCGCGGTGCCTGCGTTCCGCCCCCGGACAGCTGCTCCATCATCTCTCCCCTTGTGTCGTCGCCGGCCAGCCTGCGCTCCCAACCAGCAGGGGAGCTCAGAACATCGCCCCTCGGGAGGGAGGCCTCGGCAGCGTAGACAGTCACTGGACAGCGGTCGCGGGCATCCACTATCGCGCCGAACCCAGCCCAGCCAGCTTGCCGCGAAACGTTACCTGAAGGCGGAATTCAGCGCCAGTGGACGAACGTCTACTGTTCATGTCGACAACTGTCGGCTGCGCTGCCGCGGCGGGCCACCCCCGGTTTCTCTGGGCCTCCGCCGCGAGCACACCGCACAATAGGAGCATGAAACGAGGAGCATGAAACGAGGAGCATGAAACGCAGCACCGATCGCGTTCTCACCACGCACTGCGGCAGCCTGCCGCAGCCGGACGATCTCATCGACCTCATGCGCGAAAAGGAGAACGGCCGCCCCTACGATCGCGCCGCCCTGGCGCTGCGCGCACGAGAATCCGTGCTGGAAACAGTGCGCCGCCAGAGCGACATCGGCGTAGCCGTGGTGAGCGACGGTGAACAGTCAAAGAGCGGCTTTGCCTCGTACCAGGCGGAGCGTTTCGCGGGCTTCTCCACGGCCCCGGCCGGCGTGCGAACGGGCCTGGCTGGGCCCGAGATCGAGGAGTTTCGCGAGTATTATGACCGCTACTTCCGCACGGCCATGCAGGGCGCCATGCTGGCGCCGCCGGCGCGCCGGGTGTGCACCGGGCCGGTGACCTACACCGGGCAGGGGGCGGTGCAGGCTGACATCGAGAACCTGAAGGCGGCCCTGGCCGGCCACCAGTACGAAGAAGCCTTCATGCCGTCCACCGATCCTCTGGCTCTGGCCGGGCTGGACAACCAGTTCTACCGCACCCAGGCCGAGTATGAGGATGCCTGCATCGAGGCGACGCGGCAGGAGTACCAGGCCATCATCGACGCTGGCTTCATCCTCCAGATCGACGACCCCGCGCTGGGCATGCGGCTGTGGGGCTTTCGCGAGCTGCCCGATGATGATCGCCGTAAGAAGGCGGACGAACGCGTCGAGCGCATCAACTTCGCGCTGCGCGGGCTGCCCGCGGACCGCATCCGTTACCATAGCTGCTACGGCATAAACCAGGGGCCTTCAACGCACAACATGCAGCTGGGTGAATGGGCGCCCTACGGCCTGCGAGTGAACGCGCAGGCGTTCTCCTTTGAGGCGATGAACCCGCGCCACATGCATGACTACCACACCTTCGAGGACTTGCCCCTGCCGGACGGCAAGATCATCGTGCCGGGGATGATCAGCCACGGCCACAATTGGGTGGAGCACCCCCAGCTCATCGCGGAGATGACGGTGCGCTACGCGCGGTTAGTGGGCCAAGAGAACGTGCTGATCGGCAGTGACTGCGGCTTCGCATCCCAGGCCGGCAGCCGTGAGGTGGACCCTAAAGTTGCCTGGGCCAAGCTCGCCGCGCTCGTGGAAGGCGCCGCGCTGGCTACTCAGCAGCTACGGGGACGGGGCTAAGCGGACCATCGGCGAGGGCCCATCAGGCCGAGGGCGTGGCCGCAAAGCGCCGCGCCGACCGCGCCCGAGCCTTGCGGGCCTCCTCTTCGCGGTTGCGGGGCGGAGCGTTGAGCGCGAGTGTGTCCATCAGGCGCGCGGCGGCGCTGGTCACATCGTCGACAGCGCGCTGGAAAGCCAGCTCGTTGGCATGCGAGGGGCGGCTCATGCCGCTGAGTTTACGCACGAACTGCAGCGCCGAAGCCCGGATCTCGGTCTCCGTTGCGGGTGGCTCGAAATTGGCGAGGGTCCTGATGCTGCGACACATAGCGGACGAATCCTAACGGCCGCGGTCCGCCGATGGCCAGAGCTTCTGCCGGATGGGGAGGCTGGCGGAGGACATGCGGGTAACAAGAAGTAGTGACTGAAGGGTTTATCGACATCCGGCTGCCTTATCTTCAGTCGTCCCCAGTTGGCCTTGAAGTGCTACGGCGCTGCGAGAGGATGGCGCCACCGGAGCCCGGGAAACCGAGCAAATCCGCGGTCGGTCGTAATCCACTCACTTGATGCGCAGAAATCCGCTCAGTACGACGTCTGAGGGCCCAAACGCTTCATCGCTATCTATCAGTTGCTGGACCCAGGCCAGGTACCGCGGGTGGTCGGGCGAGTCCTGGCGATGTGCGTATACCAGGACGTTCACATCAGGAAGCAGCATGCATCAGGTCGAGGAGGGAGGCTGAGTCGTCAAGGTCCACTCCAGAAAGCAACCCATGGCCGCCCACCGTTGGCAGTGAGGTCGACTCGGCTGCTGCCTGGTTTGGGCGTCGTGCCAGCCTCTCTCGCAGCGCATCCTCAATGACGGAGGTCACCGTCTTTCCAGACTGTTGAGCCAGAGCCTTAACGTCCTCCAACAGCCGATCCTCGACATTGACAGTCGTTCTCATGCATCAAGGCATAGAGCACCATCATCAATGCACGGTTGTGGGCTCACGGGTAAGCGGCCACCGGGCCGATGTAACGCGAGGCTGGTCGGATGAGGCGGTTGTTCACGCGCTGCTCGGCGATGTGCGCGCACCAGCCGGCCACGCGGCTCACGGCGAACGTGGCGCTGAAGAGCTGGCGCGGAAGGCCCACCGCCTCCAGCAGCACCGCGGTGTAAAACTCCACATTCGCCGGCAGCGGCCGGTTGGGCTGTCGCTGCCGCAGCAAGGCGGCGGCGGTGCGCTCCACCGCGCGCGCCAGCGGCAGATAGCGCGACGCTTCACCTGCCTGCTCCAGCTCGCCGATAACGCGCTCCAGCACAGCTGCACGCGGATCGCGCACGCGATATACGCGGTGGCCCATGCCCATCACACGATGGCCCGCATCCAGCTCGGCCCTGAGCCAGGCCTCGGCTTTCTCGGGCTGGCCAATGGCATCGAGCATGTCCAGCACGGGCCCTGGCGCGCCGCCGTGCAGCGGTCCCTTGAGAGCGCACACGGCCGCGACGACCGCCGAAGCCGTGTCCACCGCCGTTGACGCCACGACGCGGGCAGTAAAAGTGGAGGCGTTCATCCCGTGATCCATCACCGTCACCAGGTACTGTTCCAGCGCGCGCACGCGCTCGGGCGGCGCCTCCTCATCGGTCAGCATGCGCAGGTAATCCGCCGTGTGCGTCAGCGCTGGATCGGGCGTCACGGGTGCAGCGCCCTGCCGCACCCGCCACCAGGCGCTGGCGAACACGGCCGCCGCGCCCACCAGCGACCAATCCTCCTGCTCCGCCACTGGCTGGATGTGAGCCAGCCCAGCCTTCAGCCCGTCCATCGCATCCGGTGCCAGCAACGCCTCGCCCAGGCTATTCAGCTGCTCATAGGCGCGCACCCGTCCCGCGGCCAGCGCCGCGCGGGCGGCCGCGCGCTCCTGTGCCGACGGCAGGGTGCCCCGCCACAGCAGGCACACCGCTTCCTCAAAGGTGGTGGTGGGCGCCAGCTCCTCCACGCTGTGCCCGCGCAGCGTCAGGCGGCCGCGCTGGCCGTCCACATCGCTCAGCACCGTTTCCGCCACGACAACGTTCTCCAGCCCTCGCGCCAGCACCGCCTTCATGCCCTGCTCCCATATCTTGATATTACTGGATTTATATCATATTGCATTGATTATTCAGCCACGTGTGACAATCCCACTTTCAACGCATCTACTCAGGAGAAGGGCACATGGGACTGCGTGAGCTCATAACAGGGTCCGCGGCGGTGACGGCGCCGCTGGTGTTGAATCCACTCATGGCGCGGCTGGCCGAGGCCGCCGGCTTCCGGGCTGGCTACCTGGGTGGCGGATCCACCGGCTATGAGAAGGCCGTGCTCGAAGCGAACCTGAACCTCACCGAAATGTGCCAGGTTGCGCTGGACATCAGAGCGGTTTCCGGCCTGCCGCTCATCCTGGACGCGGCCTGCGGCTTTGGCGACCCCATGCACATGCACCGCACCATCGGCATGGTGGAGGCGGCCGGCTTCGCGGCGATTGAGATCGAGGATCAGATCCTGCCCAAGCGGGCGCACCACCACATCGGCATCGAGCACATGATTCCCCAGGCGCTTATGGAGGCCAAGCTGACCGAGGCCGCGCGCGCCCGCCGCTCCACCGAGCTGCTGATCATCGGCCGCACCAACGCCGTGCGCAACACCGGAATGGACGACGCGCTGCGCCGCTGCGAAGCCTACCGCCGCGCCGGAGCGGACGTGCTGCTGCCTATGCCCCGCACGCCCGAGCAGATGCGTCAGCTGGGCGAGCAGCTGGGTCCACCATTGATGTACCTGGCCGGGCGCGGCGGCGTGGCCACTGCCGGCGTGACGCTGGCGGAGATGGAGGGCTGGGGCTACCGCGTGGTGGCGGACTCATCCACACCGCTGCTGGCCGGGTTCCTGGCCTGGAAACAGGTATATGCCGAGCTGGCCCAGGGCTTCTCGGCCGGCACGTCCAGTCAGTGGCACGCGGCCGAGCAGGAGATGATGGAGGCGGTGGGGCTGGAGCAGATGCTCGATATCGAACGCGCGACCGTGGAGCGCCCGGGGGAGGGGTGATGGAGCCTCCCACCAGGCTGCTCAAGCCAGCGCGACAGCACCGTCGTTGCCCCCAGGGCCCGATGCGCGCGCCAGCCAGCGCTGGAGTTTGCCGCTGAGCTCCTCAAAGTCGAACGGCTTCAGCAGGAAATCGTCGTATCCGGAAGCGATGGCTTCGTCCGCGCTGGAAATGGCGGACATGGCGATCATGGGCACATTGGGCAACGAGCCGCGCATGGTGCCCAGCAGTGACAGGCCATCCACGTTCGGCATGCAGATATCCGCCAGGACCAGCGCCGGCGATCCGCGCTGCTCGATATGCTGGAGCGCTTGCGCCCCATCGTGAACAGCCCCCACCTGCATGCCAGTGATCTCGTTGATAACTGTGGTGAGCAACTGCCGTAGGTTCCTGTCATCCTCAGCAACCAAAACGTACCGTCCATCCCCTGCAAGCACGCGCTTCCTCCTCGCAAAGTTCGTTCCTCACACGGCTCGGGTCGGCCGGGCCAGCCAGCCGCCACTGTGCGCAGGCCCGCATCGTACGCCAGGCACTGTGCTGCGGGGCCACGGCAGGACCAACAGGCTACCGCGGCCCTGCTCGCCGCGCGCCCGGCCAGGCTGCCCGCGCGCAGCTATGCCGGCACCTCTGCCTGCACCAGGGTGCCTGCGCCCGGCGCGCTCTCAATACGCAGCTGGCCGTGCAGCTCCTTGACCCGCCGCTCCATGCCGCGCAAGCCCAGCGGGCTCGACTCCCGCTTGCTCACATCGAACCCAACGCCGTCATCCGCCACGCGCAACACGAGGCGATCCGGCTGGTAGCCCAGGCAAATGTCTACCGTGGCGGCTTCGGCATGCTTCCAGGTGTTGTTCAACGCCTCCTGCAGCAGGCGGACCAGCTGGTTGCTCACGGTGGAGGCAATGCGCCTCCGCTCGCCGGACATACTGAAGTTCACCAGCGTGGCGCAGCGCGCCTGGAACTTCTCGATCACATCGGCCATACCATCCAGTGGATCGGCCGCCGGGTTGGCCGCCGTGAGTGACTGGCAGAGCTGCCGCATCTCGCGGGATGTGGCGCCGATGACGGACCCAACTTCGCGGATGATGGCCTGCGATCGCTCGTCCTCGGGGGAGATGGACATACGCAGGCGCCCCAGCTGAATGCGGATGAACGAGAGATCCTGGAGCACGGAGTCGTGCAGTTCCGAGCCCAGAAACTGGCTCTCGTGGGCCATGCCGGCAGCGAAGGCCTGCTCTCGTACGGCCGCGCGACGCATGAAGGAACTGATATCGCGCTCCAGGCTGGCCAGCACTTCGGCGACCTCGGCCTCGCCTGCTGTGGGGCGGCCTGTCCGGGGGCTGGGCGCACCCGGCGGCGCCGAGGTGGTTGGGCCGGCGCTGCCCGCGCCGATAAGCCCCTCAAAGTAGCCGGGCAGGCGCAGCGGCAGCAGCCAGGCCCATTCCAAAGGGGTGGGCAGCCCAGCACCCAGCTCCGCTGCACGCGCCGAGGAGAGGTGGAGAGGGCGTTGCGCTGCCAGGGCTTTGGCGAGCTGCCGCTGCGCGCGGCCTTCCCGCAGGCCCGTGGTGCAGCCGGCGTGTGCCGTGCTTTTGGCCAGCACGCGGAAGTGCCCGTCGCCTTCGTCCACCGCTGCCAGCGCCATGCCAGCACCTGGCAGGGTGCTCAGGACTTCCAGCAGCTGCCACAGCATCTCCTCGCGTGACAGTTCGGCATCAGCCGCCAGCTCGCCTGCTATCAGCGCGCCAGCAAGTTCGGCCGCCGTTTCAAGTGGCGTGGTCATGACCAAGCAGGGAGGCCCATAGGGAAGATAGTGCTCCTGTGATGCCGCTGAACGGACCTCATCGGCTCGCGCGGTTGCGCTTGTCGATGAGTCCGCCAGGTTGCCCCCACACGCTGCGCGGCCATGGCTTCAGCAGGTTGGCCGCTTGGCCGTCCTACAAGCAAGAATGGCTCCACTGTGCTGTCCCTTCGCCGCCGCGATGGATCTTCTACCTACGTACGTTAGGCGCACAGCGCCCGGCTCAAGTCCGGGCAAGTTCCTCTTTTCACTGAGTGATCCCGGCAGCCCCGGTAGGGGTGCGGCGCAAGCCCGTTGCTCCAGCACCCCCTGCTGAGCGCTACCTCGAACTGGGAAAAGGCAGTCGTGAAGCGCGAGCGGTCAGGCTCGCCCGTTGGCCAGCAGCTTGAGCATGAGGGTGAGCGTGGCAAAAGAGCTGCCCAGCATTCCCACGAACAGCGCCTCGTCCTTGCGGCCCACCAGATACAGCGCCAAAGCGGTGAAGATGGAGGCCATCCCAAAGCCGAGGTATGCCTCGTCCGGCACCTGCTCCAGGTTCGATGCCACCAAGTCGGCTCGACTCTTCACGTCAATCATCACCGGTCTCCTGCGGATGTATTTTGGGGGTGTCGCGGCAGTTCATGTGCCCGCCACCCGCTTGGCCGCAGAATCCGTGCCGGGGAAGCTTCTAAGGCGCCGCTGTTGCGCCCAGCGGCGCGAGGGAGGAACCGATCGGCACCCCGGACGCCGATGCGGTTGGCGGGGCAAAGTAGGCAGCCACGGCGGCAGCAAGCGCACTGGCCATCGCCTGCTGGCCCCGTGGGTCCGCGGCCACGTCGGCCTCGGCACGATCGGTCACGAACAGCGGCTCGGTGAGGGCCCCGGGCATGGCGCTGGGATGCTCCAGCCAGCCAGCCTGGGCGGGGCCAAGCTCCAGCAGGTGACCATAGTTCTCGGCCTGGGTGGTGAAGGCAGGTGTGTTCAGCTGGGAATCATCCTTGGCTCCGCGATCGGGGACGGTCCACCCCGCTGCCGAGAAGCTGGCGATGAGCTGCCGCTGCACCAGTTCGGCGAAGCGCTCATTCTGAGCAGCGAAGGGCCGCGATGCGTCGTAGATGGTTTCCGCCCCACCCGCGGACGGATCGTAAAAGGAGTTGAAATGAATGGCCAGCAGCAGGTCTGTGTGGCCAGCATTAGCGCACTGGATGCGCGCCGCCGTGTCCTTGTGCTCGCCCGAGAGAGTGAAGCCGTTGCTGTTTGTGTCGCCTGCCCGCGGTTGGGTAACCGGCACGTCGGCAGTGCGCGACATGAGCACGTTGTAGCCGGCGGCCCGCAGGTGGGGCAGCAACTGCTGCGCCACGGCCAGCGTGACCGTCTTCTCCTCCACCGAAGCGCCGGCGGAAGTGACGCCGATGGCGCCGGGATCCACGCCCCCGTGCCCCGCGTCCACAAAGACGGTGCGGTGCACAGCGGGGCCGGTGGGAGGGTACATGCGGCACGCCAGAGGATCCAAACCAGCCGGAGCGACAAACCGAGGCAACGCCACCGCGCTGGGTCGCGCCGTCTGCCGAGCGCTGGCCGCTGGGTGCGCCCGCAGGGTTCGTCCCCGCGCCCAGGCCACAACTATGACCGCCAGCGCAAGCAGCAGCAGCCAGCGCCGCCGTGCCCTTCGCCGTGGCGCCACACCCCGAGGCTGGCCAGGGCGGCGTTCAGCCGCGCTTCGCACAGCCCCCACGCGCGACCCAGACGCTCGTGAGAGCCGCTCGCCGCCACTCGGTTCCCTCGCGGGAGTCCGCGGCGATGCGGACGGCAGATCCCCCGGCAGCGGCCGGCGCCGTACGACGATGGAGGGGCTCCGCCGATCGCGCCCTCGCTCACCCACCCTGGTCGCCAGCATCGCTGCACCACATCAACGCAGCCCCTGTTTTGGTGTGCCCGCAGCCTGTGCTGCACCCCCACGGTACATGCCGGTACCGGCGAGCAGGTTCGGCGCTCAAGTGAGAATGTTGACTGCTCGCGCCGCCACCAGGGCCACCGTGAGCAGCGAGGCGAGCGACTGCACCAGCATGAGGAACTTGGCCCAGCCTGTGAGCGGGAGCGTGTCCGTGGGGCTGAAGGCCGTGGCGTTGGTGAAGCCAAGGTACAGGTAATCAAGAAACCGGGGCGACCAGGCGGGCGGCGCGCTCTCCGGCACGTTCATCTGGGGGAACAGGAAGTCGGGCTCGCGGTGATCCAGCCGGCAACGCGCGGCCGGGCCGCCGCGGTCCAGCTCCCAGTACCACAGGCTGAACACCAGCACATTGGTCAGCCAGATCTGCACGGCCGCGAACACCAGGTTGGTGCCGGGCGTCTTCGAGCCATCCAGGATGTTGGCCACCAAGCGCACCAGCGACACCATGTTCGCGGCGCTCACAAGCGCAATGAGCACCAGGGATGCCATCCTGTGCCACGTGGCCTCCTGAGCATGGCGGCGGGGGGCTACGAAGGCCAGCGGCACCAAGATCGCAAACTCAAGCGCCGGCAGCAGCCACACCGGCCCCAGGGTGAAGCGCTCGGGCAGCGCCGCGTACAGCGCCACCGCGGCAACCACGGCCAGCGAGGCGCCCAGCCGCGACTCAGGCGGCGACACCGCGCCCCAGGCTGGGCTGGGCCAGCCTTCCTGCTGCACACCTGCATTATGCCCGCTCGGCACGCTACGGCGCGCCGCGAGCCACGATCAAGACCGCTCCGGCACCGCTTCAAGCCTGGAGGACGCCCCCCGTGTGCGTGGCTCAGCCGATAGGCCGTGCGCGCAGCGGGCCCGGCAGCGCTCGGACTGCCTCGTCCTCCAGCCGGTGCTCGTTCTTCCGCAGGAACAGCCCGCCCGCCACCAACACCACCACGGCAACCGCGCCGAACAGGATGCCCAGTCTGCCGGTGACGTTGCCCACTTGGCTGCCAACCACATAGCCCAACACGCCGTACCCACTCGCCCAGAGAATGCCGCCCGCGCCATTGGCCAGCAGAAAGCGCGGCCAGGGCATGCGGTTCGTACCGGCCAGAAAGGCGGCCCAAGCGCGGAGAAACGCCACGAAGCGGCCCCAAAACACCACCTTGGCGCCGTGCTTCAGGAACAGATACTGGCCCAGCTTGAGCTTGCGATCGTCCAGCCGCAGGTAGTGGCCAAAGCGCAGCGCCAGCCGAAATCCACCCTCGCGCCCCAGCACGAAGCCGATATTGTCGCCGGCGACCGCTCCTACTATCGCGGCGCCAATCACAAACTCGATGCGCAACTGGTGCTGCGTGCCCGCGTACACCGCGGCCAGGATGAGCGTGGTTTCGCCTGGTACGGGGATGCCCAGGCTCTCCACCATCACCAACACCAGTACGGCCCAGTAGCCGTAGGCGCTGAGGATGTGCGGGAGGATGCTGGCCGCCATTGGGCGCCTCCCTCGTCACTGGATAAGGGCCGCGTATTCTTAGGCGCATGAATCCTGCCACGCCCACGAGCCGCTTCAACCGCTTGTCCTTCAAGGATGGCGACAGCGCGGAAATCCTCACCATCCAGCGCGAGGCTGGGCTCTCCAGCAGTCAGCGACCAAACCGCGTGTATACCGAGCCGGCACGGGATACGCCGGTGTTCGCTGAAACCGAAGTGCTGGTGGTGGGCGGCGGTCCGGCGGGCTGCGCGGCCGCGGTTGCCGCCGCGCGAGCCGGGGCGCAGGTGCTGCTGGTGGAGCGCTACGGCCACCTGGGCGGCCTTTCGACCGGTGGGCTGGTGTTCTGGATCGATCGTATGACGGATTGGGCCGGCAAACAGGTGATAGCCGGCTTCGCGGTGGACATTCTGGACCGCCTCCCGCGGGACAGCGTGATGGGGCCCGCGCGCGAGGACTGGGGATCGAAGGACCCCGCCAAGAACGCTTACTGGGGCCAGCGCAGCGCCTCGTTTCGCGATACCGTCACCTGGGCACCCAAGGTCGACCCGGAGTGGCTGAAGATCGCCTCACTCGACATACTGCGCGAGGCTGGCGTGCGCCTGTTGCTGCATGCCTGGGCCGTTGCGCCCATCCTTGAAGGCACGGCGCTGCGCGGCGCCATCTTCGAGAGCAAAGAGGGCCGGCAGGCCATCCTGGCCAAGGTGGTGGTGGATGCCTCGGGCGATGGGGACATCTACGCCGGCGCGGGAGCAGCTTACTCCGCCGAGGTTGACGCGGCATCAATGCATCACTGTGTGAACACCGCCTGGACCTGGGGCGGCGTGGACATGGAGCGCTGGCTGCGTTTTCGACGCGAGGAGCGCGAGGCGGTGGCGCACATTCGCGACCAGGGGCGGGCCGAGATGGGCGAGGTGGAATTCCCCTACTCCTCCTGGCGGCCCGACGTCGCGCTGTTCCTGGGGCCGCGCCTCACCGGCTACAGCCCGGTGAAGGTGGAGGATCTCACCGCCATCGAGATCGAGTCGCGCCAGTGGATGGTGAAGCTGCTGGCGTTTTTCCGTGAGCACTGTCCCGGCTTCGAGCACGCCTGGATCATGCAGACAGCGCAAGAAACGGGCATCCGCCACAGCCGCCGGCTGGGTTCGCTCCAGCCGATCTGCAAGGCCGATTGGGAGCTGGCTGTGCGTTACTCGGATGAGGTGGGCGTGAGCCCCAGCCTGACACCGGCGTTTGCCAGCGTCTCGGTCCCCTATCGCTCCCTCATACCCGTGGAGGTCGATGGCCTGCTCGCGCCCGGGCGCCACGTGGGCTGCGACACCAGCTCTCACACCTTCATGCGCGAGATCCCGCAGTGCTGGCTCACCGGCCAGGCAGCGGGCGTGGGCGCCGCCATGGCCGTACGCGGCGGCACCGAGCCCCGCGCGGTGGATGTGCGCCTGGTGCAGGCCGAATTGCGCCGCCAGGGTGCGTACTTGCACGTGCCTGCCGAGACAGCGTCGGCGGCAGAAATGGCCCCGACCGGCTGAACGCGCCCGCCCTGCATAACGCCAACCGACAGCGACGAAGGCGCCTCGCTCGTCGCTTCGTCCTGCTGCCGGGCACAGGCCTCGGCCAGAGCATTGTGAGCCGGGCACAGCCACACCCCGAATGATGCGGGGTATGGTTGGAGCGTGCCACATGCCTCGTCCGAAGCGCACACGCGCCTGGTTGCCCTCGAAGGCCCTGTCAACTTTCGCGATCTGGGCGGCTACCGCGCCACCCCTGGCCGCACCGCCTGGCAGCGCATCTACCGCTCCGACGCACTGACCACCCTCACCGAGCTCGACCAGCGCCGGCTGGAGCAGCTGGGTCTGCGTACAGTGATCGACCTGCGCCACACCAACGAGCTGCTGCGCGAGCCAAACGCCTTCGCCGGCCACCCAGCCGTGCAACTGCGCCACGGCCCCCTGCTGCTGGATGAGGCCTGGATACCCACCTCGGTGCAGGGCCTGGGCAACATGGACCTGGCCGAGATGAACCGCGAGATGGTGCGCGGCGGCGGCGACGCGATTGCCCTGCTGTTTCACCTTCTAGCGGACGGCGCCAGTTACCCCCTGGTGTTCCACTGCCGCGGTGGCCGCGACCGCACCGGCCTGGCGGCGGCACTCATCCTGCGGGCAGCGGGGGTGAGCGACGAGGATGTGCTGGCGGACTACCTGCTGAGCAACCGCTATCTTCACGAGAGAGTGGCCAAGCTGAGCGCCAGCCTTCAGGCCGAGGGCCTCGACCCAGATGAGGTGGTGGAACGGCTGCAGTTGCGCGAGGCCTACCTCACCGCCGCGCTGCACCTCATCGACCGCGACTTCGGCGGCGTTCCCGCCTACCTCGCCCACCTGGGTGTGCAAGACACCGAGCTGGCCGCCTTTCGGCAGCACTTCATACACGCTGCGCCCGATCCCTGAGTTTCGCGTTCAGCGGGCAAGATGGCTGCCCTCACCTGAGGGCGTTCGTGGCGGACGCGGGCTCATCGTGGGCGCAAGGTCGGCAGCTGTGGCGCAGCGTCCAGGTTGTGGCGCGCCCGATGGGGTCGCGGCCTGGCTGCCTTTATTGACGAACACTCGCCGCTGGTGGTATGCCATTGCCTAACTTCGCTGCTTAAGGAGCTCCCTTGTGCTGACCGCTGAGGAAAATCAGACGCTGACCCGCGTTGGGCCGGGCACCCCCATGGGGAACCTTTTCCGGCGCTTCTGGCTGCCGGCGCTGCTGGCCGAGGAAGTGCCCACGCCAGACTGCGACCCCATGCGCACGCGCATCCTGGGGGAAGACCTGGTGGCTTTTCGGGACACCAATGGCCAAGTCGGCATCATCGCCGCGTTCTGCCCGCACCGCCGCGCGCCGCTGTTCTTCGGCCGCAACGAGGAGTGTGGGCTGCGCTGCGTGTACCACGGCTGGAAGTTCGACACGGCTGGCAACTGCATCGATATGCCCAGCGAGCCGCCAGAAAGCAACTTCAGGGACAAAATCCAGATCACGGCCTACCCCACCTACGAGGCGGGTGGTGTCGTGTGGATTTACATGGGCCCTAAAGCGCAGCAGCCGGAGCGGCCGCCCGAGCTGCCGTTCACCCTGGTGGATACGAACGAGCGCGCCAACATGAAGTTCCTGGTTGAGGCCAGCTACCTGCAGAACCTGGAGGGTGAGCTCGATACGGCCCACGTGTCGTACCTGCACAGCACCCTGCAGAACGATGGCAGCCTCAACAACCTGGTGCGTATGGATGGTTACGAGAACGACCGCCACCCGCGCCTCACCGTGATCGATACGGACTATGGCTTCGTCTACGGCGGCCGGCGCGCCAAGCCGAATGGCGAATACTATTGGCGGGTAACGCAGTACCTGCTGCCCATCTACGGCCTCATTCCTGTCTCCGGCGGCTACACCGGCGGCGCAACCATCTGGATGCCGGTGGACGATCATCACTGCTGGCGTTTCCTGGTGGGCGGCCGGCGGCGCATGCCCGCCAACACAGAGGGCAGCACGCCGCCGCGGCGCTTCCTGCCCATCGAGCGGGGCACCTACACCTTTGAGGATGGCACGGTGATGGACACCTACCTGCCGGAAAACCGCAAGTCCAACCTCTACGGCATGGACCGCGCCAAGCAGCGCACGCAAACCTACACGGGCATCCCGGCCATCCCTACGCAGGACCAGGCCATGAACGAGGGCATGGGCTACATCTGCGATCGCACCCAGGAACACCTCGGCACCACCGACGTGGCCATCATCGCCATGCGGCGGCGCCTGCTGCGCATGGTGAACGAGCTGCAGCAGGGCATCGAGCCCTATGCGCCCAACCATCCGGAGGTCTACCGCGTGCGCCCGCTGGATATCGATTCACCTCACGGCGAGCTGGCCGAGTTGCTGGAGGCCCACAAGGAGGACGTCCGCATCCCAGCCGGCGCCTAGACGCGGTTAGGCACGGGCACCCGCCACGCATGGCCCTGGCAGGTGCCCGGTTTCCAAATCAGCCAGGGGCAGACATGCCCTTCGGTTGTGTTTCCTGGTGCTGTCTCCTGGAGGTGTACGGGTCCCGGTGGGCTCCGCGGTCTTCAAAACCGTCCGAGGGGGCGTCTGTGCGTTCCCTGGTGGGTTCGACTCCCATACACCTCCGCTGCGCATGCGATGATTCGAGGGCTGTGGTGGCCTTCGCCGCCCGCCTTGCTTCTCGCAGACGAGCGCCCAGGCAGTGACCAGAGAAGGCAGATGAATCAGACGACCTTCAGCCGAAGGGGTCCTGCGCGGGTACTTATCCTGATGGATCAACGTGTGATCGCGGAAATGATCACCCTGACGCTCAACCACGGGCGATACGTCACACAGGGGGCGGCGAGCCTCTCCGAGGCGCTGGCGATGCTCGACGAATGGCAGCCCCATCTCGCTGTGATTGACATGGAGATCGCGGGCGGCCAGTTCATGAAACGCGTCAGCGCTGGCGTTCCCGGTGCGGCCGAACGCCTCCCCGTGCTGGCCTTAACGCGCCGGGGGGACCTCAAAACAAAGCTGGCGGCCTTTGGGCAGGGCGTAGATGACATCATGACTGTGCCTTTTTCGCCTGAGGAGTTGCTGGCCCGCGTGCTGGCCATCACCCGGCGGACGTATGGCGAGGCGGTGCCACTCACGCCGGTCATCAAGGTCGGCGAATTGGAGATCAACATCCTCGATCGCCAGGTAACCGCCGGGACTTCCAAGTTGCACCTCACCAGCGTAGAGCAGAGCTTGCTCTACCTGCTCGCGGCTAACGCGGGCAGGCTGCTGACTCGGAACGAGATCATGGATGCCCTCTGGGGTGTCGACTACGTCGCCGAAAGCAACGTGGTCGATCGGCACATTCGGAACCTTCGGGCAAAGCTCCAAGACGACTGGCGCAAGCCTCGGTTCATCGCCACCGAGCCGGGACGCGGGTATCGCTT
>JBOGTU010000130.1:0-6940 GCA_050695655.1 Chloroflexota bacterium | reverse complement strand
CTGGCTGCCGGCGCTGCTGCCCTCGGAGCTGCCCGCGCCCGATTGCGACCCCATCCGCTTCCGCATCCTGGGTGAGGACCTCATCGCCTTTCGCGACAGCAACGGCCAGGTGGGCTTCCTGGCGCAGAACTGCCCGCACCGCGGCGCGAGCCTCTTCTTCGGCCGCAACGAAGAGTGTGGGCTGCGCTGCGTGTACCACGGCTGGAAGTTCGACGTCACGGGCGCCTGCGTGGACATGCCCAACGAGCCGGCGGAGAGCAACTTCAAGCACAAGGTGCAGGCCACGGCCTACCCAGCGGCGGAGTTCGGCGGACTCGTCTGGATCTACATGGGCCCCAAAGACAAGCGGCCCCCGCTGCCGGATTATCAGTGGTGCCATCAGCCTGACGCGGACAAGAGCGCGGCGCGCAAGTGGCTGCAAGACTCGAACTATGCCCAGGGACTAGAGGGCAACATCGACTCCGCTCACGTGACCTTCCTGCATCGTGAGTTCGCTAACCCCGTCTTCGGCATTGGGGTGCCATACGCCGCGCCCGAGGTGACGGTGGCCCAGGAGACAGAGTTCGGCTTTGTGTACGGCGCCCGGCGGCCCGCGCCGGAGGGTAAGTACCACTGGCGCGTCACCACCTACGTGATGCCCACCTTCACCGAGATCGGCAGCCCCTCCCGCGTGGGCGGCGGGCTGTTCGTGCTGCCTGTGGACGATGAGCACAGCTGGTGGTTCACGGTGAACCCACCCCGTACCACCGCGGCGCCCGTGTTTGAGGCGCGCCAGCGGGCGCTCTCGGCGCGCATGCAGGCCTACGTCAACGACCCTACCACCGGGCTCATTCCAGGGACCTGGCGGCACATTCGGAATAAGGACAACGACTACCTCATCGACCGCGACATGCAGCGCAAGGTCAACTACACCGGCTTGCCGGGCAACCGCCCCCAGGACTCCGCTGTCACCGAATCCATGGGCTCCATCTACGACCGAAGCCATGAGCACCTGGGCACCACGGATGCCGCCATCATTCTCATGCGGCGCTACCTGATGCGCCTGGCGAACGATCTCAGCCACGGCATTGAGCCGCCTATGCTCAGCGCCTCCGCCGGCTTTCGCGCCATTCCCCTGGAAGTTGTCACCGCCGAGGCCGACTTCAACGCGCTGTGGTCAACCCATCACGGCCAGTTCCTGGAGGAAGTAGCCGCCGGGTAGGACGCGTAGGCTGGGCCTGGTTGGCTGATGGCCAATGGCGGGACAGCGGCTGGCTCAAAGCCCGGCGTAGAGCTAGCAACGGAGGTTGATGGCGTTGGCAGAAATCACGGTGGCCGAATTGGTTCGCAACGGCACCATGAGCGCCGACATCGCTGGCGTGCTGTGGGCTGCCGTTGAGCGGCGCCTATCCTACCTCACCGTCGCCATTCCGCGTTTCGCGGGCAAGTCCACCACATCCAAGGCCGTGCTCGCCCTGCGGCCGCCGGACATGCCGGTGCACCGGGTGGCGGGTGAACCGGAGGTGATGGCTCGCCTGGAGCGCGAACGGCGGGGCGGCTACATCTTCGTCGAAGAGTTCGATCACGTCCCGATGTATGGCTACATCTGGGGCGCACCTGTGCGGCGGGTTTTCCAAGCGCTGCAAGCGGGCTACGCGTTGCAAACGTCCCTTCACGCTCCCAGCGTGGACGAAGGCATTCAAGCGGTGACTCACGGCAACGGCGTGCCGGACGATCAGGCAGCCACCTTCAAGCTGGTGCTGTACATCGAGCGCTTTGGCACCAACCTGCCCACCTTCTGGCGGCGCTTGGTGGACCTGTACGAGGTGCACGACGTGCGCGGTGGCCGCCCCGTGGGGCAGACGTTGTATCGCTGGGAAAGCCAGGGCGATCGCTTCGTGAAGGTCGCCAATCCGCGCTACTTCACCGATGCTTCCGAGCTCGATGATCGTGCCGGCGTGTTTCGAGAGCTGGCTGGTAGCAAGCGCACTGCGCCCGAGGATCAAGCCGCCGCGCTGGCCCACTACCGCCTGCACCACCCTCGACAGGCCTCCTGATTGGGTCACGCAGCACCCCCGGAACGTGCTGACAGCCTGAGGCTGACCAAATTTCCAGAGGATAACCACGTTCGAACTTGAGGGTCGCTCGGTGACCTGCCCTTGGCATGGCTCGCGGTTCGCCCCGGCCGCCGGTAGGGCGGAAGTCCGCCGCCAGGGCTTGAGTCGCAGGCGCCGGACGGCCCGGGCCTATGACTTGGATGCGGCGTATGCCAGCTGGTACTCCGAGCGGACCTGTTCGCCGCCCTGGGCGCGCCAGTCCTTCAACAACTGATCCCAATCGCTCAGTGGAGCGCGCCCGAAGATGATGTCGGTCTGCTTGCCGCCTACCAACTGAGCCAGCAGCTGGCCCTTGTTGGACTGCGTGTTGGAGAAAAGCCCCACTGTGGGATCTGGGATGCCCACTGCCAGGTCCTGCTTCTCGGCGTTGTACATGGTTTGCCCGTACTCCTTGGTGTGGGTGTTGCTGTACAGCACGGGTGGCTGCTGAATGAGGTTGCTCCAGGCGCCATTGCCTGGAAGATCCTTCTGGCCTTGCGGCGTGAGCTGAGGGTTGCCCTGCGGATCGAACGCGAAATCCTTGCCTTCAACGCCGTAGCGCGTCATAAGGCTTTCCTGGCTGCCGAAGGGCGCGCCCAAATAGTTCAGGATGCTCAGCAGTTCTTTGATACGGTCCGAGCTCGCCTTCTTGAGCACAACGAAGCTGAAGTAGCCGCGGCTCAAGTAGTACGCTGGTTTGCCGCCGTTGGCCGAGAAAGGCGGCAAGTAGGACACCTTGCCCGCGCCGATGCGATCCGTGAAGAACGGGTACAGCACCCACAGGATGGCGTGCATCGCGTACTTGCCACCAATGAAGTCGCCATCGGCCTGGGTTTGGTTGTAGTTGGTGGAGCTGGGCTCGAACACGCCGGCTTTCCACAGGTCGGCCTCGTAGGCCAGCGACTGCTTGTACTCATCGCTTTCGATGTCTTTGGTGAACTTGCCGCTGGAGTCCACAGCCCAGTTGTTCGGGGCACCGAATATCTGCGGGAAGAAGCCGAAGCCTGTTTCGCCGTTGTTCGTGCCGCCCGAGGGCACGACCGCGAAGCCCCAGTGGTTCTGCGCGGGTTTGGTGAGGGCCTGCAGCACTCTCTTGAACTCCGCGCCGCTGGTTGGCATGGAAACGCCCGCCTGGCTCATCCAGTCCTGCCGCACGAAGACGGCGTCGCCCGTGAGGTCCAGCGGCAGGGGCACGCCATAGATGCCGCCGTTGTAGACAACGTTCTTCCACGCGTCGGTGGGGTAACCGGCCAGGTTGGGATAGTCCTTGATGGCGTCGCCCGAGAGGAACGCGGTCAGGTCCTGGCAGTCGGCCTTCAGGAACTGCGGGAAGTTCGGCACCGTGGCGCCTGGCGGGATGTTGATGATGTCCGGCAGGCTGCCGCCGGCAATGACGCTGCCCAGCTTGGCGCCGTAGTCGGCCGCGCCCAGAATATCCATCTTGAAGTTCACGCCGAGATTTTTGTTCAGCAGCTGCCAGGCGGAGTTCGAAGCGGTTGGCGCGGGTGGCGGATACAACGTGAAGTGGAGCACGTTCACGTCGCCACCCGATCCCGGCGTTTGGCTGACGGTCTTCACCAGGTTCTTGGGGAAACTGAAGTAAGCCGGCACCAGTCCCTGTGTGTTGCCGGGCAGGTCGGGTGGCGGCACATTGGGTGCAGCGTATGACGGCAAGGTGACGCCAGCCACTTTCACGGCACCACTGGCGCTGGCCGGGGCACTGCCGCTGGCTGGCGCCGGCGAAGCTGACACGGACGCCGCCGCCGAAGCCACGGCACTGGAGGCAGGCGCCGCGCTGGCCGGCGCGGCCGATGAGCTCGCAGCTGGCGCCGCCGCTCCACCGCAGGCTGCCAGGAGCAGGCCAACCCCCAGCGCGGCGGCGCTGCCACCAGCCAGTTGCACGAATTGCCGCCGGGTAAGGATCACAGACCGCTGTTCGCCAATCGACATCATGCGCCCTCCAGCATTCCGGCAAATTTGGTTAGGGACCGAACGACATGGACGTCATACTACGCTTTTTGCCCGGTTTTTGCTGGCCGTCCAGGAACGAATCGCGCTGATGGGAAGGGCGGGCTACCAGCCCTGCGCGTAACCCTCCCGGCGAGGATCGGCGCCGCCGGAGAGAACGCCGTTCACGCGATCGATGGAAATGGCTTGCAAGCCGCCCATGCGCTTGTCCCAGCGCGGGCCAATGCGCGGCGTGTGGCCCCTGGCAGCCAGAGCCTCGGCTACGGCAGGGTCCCAGCCAGCCTCAAGCAGCACATCCGTCCCCGAGATGTGCAGCCAGCGAGGTTGCTCTATGGCGTGCTGTACGTCGAGCCCCTCGTCCACCCAGTGCACCACCTGCTGAAAGTTGCTCTGCACTTGAGCGTCGGCGCCCGGCGTGCCGAAGACGATCCAGGGCTGTCCGCTGCGAAACAGCATGCAGGCATTGAGCGTCATCACCGGGCGCTTGCGGGGGCCCACGGCGTTGACGTGCCCCGGCCGCGTAGTGAAGCCAAGCATGCGGTCGTTCAGCAGGATGCCCGTGCCATCCACTACCACGCCGGATCCAAAATCCCGGAAGATGCTCTGGATGAAGGACACCGCGTTGCCCCAGCGGTCCACCACGGCTAGATAGGTCGTTTCGCCGCCACTCTCAGCCTGGTAGGCCGCCTGGGCGCGTTCGCCAATGCGCGCCCGCTGGCGTGCGGCGTGCTCCTTGGAGAGCAGCCGGTCCAGGGGCACGGCGGCGAAGTCCGGATCGCCCAGGAAAGCCGACCGATCGGCAAAGGCCAGCTTCTTGGCTTCGATCATCAGGTGCTGCAGCTCACCCGGCTTCAGCGCGCGGGGATCGCAGCCTTCGAGAATGTTGAGCTCCTCGGCCATGATGAAACCTTGCGATGGCGCCGGCTGGCCGAAGACATCCACGCCCCGGTAGGTGACGTGGATGGGCGGCTTCCACTGCGGCCGAAACTGATCCAAATCCGCGGCCGACATGAGCCCCCCCTCGGCCGCCATGCACTCCGCGATGCGCTGGGCCAGCTCGCCCCGATAGAAGGCGTTGGCCCCTTGAGCAGCCAGCACTTCCAGGCTGGCGGCGAGATCCGCCTGCACCAGCACGTCGCCCGCGGCGGGTACGTGACCGCCTGGCAGAAAGACGCGCGCCGTGGCTGGGCGCGCCTGGAGCAGCTCGCGACAAGCCTCCATCTCCTCGTGCAGCAGGTGGCTCACGGCAAAGCCGTTGCGCGCGTAGCCAATGGCATCTTCCAGCAGCTCCGGGAGGGCCTTGGTACCAGCGCGCTCCAGCAGTGCGTCCCACCCGGCCACCGCACCCGGAACGGACGCTGCCCGTGGGCCGTGGGCGGGCATGCCGGCGGCAAACTGGTCCAGCGTGGCGGCGGCCGGCGCCCAGCCGTTGGCGTTCAGCGCCTGCAGCTCCTCGGTGCGCGCATTCCAGAGCAGGCTCATGTTGTCGCCACCCAGGCTGTTCATGGATGGTTTGCATACAGCAACCACGGCCGCGGCGGCAATGGCCGCGTCCACGGCGTTGCCACCGCGCTGCAGGATGCGCAACCCGGCCTGCGTGGCCAGGTGGTGGCCCGTCGCTACCATGCCCTGCGTGCCCATCACCAGGGGACGATCGGTTCGAACAGTCATGACTGCGTGGCTCTCACCCCGCCATCTTAGCCCCGCACGCCGCGAGGCCGCCGAGCCCGCCCAGGCGCATCTTGTTTGGGCGCCGCGCATGGCCTATGATGCACATTGTTCTATTCAAGAACAATAGCGGGGTACGGCCCCTGAACAGGGAGGAACGCGCATGCTCAGCAAAGAGGACAACGAGCTCTTGTGCCGGGTGGGTCCGGGCACGCCGATGGGTGAAGTGATGCGGCAGTACTGGTTGCCGGGTGCGCTCTCCACCGAGCTGCCTGCGCCCGACTGCGATCCACTGCGGCTGCGGCTGCTGGGCGAGAACCTCATCGCTTTTCGCGTCACCTCGGGCAAAGTGGGCGTAGTGCAGAATTCCTGCCCCCATCGCGGTGCATCACTCTTCTTTGGCCGCAACGAGGAGAATGGGCTGCGCTGCGTGTATCACGGCTGGAAGTTCGACGTCACCGGCGCGTGCACGGACTTGCCGAACTGCCCCGAAGGACCGACGCTCAAGAACAAGGTCAAGACGACGTCGTATCCGGCGATGGAGCGCGGCGGACTGATCTGGGCCTATCTCGGCCCGATCGATCTGATGCCGGAGTTTCCGGCGATCGAAGCGTTCGCCGTTCCCGACGATCACCGTTCGATCACGAAGATGGTCACGGTGGGCAACTACGCGCAGCTGCAAGAAGGCGACATCGATTCGAGCCACGTGTCGTTTCTGCACAGTCGCTCCGACGGCCGGCCGATTCCCGGCGGCCGTGTCGACGCGACGGTGTTCGCCGACCGGATGCCGCGCTGGTTCACCGCCGAAACCGACTACGGCTTGATGCTCTCCGCACAACGCAATGCGGGCGAAGATACCTTTCACTGGCGCGTCAACCAGTACTTGATGCCGTATGCCGTACTGATCGCGGCGCCGCCCGGCGGGCCGGTGCTCACGCAAGTGCGCGTTCCGATCGACGACGATCATTCGATCCACTACCGGGTGTGGTCGAACGCCGATCACCCCCTCACGGCGGACGAACTCGCGGTGCTCAACGATGGGATCACGGTTCCGGAGATCGTTCCCGGCACGTTCTCGACCAAGGAAGTGTACGAGAACGACTATCTGATCGACCGGGATGAGCAGCAGGCGGTCAGTTTCACCGGGATCAGGTCGATCGTCGCGCAGGATCTCGCGGTGACGCAAGACCAGGGGGGTTACGGTACGATCGCCGATCGCAGCCGCGAAT
>JBOGTU010000129.1:0-2838 GCA_050695655.1 Chloroflexota bacterium | reverse complement strand
CCCTCGGGATCGGCCAGCGCCAGCGCCAGCGCCGCGGCGAGCGTGCCGCCGAGCGCCACGCCGGCGGCGAGCGCCATCAGGAGCGCAGCGCCGGCGGCATCTCCTTCACCGGCACTGCTGAGTGTGGACGCGACACCCGCCACGCTGCCCACGCCTTCGGCCGACGGCAGCTTCATCGTCCCGGCCGGCTCAGCGGAGCTGGTCACCATCCAGCTGCCCTGGTTGAGTGTGGCCCTGCCCGAGGGCTGGACGGCCACGGCGCAACCGGCCCCTCGGGGCCCGCAGGGTACGGCCGTGCTCTCCGCCACAGCGCCATACGGCCAGTTCCAAACGGACCAGGGCGTCATTGGCGCATCGGTCGAAATTCTCTCCGGCGGGCAATTGCAGCACCTGGACCCGTCAAACTGGCTAGCCATGGAGAAACGCCTCGCCAGCAGCGCCAGCGGCGCTGAGGGTGTTCGGGTGGTGGGCTCCGGTACCAGCACTTTGCACGGCGTGCCCGCCGCCTGGGTACTGGAGCACGGTGGCGCCGAGCTCACCCGCGTCACCACCTGGCAGGAGGCTGGCACCACCCTTCAGGAGCGCGCCAGGGAAACACCCACCGCCTTGCCACCGTCGGCCCAGCCCACGCCGGCGGATCAATTTGATCCCAGCATTCTGCCGCTGTTCGCCACCATTCTCAGCAGCACCCACCCCCGATGACGGCGCCCGCGGCGGGCCTGCCCTTCGTTTCGTCACACTGAAGAGGCTCACATGCGCCTGTTCGGCTTGCTGGGACTGGTGTTCCTGCTGTACGCCTGCTCGGCCGCGCCCTCGCGTGACACCGCAGGTGCGCCGGCCAGCCCCAGCGCACCGGCCAGCACGCGTGCGAGCCGCGCGCCGGCTGCTGGCGTGAGCTTCACTTGGATCAGCCCCGGCCGGCCGGGACAACTGGCGTCAGCCATCGTCCAAACCACGCCAGCCGACACGTGCTTGCTGGCGTTCGTGGCTCCCGAGCTGGCTCACCGAGCCACGCTCGGCTTCACCCCCAAACAGGCCGACCACCAGGGCCAAGTGAGCTGGACCTGGCAAATATCGCCCACCATGCCGGCCGGCACCGGCCGCGTCCAGGCCACCTGCGGCGCCGGCATGGCCAGCGGGAGCTTGACTATCAGCCCCTGAAGGCCCCCCTTCCGTCGTCTGCGCAGGCGATTCGTCGTCGTGGTATCCGGCATGATGGTATGCATTGAAGAAGCGCACGACCATCATCCTTCCCGAACAAGACGCCAAGATTCTCACGCTCGAAGCACAGCGGCGAGGCATTTCGGCCAGCCACATGGTGCGCGAGGCTGTGGCAGCGTACATCGCCGGCCCGGCGATGACGCGCCATGCACCAGCCTTTGTTGGCCTCGTCGACAGCGGCTTTCCCCATACGGACGGGGCCCGCGCCAAAGACATGCTCCGGGACCGCGCCGCCCAGACCGAGGAGGACGCCTTCGGCGGCACGCGGTGACGCCGGCCGTCGTGGACGCCGGACCCCCGCTCGCCGCCATCGACAAAGCTGATGTGGACCACGCCGTGCGGTGGATGCCTCGGTCGTTGCCCTGGCGGAGCGCCTGGAGACGGATTGTCGTGCTCACACTGGATCGCCGCCACTTCGCCGCCGTGCGGCCGCGCCACTGCCCACGCTTCCAGCTGTTTCCTTAACCGGATCTGTTCCCACAGCCGCAAACCGCGTGATCGTATGGCGGATATACTTATGAAGCTCTCATGGCTGAAGATCTGACCAAGTACCGCGACGTGCTCATAGCGCAGGAGATGCGCTCCGCGTACCTGGACTACGCCATGAGCGTGATCGTGGCGCGGGCCCTCCCGGACGTGCGCGACGGCCTCAAGCCCGTGCACCGGCGCATTCTGTTTGCCATGAACGAGATTGGCATGACCGCCGGCACCAAGTACCGCAAGTGCGCCAGCCCCGTGGGCGAAGTGATCAAGTTCTACCACCCGCACGGTGACGCGGCTGTGTACGAGACGCTGGTACGGCTGGCGCAGCCATGGTCCATGCGTTACCCGCTCATTGATGGGCAAGGCAACTACGGATCGGTGGATGGCGACCCGCCAGCGGCCATGCGCTACACCGAGTGCCGGCTTCAGCCCATCACCGAAATGCTGCTGAGCGACCTCGAAAAAGAGACGGTCGACTTCATCGACAACTTCGATGGCGAGAAGAAGGAGCCCGTGGTTCTGCCATCGTTGTTACCCAACCTGCTGGTGAACGGCGCCACCGGCATCGCCGTGGGCATGGCCACCAACATTCCGCCCCACAACCTGGGCGAAGTGGTCGACGCCGTCACCTTCCTCATCGATAACCCTGATGCCGAGCAGGACAAGCTGTTCGATTTCATCAAGGGGCCGGACTTCC
Source organism: Chloroflexota bacterium (assembly GCA_050695655.1). GTDB lineage: Bacteria > Chloroflexota > JAJPGV01 > JAJPGV01 > JAJPGV01 > DATKQD01. The sequence goes on along the minus strand of JBOGTU010000129.1, from coordinate 437 downwards.
CGACCGGCGGCACCATCATGGGCATCGAGGGCGTGAAGCTCGGCTACACCACCGGGCACGGCAGGGTGATCATCCGCGCCAAGGCGTTCATTGAGGAAATGCGTGCCGAGCGCTTCCAGATCGTGGTGAAAGAGCTGCCGTACGCCGTCAACAAAGCCGCCATGATCGAGCGCATTGCCGACCTGGTGCGCGAAAAGAAGATCGAAGGCATCTCGGACCTGCGCGACGAATCCGATCGCGAGGGTATGCGCATCGTCTTTGAGCTGAAACGCGAGGCCAACCCGCGCGCCGTGCTGAACCAGTTGTACAAGCACTCGGCCATGCAAACAACCTTCGGCATGAACATGCTGGCGCTGGTCAACAACGAGCCGCGCGTGCTCAGCCTCAAGGCCATTCTGCGAGAGTACGTCGCGCACCGTCAGGACGTCGTGCGGCGC
>JBOGTU010000128.1:0-26939 GCA_050695655.1 Chloroflexota bacterium | reverse complement strand
GCACTGTATGACGCGCTGGCCAGCCGCCGCATCTGGGCGGCCGGGCTCGATGTCACCGAACCCGAGCCGCTGCCCCGCGACCACCGCCTGCTGGCACTGGATAACTGCGTGGTGGTGCCCCACCTGGGCAGCGCCAGCTTCGCCACCCGCGACCGCATGGCGGTGCTGGCGGCGGAGAACCTGCTGGCGGGCCTGGCCGGGCGCCCGCTGCCATCGTCCCCCAACCAGCGTGAGATCGGCTGACTATCGGATGGCCAGCAGTTCACCCCTCTCGCTTGAAGAGCGCCGTCGCCGCCGCGATGCGCGCCGCGGCGGGCAGCCGAACGAGACGCCCACCGATGCACCCAGCGCGACACAGTCAGCAGATGACCAGGGCCTGGAGAGCGGCGCGGGCAGCGCCCGACTGACGGGCTCGCTGAGCCGGATCTTCGCCTTTCTCGTCGCGGCCGCGGTGGACCTGCTGCTGAGCACGCGCTTCCTGCACCCCCCACTGGCCGTGACGCTGGCCGGCGTGTGGGCGGGCCTGCTGCTCGGTGCCGTGCTGAGTCAGGCGCTGCTTGGCGACATCGAGAGCCGCTGGCAATTCCTCGCGCTGGGCATCTTCGCGATCCTGCCCTTCACTGCCGTGCCGGCCAAACTGCTGGTGCAGACAGAGAGGGGCTGGCTCGCCTTTGGGTTGGCGGTGGTGGCGGCTGTGGGCGTTGCCGCCGCGCTGCGCGAGACCATCGCCTTGCTGCCCCAACTCCGGGGCGATGCGGAGCAGGAGGCGGGAGACTTCCCGGGCCTGGAGCTGAGCTGGGCTCTGCTCGCGGCGCTGGTGGGCCTGGGCTTGGCGGCCCTCCTGGCGAGCTGGGAGCGGCGCGCCTCGCCGCCCAATTTTGGCGTGGGCCTGTGGGCGGGTGCCTGGCTGGGAGCGCTGCTGGCGCATGCCGGGCTACGGCGAGCCGCCGGCGAATCGCTTGGCATCCGCGAGGCCCTGTTCGCTGGGCTGCCGCTGGTCGGCGCGCCGGTGTGGTACGTCGTCTGGCGGGATCACGCCTGGCTGTCCTGGGCCGGCGCCGTCCTGGCGGCCGCGGCGCTGGCGGCTGCCGTTCGCCTGGCGCTGCAGCTACGTCTGCGCGCCCCCACAACGGACGAACAGGTGCCGGCCCTGGAAGCTCCCGCCGCTACCGGCACAAAGGGGATCGGCCTTGCCCTGAACGACTGGTTCCACGATGCGCTGATGAAAACGCTGGCGGGGCTGTGCGTGGTGGCGATCGGCGCGCTGGTCATCGTCATTGGCCAGCAGCGGCACGCCGCGCAGGGGGTGTGGCTGGGCGCAGTGCTCATTGCCCTGGCTGGAACCGCGGGCCGGTGGACGCCCGGGCTCTATCGCCGCGGCGATCTGCTGCACGCTCTGCGTTCCGCGGGAGCCATCGGCTTCTGGTTCTGCCTGCTGGTGCTGCCCTTTGTCGAGGTGGCTCCGCCGGCCACGTTGCCCTTCACCATGTGGCCTTCGGTGCGCTTCATCGGCCTGGGGTTGGGACTGGCGCTGGTTGGCGGCACATGGTACCTTCAGGAGCAGTCGCTGCTGAGCCACGGTGCCGGCGAAGCGAAGCACGCCATAGAAAGCGCCACTGCGCTCATCCTGCTGGTGGTGGGTCTCGCGGGAACCCTGGGTGGCGTGGCGCTGCGGCAGCGCGACGTGGTGCGTGTAACCGCACAGGCGATGAGCGAAGTGAACGTGGCCGGCAGCTCCACCTTTCAGCCCATCCAGGGAGTGAGTGACGTGCGCATCGTGCAGCCCTTCGGTGCATTGCCAATCTACACGGATTATGTCGACTTCACTGACGGCACCACCTACCGCGTGGACTCGCAGGTCTTTCCGCCGCGAGAGGCGTTCATCTCCGCATTGCGCGCCGCGGGCGGCCTGAACAGCCAGAGTTTCCCCGCGCCTGGCGTGGAACGCTGGGGCAAGTAGCCGCTTCCGGCCAGCGGCCGGCGAATGCTCAGCCGGTGTAACTGATGCGATAGATCGCGCCGAGCTCGTCGTCCGACACATAGACGCTGCCATCCGGCGCAACCACGGGCTGGACCGGGCGGCCCCAGGCGCCCGCGGTACCAAGTCCGAATGGGGTTTGGATCACCCGACCGGGAGCCGCCGGGCGCCAGCCGGTGGCAAAGTCCGTGACGGACACGATGTGCCCGCCCGAGAAGTGCGCGCGAACCAGCTTGTAGCCGGTGGGCACAGTGCGATTCCAGGAGCCGTGCAGCGCCACCAGCAGGTCGCCTCGATAGCCGGCCGGGAACTGGCTGCCCGTGTAGAAGGCCAGCCCCAGCGGGGCGGAGTGCGCCTGAAGGCCAACGTCCGGCAGGGCCACGCCCGCGCAGGCACCCGGCCGGCCGAATTGCGGATCGGGCTGCCGGTTGTCGTAGCAGGTGGGGAAGCCGAAGTCCTCGCCTTGCTGGATGCTGGTGAGCAGGTCCCAGGGAATGTTGTCGCCCAGGCCGTCGCGCCCATTTACCGTGGCCCACAACTCGCCCGTGCCGGGCTGAAACGCCAGCCCCACGGCGTTCCGCAAGCCGTGCGCGAACAGCGTTTCGCCCGAGCCGCCGGCGTTATAGCGGGTGATGGCCGCGTAGCGCGGATCGCTGAAGGTGCAGACGTTGCAGGGCGAGCCCATACCCAGGTACAGCGAGCCATCCGGCCCAAACACGATGGTGCGCGTGTGGTGATCCGTGGCCGGCGGCAGATTGGGGATGATGGCTTGCGCCGCGCCCACCTGGCCGGCCTCATACGGATAGCGCTGCACCTGGCGCGCCGCCGCCACATACAGGAAGCCTGGCGCGAAGGCTACGCTCGTGGGGTCGCTCAAACCGCTGATCAGCGGCTGGGCCGCCGGCTGCAGCCGGCCGTTTTGCGCACGAAACAGAACTATCCGATTCGCGGCGTCCTCGGCCACCGCCAGGTTGCCGGCCGTGTCGAAGGCCATGAAGCGCGGTGCATGCAAGCCACTGGCGAAGAGCGAAATGGTGAATCCGGCCGGCAAATCGACGGTGTGCCCAGCCACGGCGACGGGGTGGAGTCCAGGTGTCGCCATCTGCGCCTCCGGCACAGTCAACGGGACTGGCGGCGACGCGGCGGGCGGGCTGGGCGCGGGGCTGTCCGCCGGGCTGGCCGGTGCCTCGGTGGAAGCCGGTGCGCTCGCCGAGGGGCTGGGCGCGCTCGCCAGGGTCGGGGATGCGCTGGGCGAGGCGGGCGCGTTGCTCGGAGCCGTAACAGCTGCCCCACTCGGGCTCTCGGACGGCCTGGCGGATGCACTGCCGCAGCCGCTCAGCAGGGCCAGCAGCACGATGAGCAGCGCTGCGCCAAAGCTCTGCTTGCCGCTTCTGCCCATCATGCTTCAGGCGGCCGAATGCGCCCAAGCAGCTCGCCTGGAATGCCGCGGAGGCTCCTCACCAGATCCTCGGGGCGGGCACTCCAGGGCGAACGCGCATTCCTCGCCGGCCCGCTGTCGGGCAAGCAAGCTGCCCGTGTCAGCGAAAGTCAATTGGCAGATTGAAGCGCACGTCCTCGTCCAGCGCGCGCAACTCCTCCACGCTCGCGGGCTGCAGCCATGCCACCAGTTCCTGCACCGCCGCTTCGGCCGTGGAAGCGCTGCCTGTGACGCCCACGGTCCCCGCCCCGACGAGCCACGCCGGCTCGATGTCCGCCGGGCTGTCCACCAGGTGCGCCGGGGTGCCCGCCGACTGCGCAACCTCCACCAGTCGGTGGGCGTTGGAGCTGTTCGACGAGCCAACCACCAGCACCAGGTCGCAGCGTGGCGCCATGAGCTTGACGGCCAGCTGCCGGTTGGTGGCCGCGTAGCAGATATCCTCCTTGGTCGGGGACAGGATTGAGGGGAAGCGCCGCTGCAGCGCGTCGATGATGCCCGCCGTCTCGTCCACACCCAGAGTGGTCTGCGTCAGGTAGGCTACCTTCGCTTCAGGCGGCAAGTCCAGGCTGTCCACATCCTCAACTGTCTGAACGAGGTGCGTACGATCCAAAGCCTCGCCCATCGTTCCCAGCGCTTCATCGTGGCCGGCGTGGCCGACGTAGATGATGTCGCAGCCCTGCCGGGCGAAGCGCCGCGCCTCTGCGTGGACCTTGGTCACCAGCGGGCAGGTCGCATCAATGGTCTTGAGCTGGCGCGCAGCCGCGGAATCACGGACTGAAGGAGCAATGCCGTGTGCGCTGAAGAGCAGCGGCCGGCCGGCCGGCGCCTCCTCCACTTCGTCAATGAAGACGGCGCCCTTCGCGGCCAATTCTGCCACGACGCGCTTGTTGTGTACGATCTGCCGCCGCACGTACACCGGTGGGCCCCAGCGCTCCAGCGCCGCTTCCACCATGTCCACGGCACGCGACACGCCGGCGCAGAACCCCCGAGGCGCCGCGACGATGACCTTCACGCCTGCACCTGCCTTTCGACGCGCAGTATGACGCCGAGTATATCGACCGGAAGGCCCCAAAGTTGCTGGGCTGTTGAGCGTGCAGGACATCTCCGCGCCACCGCCAAGCCACTCGGGCCAGCAAGGGCAGCCTGACTACTCGGCGCACTCCTCGGAGTACTATGCCTTTGTGCCACTTGCCGATGCCTTTGCCCGCTACCGGCCGGCGCTCGACGCCAGCCTGCGGAGCACCTTCCAGGGGCGCGAGCTGCCTCTGTATGAAATGCTGCGCTACCACCTGGGCCTTGATGTCGAGGGCGTAGGCGCCGGCAAGGCGTTGCGACCCACCCTCTGCCTGCTGGTCTGCGACGCGCTGGGCGGGCACTGGCTGCACGCCGTGCCAGCCGCGGTCTCGCTCGAACTGATCCACAACTTCTCCCTCGTGCATGACGACATCCAGGATCACGATCTCGAACGCCGGCACCGCCCGGCGCTGTGGACGCGCTGGGGCGTGGCCCAGGGCATCAACGCCGGTGATGCCATGTTCTGTATGGCCACCCTAACCTTATGTCAATTAAAAGAACAGTTCGCGCCGGCGCAGGTGGTCGATGCCGTGTGCACCGTCCATGAGGCCGCGGGCGACATGATCGAGGGCCAGTATCTGGACATGACGTTTGAGTCGCAGGCCACGGCCACGCTGCCTGAGTATCTGGAGATGATCGGCCGCAAAACAGGCGCTTTGTTGCGGGCGAGCATGGAGCTTGGCAGCTTGCTGGCTGGCGCGGCGCCCGAAGTTCGGCGCCAGTGCCGTGAGCTCGGCGAAACCATGGGCGAGCTGTTCCAGATTCGGGACGATGTACTCGGCGTTTGGGGCACAACCGAGCAGACGGGCAAGCCGGTGCATTCAGATATTCGCCGCCGCAAGAAGTCCATGCCCATCGTCATCGCCGCGGCCAGCGCCCACCCCGCTCAGCGTGAAGACCTGCGCAAGCTGTACCGGGCCGAAACCCTCTCCGACGACGCGGTGGCCTGCGTGCTGCGCCTGTTCGACGAATTGAACGTGCGCCAGCAGATCCAGCGGATGACGGTCGAACTGCACCAGCGCGCGCGGGCCCTGGCAGAGGCCACGCCATTTGCCTCGCCCGGTGCCGAAGAGCTGCTGAGCATCGTCGATTTCCTGCTGACTCGCGAGTACTGAGTGACGCAGCCACTGGTCGTGGTGGCCACGCTGCCGGAAGCGTGGCCGCTGCGTGGCTTGGGAGCTTGGGTGGCGGGCATGGCCCGGCGCAACTACCGCCTGCCGCGCGGGCGCCCGGTGATCGCCGCGGGCTTCGCTGGCTCCTGCAGCCCAGAGGTGCGCAGCGGCGACCTGCTGGTGAGCGGGGCCGATGCGCCGCGCGTTGGCTGCCAGCTCCGGCAGCGCCTGGCTGGTGCGAGGGCGAGCGGGACTGGCCCGCCAGCAGCGGCGGGCGCCGCTGTGCACAGCGGCGACATCGCCACACAGGCCGCCATTGCCTCGCCAGCGCGCAAGCGCGAGCTCGGCCGCGCTGGCGCCCAGGCAGTCGACATGGAAACGGCCTGGCTCCAGCGAGCCGCGGCAGCGCAAGGGCTGCCTTTCCTCAGTCTGCGCGTGATCATCGACGGCGTAGGCGACCGCGCGCTCGGCTGGCACACCGCCTGGCGCTACCCCGCGGCTGCGCGCCGCCTGCGTTGGGCGGTGCTGTCGGCCCTCGAGGTCTGGCCCTGAGAGCGCTGGTCACCGGCGCCACCGGCTTCATTGGCCAGCACGTTGCTCGGGTGCTCCTGGCCGATGGCTTTGAGGTGCGCGCGCTGGTTCGTTCACCCGCTTCCTCTGCCACGCAGGCGCTGGCGGACGCGGAGATCGTGGCGGGCGACCTGCGGGACGCGGCCTCGCTGGCACGCGCGGCAAGGGGCTGCCAGGTGGTGTTCCACGTGGCAGCGCTCTACGCGTTGTGGGCGCCCGATCCGCGCGCGCTCTACGCCACAAATGTGGCCGGCACGGGCCACCTGTTAGCGGCGGCGCGGGCAGCCCGGGTGGAGCGCGTGGTGTACACCAGTTCCGTGGCCACCATCCCACCGGGCACGCTGGCGCCCGGCTCGGAACGCACCTGCTGGGGCGGCGACGAAGCGGGCTTCGCCGATCCACGCGAGGTGCACAGCCATTACAAGCGCTCGAAGATTCTGGCCGAACGCCTGGCGCTGCGGGAAGCGGCAGCCGGCTACCCGGTCGTGATCGTCAATCCCGCCACCCCCATCGGCACGGGCGACGTGAAGCCCACCCCTACCGGCCGCGTTGTGCTGGACTTCCTGCGTGGGCGAATGCCGGCCTACGTGGACACTGGCCTGAACGTAATCGATGTCGAGGACGTGGCCGCGGGCCACCTGCTGGCCTTGAAGCGGGGCCAGCCGGGCGAGCGCTACATCCTGGGTGCGCACAACCTCTCGCTGCGGGAGCTGCTGACCTGCCTGGCGGAGGTAGCGGGCCTCCCGGCACCACGGTTGCGCCTGCCCCTGGCGGTCGCCCTGGCCGCGGGCGCCGTAAGCGAGGTGCTGGAAGGCCGCCTGGCGCGGCGCCGGCCCAGCATCCCATTCGAGGGGGTGCGCATGGCCGGCCGGCCCATGTACTACGATGCTGCAAAGGCACAAAAGCTGCTCGGCCTACCCCGAACGCCGGCACGGGAGGCCCTCCGCAAATCCGCCGGCTGGTTTCGAGAACATGGCTATTGCTGAGGCCCAGGCAGACATCGACGGCCGCTTGCGACAGCGAGCCTCGCAGGATCTGGCGCGCGCCATCGAAGCGCTGCTGGCCACGCAGGACGCCGGCGGCTGGTGGTGCGGCGAGCTCGAAGCGAACGTCACCATTCAAGCCGAGTACATTCTGCTGATGCACTTCCTGGGCCTGCCCGACCAGCAGCGCTGGGCGGACGTGGCTCACTACATCGAGCTCCGCCAGCAGGACGATGGCGGCTGGCCCATCTTTTACGCCGGCCCCAGCGACCTCAGCACCACCATCGAGGCCTACATCGCGCTGAAGCTGTGCGGGCGCGATCCCGATGCACCCCTCTTACGAGCCGCCCGCGCGTTCATCCTGTTGCACGGCAGCCTGCCCAGGGCGCGTGTCTTCACCAAGATCTGGCTCGCTCTGTTCGGTGAGTACCCCTGGCGGGGATTGCCTGTCATGCCGCCGGAGCTGATGTACCTGCCGCCCTGGGTGCCACTCAACATCTATGACTTCTCCAGCTGGGCGCGCGGCACCATTGTGCCCCTGCTGATCGTCCTGGCCAAGCAGCCGCGGCGCCCTCTACCTGAGATGGCGCGCGTGCCGGAACTCCGCGCGGGCCTCAGCCAGGCCGACTTCGCGCTGCCACGCCCGGCCTCTCTCCGCGGCTGGCGTGGCACCTTCTACCTCGCCGATGCGCTGCTCCGCCGCCTTCCCGCGCCACGCCACCTCCGCCAGCGCGCCATTTCCTCAGCCGAGCGCTGGGTGCTCGCGCATCAGGAGCAGGATGGCAGCTGGGGCGGCATTCAGCCGCCGTGGGTCTACTCCCTCATCGCACTCAGTGCGCTGGGGTATGCCACGGATCATCCGGTTATCGCACGCTCTCTGGCCGGTATGGAGGCCTTTGGCGTGCGCGACACCGAGGGCTGGCGCGTGCAGCCCTGCGTCTCGCCCGTGTGGGACACCGCCCTGGCGCTGCTGGCCCTGGCCGAATCGGGCGTCCCCTCAGACCACCCGGCCGTGCAGAAAACGGTTGCTTGGCTGCTGCGACAGGAGCTCAGCGATCCAGGCGACTGGCAGGTGCGCGCACGCCGGGGCACGCCGCCTGGCGGTTGGGCGTTCGAGTTCTTCAACCACGGCTATCCCGATACGGACGATACCGCCATCGTGGCGCTGGCCCTCTTGCGCGCAGCTCCACGGCACCCGCACACACGCGCGGCTGTCGAGCGATCTATCCGCTGGCTGGATGGCATGCGCAGCCGCGACGGCGCCTGGGGCAGCTTCGACGCCAACAACGACCGCGGCATCGTGACCAAGATCCCTTTCGCCGACTTTGGCGAAACCACCGATCCGCCCACGGAGGATGTGACCGCGCACATCGTGGAGTTTCTGGCAGCGGCCAACGGGCCGGCGCGGCTGATCGACCCCGCGCTCACCTACCTGCTGCGGCAGCAGGAGCCCGATGGCTCCTGGTGGGGCCGCTGGGGCGTGAACTACGTGTACGGCCTGGGCGCCGTGCTGCCGGCGCTGCGCAGCGCTGGGCTGCCGCCGAGCCACCCGGCCATGCGGCGCGCCGTGGCCTGGCTGACCCGCCACCAGCGCGAGGATGGCGGCTGGGGCGAGACCTGCGCCACCTACGATGATCCAGCGCTGCGCGGCGCTGGCCCCAGCAGCCCCTCGCAAACCGCCTGGGGCCTCATGGGGCTGATCGCGGCCGGCGAAGCGGCCAGCGCTGCCGCGCACCGAGGTGTGGCCTACCTGCTGGCTGCGCTGGATGAAGACGGCACCTGGCCCGAGCCCCAATTCACCGGCACCGGCTTCCCGCGCGCCTTCATGATCAACTACCACCTCTACCGGCAGTATTTCCCCATTCTGGCGCTGGGGCGCTGGCTGGGCGCGCTGCCCGAAGCGCCGGCCGGTCAGGATGAGACCTTGCGCGCCATACACGGCGCAGTGGCGAGCGCGGTGTGAAACCGGTGCTCGGCCCGTCTGCCAGGGAAATCGAAGGCACTGTCCACGGCGGAGCGCCGTGCAGCTTGCAGGAAGCCGAAGCTTTCACGCGCCGCCTGGCGCACCGCCACTACGAGAACTTCCTGGTGGTGTCCTGGCTGTTGCCGCGCCGCCTGCACCAGCACATGTTCAACGTCTACGCCTACTGTCGCGGCGTGGACGACCTGGGCGATGAGGCGCCGGGCGACCGCCTGGCGCTGCTGGATGCCTGGGAGCAGGAGCTGAACGCCTGCTGCGCCGGCCAGGCCACGAACCCAACGTTTGTTGCCCTGGCATCAACCATGCGGGCATGCGAGCTGCCCCCACAGCTCCTGCGCGACCTGATCCAGGCCAACCGGCAGGACCAGCTGGTGCAACGTTATGAACGCTACGACGACCTGGTGGCCTACTGCCGCCTCTCGGCCAACCCCGTTGGGCGGCTGGTGCTGCACCTCTTTGGTGTTGCGGACGAGCAGCGCGCGCTGCTGGCCGATGCCACCTGCACCGCGCTGCAACTGGCGAACTTCTGGCAGGATGTCACCTCCGACTACGCGGAGCGCGGGCGCATCTATCTGCCGCTCGAGGACCTGCGGCGCTTCGACTACTCGGAGGAGGATCTGGCGGCCCACCGCGTGAACGAGCGCTGGCGGCAGCTTATGCACTTTGAAATCCAGCGAACGCGCGAGCTTTTTGCCACCGGACGCGGCCTCCTTCCGCTGGTGGAACGGCGGTTGCGGGTGGACCTCCAGCTGTTTATGCTGGGCGGGCTGGAGGTTCTTCAACGGATAGAAACTCGCGGCTACGACGTACTCACCGCGCGGCCCAAAGTGCCGAGCTGGCGCCAGGCCATGCTGCTGCTCAGCGCCTTGCGCGGCGCCCTCGCTGGCGGCGGCCGGTGAGCTCGGCCACGCTGACACCAGCGCTGGCCTCGGCCTACGCGCACTGCCGCGATGTAACTCGCCAGGAAGCCAAGAACTTCTATTTCGGCTTTATTTCCCTGCCGCCCGAGAAGCGCCAGGCCATTTACGCCGCCTATGCCTTCAGCCGCGAGTGCGATGCCGACAGCGACGACGACGCGCCCCGCGCGGCCAAGCGCGACGCCATCGAGCGCACGCGGCAGCGCCTGGAGCAGGTGTACGCCGGGCAGGGAAGCGATGCCGTGCTGCTGGCGCTGCAGGACGCGGTGGCGCGCTACGCCATCCCCAAAGCTCACTTTGAGGAGCTCCTCGCCGGCGTGGAAATGGACATCGACGTGAATCGTTACGCCACCTTCGAGCAGCTGCGCCGCTACTGCTACCGCGTCGCGGCGACTGTGGGCCTCATCTCGCTCCAGATCTTCGGCTATCGCGATCCACGCGCGCCAGAGTACGCGGCTGACCTGGGCATCGCCCTGCAGCTCACCAACATCATGCGCGACGTAAGGGAGGACGCCGAGCGCGGCCGCATCTATCTGCCCTTGGATGAACTGCAGCGCTTCGGCTGCAGCGAAGAGGACCTGCTGCAGCACCGCTGCAGCGCCGCCTTCCGGCAGCTCATGGCTTTTCAGGCGCAGCGCGCACGCCAGTTTTTCGCCAGTGGCACGCGCCTGTTGCGGCTGATTGACGTACGCTCCCGTGCCTGCACGGCTACCATGGGTGGCATCTACTTGCACATCCTGCAACGCATCGAAGCACGTGATTACGACGTGTTCGAGAGCCGCGTCAGCCTGAGCGCCCCCGAGAAGCTGCGTCTCATTGGCCACACCTGGGTGGATTGTCTGCGGGGCGACACCGGCCTGCGCATCAAGTAGCCGGGTTGGTTGCCGGTGCCTGGGCGTTCGGTCATTGTGGTGGGGGCCGGCCTGGCCGGCCTCACGGCCGCGCTGGACCTGGCTAACGGCGGCTGGCAGGTTACGCTGCTGGAACGCCGCCCCTTCGCGGGCGGGCGAACCTTCTCCTTTCCCGCCGAGGATGGCGAACCGCTCGACAACGGCCAGCACCTCTTCCTGGGCTGCTGCAGCGCCTATGTTGCCCTGCTGCACCGGTTGGGGCAGTGGCATCAGGCGCGGCTGCAACCCACGCTGCAACTGCGAATTGTGGACAGCGAGCTCGGCTCCGCCTGGCTGCGGGAGGCGCCGCTGCCCGCGCCGCTGCACCTGGTCGCCAGTCTGCTGCGGCTGCCTTATCTCTCCCCGCGTGAGAAGGCCGCCGTGCTGCCCGCGCTGGCGCTCATCCGCACGCGAGCCCTGCCGGAAGACGAGACGTTTGCCGCCTGGCTGGCGCGGCACGGCCAGAGCACCAACGCCGTCGCCCGGCTGTGGAACCTCATCGTGGTGCCCACCTGCAACGCCCCGGCCGAGCTCGTGAGCGCCAGCATGGGCGGCTTCGTCTTTCGCGAAGGGCTGCTGCTGCGGGCCGCTGGCGGGCGCATCGGCTGGTCTCAGGTGGGCCTGAGCGAACTCGTACCCGAGGCGGCCCTGCGCCAGCTGCGCCCGCGGGGCGCGCGCCTACGCTTTGGGCTCGGAGTGGAGCGAGTAGAGCTGAAGAGCGGCCGCGCCAGGGCGCTGATCGGCACCGCCGGCGAACAACTCAGCGCAGACCGCTATGTGCTGGCGCTGCCACCGGCCGAACTGCGACGGGTGCTGCCCCAGCCCTGGACAGAACCGGCCGGGCAGCTTCGCAGCGCGCCTATTGTCGGCATCAGCCTGTGGTACGACCAGCCCCTCTTTGACGGCGAGCTGCTGGCGGCCATCGTGCGCGGCCAGGCCCTGTGGCTCTTCAATCGCTCCCGGCTGCTGCGGCAGAACACTGCTGATCACCACATCGCCGTCTCCATCAGCGCGGCGGAAGCGTGGATGGAGGTGCCGAAGGCCGAGCTGGCCAAGCGCGTGGCGGGGCTGCTGGCCCAGCTGCTGCCGGGCGCCGCGGCCGCGAAACTGCTGCGCTGGCGCGTGCAGAAGGTGCGGCAGGCCACGTTCGTGCCGGCGCCCGGCTCCCGCGCGCTGCGCCTGCCGCAGGCCACCCCCGTGCCGAACCTCTACCTCGCGGGTTCATGGACGGCGACGAACTGGCCGGACACTATGGAGAGCGCTGTGCGCAGCGGGCAGGCCGCCGCCCAGCTGGCCATCAACAGCTGGCCACCAGGTCCAGGAAGCGATCCACAGACGCCGCTGTGAGGTGCGCGGGCTGATACGGGTTGGGCGGGCGCCCTTGGGCCAGGCGCGAAAGATCGAGCGTCTGCTGCTCCGCCTGAAAGAAGCGCCCGAGGCCCGCCTGGTAACTCGCCAGATACTCCTGTTCCGTTTGCCCCGGCGTGGGGATGAGCACCGCCGGCTTACCCAACGCCGCCAGCTCCATGAGCGTGGTGTAGCCGCCGCGCACCACGGCCAGGCAGCAGCGGTTCATGGCGCTGGCCTGCTGGCGCCGGTCCAGGTACGGCTCAATGTGCCAGCCGCCGATGTCTGCCCGCGGCGCGCTTTGCGGGCTGCCCAACGCCACCAGCCCGTGCGCCGGCACGCGCGGCAACTGGCGCAGCACCTGGCGCTCCAGCAGCGTGCGCTGCGGCTCTGGCCCCGAAATAGAGATGAACACGTCCAGGTCCATGGGCACATCGGCCGGCTCCACGGAAGAGAGCAAGCCCAGGTACGCGATCTTTCCTCGATCGTAAAAGCGCAGGCCGTGCGACAGGTCGCCGGAAAGGTCGTTGCACTCGAAGTCCGGCACGGCAATCCATCGAAAGCCCCGAAAGCAGCGCGCGTTCACCCACTCCAATCCCAGCTCCAGCAGGTGATTGCGGCCGGGCGCAATGAAGCGCAGACCGTGCGCAATAAGGATCGAGGGCACGCGCCAGCTCCACACCCCATAGCGGTTGTCGGACACCACGACATCGAAGCGCTCCGACGCCAGCAGACGCTGCACGAAGGCGCGCTGCCGGAGCGTTTCCCACCAGATGAGCGGTAGGGTGAGGGTGTATTTGAAATAGAAACGGAACGGCGTGCGGCCCAGCGGAACACGCATCCCCGGAATCTCCAGGTAGCGGCAGCGATCGCCCAGCTCCCGGCGCAGTAAGGCCAGAGACGTGCCACTGCCCAGAACCGTAACGCGGTGGCCAGCGCCCAGGAGCCCCAGAATGAGCGGCAGATCCCGCGTGGCGTGGCCCAAACCCCACGACCCAACGCCAAACAACACGCTCGCCGATACGGCGCTGTGCCGCCGCGGCAACGCCGCGCTCACATGCAGTGTTCGCTCACTTGGGTGCTCCCGTCGCCCCAGTCTAATTGCTTCGCTCCTGGCAGCGCCGGGCCGAGGCGCAGAGCCTGTTCAAGCTCGGAGTTGGGCCGCCCCAAGTGAATCTTCGAGTTAACAGTCTGCCAGTGCCTTGAGAGCTTCGCAGATCTCGTCGAAGCGACTTCCGATATCGCCTGCTTTTGATGTCAAGGCCGTGCGTCGGATGCGCTGAAGGTTGTCGAAGGATGCGGCGCACCTCACCATCAATCCTTCGTCCTCACCTAACGGGACTTCAGTCGGAATCCCGCGAACAGTTCTCGTCACTGGCGCGACAACGATCCCATCCAGCGAACTGATGATGTCGGACCGCGTGATGATCAGGACCGGTCGGCGCTTGTCGTCAGCTCTGGCCCACCAGATATCTCCCCGTCGCGGCACGCTCACCACGGCTCCTCCAACACCAGTGCTCTGGTAGCTGCATCCAGACCGGCCGCTTCCTCAGCGGTCTGTGGCGTGCGCCGGTACGCCGCGACAATGCGGCGGCCAACCACTTCACGCCGGCGACGGTCAACCAAGGCCTGGAGCCCCACGCGAACCGCGTCCGAGCGGCTCACCACCACACCATCAGCCACGAGTTGGTCGATCTCAGCGAGCAGTCGATCATCAAGTCGTGTAACAAGCTGCGGCATGAATCCAGCATACCAGACTGCAATGCAAACTGGTGAGATGCGGGATGTGGCGCGTGCGAAATCCCTATCGGACCGGCATCAGCTTTGCAACCCAGCCGTATCCGCCGAAGCGGGTCACGCTTCGTGCTCAGTCGCTAGAGCGTGATAATGGGCGATCTGGTTGGTGACAGCATCACACATGGCGGCGCCGTTCGCGGCGGGTGCGCGCTGAACACGCCTATGGTAGTGCCATCGGCATCCGAAGGAGGGTGACCCACATCGGGCCGCGGGGATCGTGGGAGTGGGACCATACCCAGCAGCCAATTCGTAACCCCGGCAGAACCGAACGGGCTGAGCGCGCGTTTATACTCCGGAAAGGGCTCACGGCTCCCAGTCGCCCTCGGGGGAGATGGAACACTGGTGCGCTTACCCACTTGCCTTCGCCTGGTACGGCCGTGGCTGCCGGTCGCGGTTGTGGTCGGGCTGCTCTATCTGCTGATTTCGGCCGCGCATCCGCGGGCGCTCGCCGCTTCGGCCCGCACGTTTCACTGGCTGCTGCTGCTGCCACTGGCCGGCTCCTACATCCTGTTCGTGATCTTCCGCGCGGTGCGCTGGCACCTGCTGCTGCGCTCCACCGGCGCACCGAATTCCGTATGGGATTCGGTGCTGCTCTTTTGGGCAGCGCAGGCAGCCGTGCTGGTGCCCGCCGGGCAATTGCTGCTGCCCGTCCTGCAAAAGCGTCGCCACGGCACACTGATTCGCCGCTCGGCCGCCACGGTCTTGGTGCAGGAACTGCTGTTTGGCCTGCTCATTTTGCCGGCCGCGCTGCCGGCCATCCAGCACTATCCGCTGGCCGGCTGGCTGTTGCTGGCGGCCTTTGGCATCTCCGCCGGCGCGGTGACGCTGGTGCTGAACGATGGCCTCGCCAACGCCGGTATCTTTTGCGCCAACTTAGTACCGGCGCTGCGGGGCCACGTGCGCAGCTTCCGCGATCTGCGGCATCACATCGTGCGGCTGGTGACCACACCCGAGGCGCTGCTGGGGTCGCTGCTGGACCTGGCAGCCATAGCTGCCGGCGGGACCGGGCTGTTTATAGTGCTGGCCGGGCTCGGGCTCGCACACACCGGCTGGATCGTGGCCATCGCCTCCTATGCACTGGGCACCGCGGCCGCCACGCTCTCGGCCCTGCCAGGCGGGCTCGGCGCCAACGAGGATATTGGCACGGCCGTCCTGAGCCACATGGGAGTGGCCGCCGGCCCTGCCGCCGCCGGCATGCTCATCTTTCGCGCCGTCACGCTCATTGGTGGCACGCTGGTTGGCCTCGCCGTCTTGCTGCTGCTCAAGCGGCACCTGCGTGGCGGCCTCAGCTTCAGCCTCGGAGGCTTGCGCGCGGAGGCGGCCGCCGCGGAGTTCGCGGCCTGAGGGAACTGAACGGCGGTATCATAACCTCCGTGGCGCCCGAAGGGTCAGGCTCGAGCTGGCTCGTCGCCCTGCTGGCCGACGAAGATCTCGCGGTGGCGGAACTGGTGCACGCCTGCGATGACTACTGCACGGCAGTTGCCACCGCGGACGCCGAGCAGGCGGAGGATGCGCAGCGGGCACGCAATCGAGCGCGCACGCGGCTCACCACCATGCACCAGCGCCTGCAGCAGGCGCTGGCGGAGCACAGCGCTTAGGCGCGTAGAAGGAGGAACATGGCGAAGCTGGTGCACTTGGGGCTGATTGGCATTCTCTGCCTGGCCGGGTTGTTGATGGCGATCGCCATGATCCCACTGATAGCGCTTATTCTGCTGGGCATGCTCGTCTTCAGCCTCAGCGGTGGCAAGGACCCGCGTGAGCTCACCCGCCGCGTGGCGTTGGCCCCCAGCCCTCGCCAGGCGAACTGACGTTTCGCCAAACAGCCCACACCCGCGCGCGCCAGGGGCAAGCCGTCCCGTGCACGCTTGGCCGGAGGGCCGAAGTTGGCCTTCGACAGCCCCATTGGCTGGCGACTGCACGTTGAACTCTCAGTTGGCGAGCTGTTCGGCCGGCCATCAGGGCAAGGTGCCGACCGAGCTTCTGGTCAGGCGGCGGCGGGCCACCACAAGCCCACAAGGTCGAGCAGCCGGCCAGCGGTGGCCCAGCACTTGCGGAGTGTGAACGCGGCGGCAGAGACGGTGGTGGTTGTGCAACGCTTGCCCCGTGATTCCCGGGCGTGGGGCACCGGCGTATGAAATGGCTGGTGCCGGGGATGAATGTCAAGCGCTGGCTGGTTCTGCTGTTCCTCGGCGTCGTGGGCTTTTCGCTAGGGGTGGGCCTGATAGCCCTGTACGTGCTGCGCGCGGTTCGGCTGGAAGGCACCGCCAGCACGGCGGTGGCGGCCACCACACTGCAGTTCATTCCGCGCGTGGAGCGCGCCGTCATCATTGTGGGCATCGGGCTGATCGTGGTAGTCGTCAGCCTGCTGCGCCTCAGCCGATCGCTGCTGTCGGTTGTGCTGCCGGGTCCCCGCGGCCAGGTGGCGGAGATGATCTACCGGCGTCGCAAGCTGCCCCACGGCCCGCGAGTGGTGGCCATTGGCGCGGGGTCCGGGCTCTCAAGCGTGCTTCGTGGCATGAAGGAATATACCTCCAACCTCACAGCTGTTGTCACCGTGGCCGAGCCGGCTGGAGGCACTGTTGGTTGGGACGAGAGCTTTGGCATTCTGCCGGGGGGGGACGTGGGCGACTGCATCGTCGCCATGTCCGACGAGGAGCCACTCATGGGCCGGCTGTTTCTGTACCGCTTTGGGGCCGGATCGGGCCTGGAGGGCCACAGCTTCGGCAGCTTGTTTATTGTGGCGCTGGCGCACATCACCGGCTCATTCGAAAAGGCCCTGCGGGAGATTGGCCGCGTGCTGGCCGTACGGGGCCAGATTCTGCCCAGCACGCTGAGCACGGTACGCCTGGTGGTGCAGGAAGACGGCGCCACCGCTGGCGCGTGCCCGGCCCCTGCGCCCACAGAGCCCCTGGTACGAATCGAGCCGGAAGAAGTGGTGGCCTACGCCGAAGCTGTTCGCGCCATCCGCGAAGCGGACATGGTGGTGCTTGGGCCTGGCAACCTGCTCGCGGGGGTGCTGCCCACGGTGCTGATCCCCGGCATCCACGAGGCGCTGCTGGCCAGCCGTGCGCTGAAAGTATTTGTGGGCAACGTGGCCAGCGAGCCGGAGGATCCGGCCGGCGGCGACGTGTTGGAGCAGGTCAAGCTCCTGCAGTCCCATGCCGGCCGGGGCCTGTTCGATTACGTGGTGGCCAACGACAACGTGACGCTCACGCTGCCCCCACTGTGGGGCAGCCAGCTGGTGCGCTGCTCCGGCCCGTTAGCGGGCGACCTGCAGGACCTGCGCCTGGTTGAGATGGACGTCATCGATGCGGAGGACCCACGCCGGCATCACGCCGGGAAGCTGAGCGAGGCCCTGATGAAGCTCTTCTACGACCAGTCGCCTCGCCGCCGCGCCGCCGCGGGCAGCGCGGCTGTTACCGCTGCCTGAACAGCGCTCGCGGGAAAGCGCCATGCCTTGCGCGGGCTCGCCCCGCTCAACTGCCGCGAATCGTCAGGGCGACGGGCGATCCAGGCGCCAACTGGGTCCCCGCGGGCGGGCTCTGGGCACTCACCTGTCCCACAGCCACGCTGCCCTGATTGGTGTAGGTGAGCGCGCCGGTATTGAGGCCGGCGGCTTGCAATGCAGCGGCAGCCTGCGCCTGCGTCATGCCGACCACACCGGGCACGGTGTCCTTCGCCGGGGTGGCATGAATCACCACTGTAGCCTGGCTGCCAGGCGGCGCTGTGGGCGTGGGAGTGCCGCTGGCCGCCGCCATTGGCGTAGGCGTCTGTGCCAGTGTGGGGATGGCTGGGGGCGTCAGTGACACGTCGGCCGGAACGGTTGTGCCTTCGGCGCGGGCCGTGGCGAAGGCCGATACCGCCGTGGCCGTGGCGATGAGCTGGTCGCGCGAGGGCGTGGCCACAAAGTAGGTGGAGCGCGTCGTTGGCTCCGTGCCCTTGACGAACACCTCCTCATAGGAGGGCTCACCTGGGTTAGGCAGGAGCCCGGTGATGCTGGACACGCGCACGGTGACGATGTTGGGCGGCTTGGTGAAGCTTTGGGCGGGCGTGCCTTTGAGTGCCAGCTCCATCACGTCATGCCAGATCGGCCCAGCACCGTCGATGCCGATGACGTTGCGCATGGAGGCGTTGTTGCTGTTCCCGGCCCACACCCCCACCGCCAGGCTGGGCGTGTAGCCAATGGTCCAGTTGGCCTTGAACTGGTCTGTCGTGCCGGTCTTCACCGCGGCAGGCCGATCCGGCAGCTCCAGAACAGAGTGGCGGCCAAACTCGCACACCTGTGGCGTGCAGCGCGCACTGTCATCCGAGAGGATGCTGCTGATGATGTAGGCGTAGGCCGGCGGGATGATCTGTGCCGGTGTGGGTGGCGTGTAGTGCTGAATCACCTTGCCGCTGTTGTCGGTGATGGAGAGGATGGCCTGCGCCGGTACGCGGGCACCCTGGTTGGCGAAGACGCCATAGGCCGAGGTCATATCCAGCAGGGTCACCGCGTTGCCACCCAGCACCAGCGAGAGCCCCACTTGGCTCTCGTCGTTGATGGTGCTGATGCCCATGGCATGCGCCGTTTGCAGGGTGGAGTGGATGGTCGCATCTTTCAGAACCTTGACCGCGGGCACGTTCAGCGAGTTGGCCAGTGCCACGCGAGATGTCACCTTGCCGTGGTACTTGCCGTCGTAATCCGCCGGGCGGTAGTAGGTGCCATCGAAATTCGGAAACTCATCGGTGACCTTGCTGTCGTCCCATATGGTGGCCGCGGTGCGGCCCTTCAGGAAATCGGTGACATAGGCGAACGGCTTGAACGACGAGCCCGGCTGCAGCGGCGCGAGGGCCGCGTTGAACTTGCCATCCATGGTGCCGTTGGGAAATTCCTGGTTGTAGTCGCGTGACCCGACCATCGCCAGAATTTCGCCTGTGTGCGGATCGATGGCCACCACGGCGGCGTTGTTCACGTTCTTGCCGTTCAGCTCAGCGGCGCTGAGATCCGTCTGAACGATCTGCTGCGCTTGATTCTGGAGGGTCAGATCCAACGTGGTCGTGATCCGCAAGCCGCCCTGGTACAGAGAGCGGGCGCCATACTTCTGCTCCAGCAGATCACGCACATAGAAGACGAAGTGCGGGGCCTGGATGACCTGCGTCTGCTTGGCGAAGTTGAGCTTCTCGTTATAGGCGGACTGGGCCTGCTGATCGGTCACGTAGCCCTGGTCCACCATCTGGTTCAGGACCTCCAGCTGCCGCACCTTAGCCCGCTGCAGGTTTTGCAACGGGTCGTAGGCTGTGGGCGATTGCGGCAGCCCCGCCAGCAGGGCCGATTGCGCCAGATCGAGCTTGATCGCTGGGATGCCAAAGTAGGATTCGGCCGCCGCCTCAATACCCACGGCATCGTTCCCGTAGAAGATCTGGTTGAGGTACATCTCCAGGATCTGATCCTTGGTCTTCTCCTTGGACAGGGTGTAGGCGATAGCCACCTCTTTGAGCTTGCGTTGGAAGTTGACCGCGGGCGTGAGGTACACCTGCTTGACCAGCTGCTCGGTGATGGTGCTGGCGCCGCTCACTATGCTGTGATGAGCGATGTCATCGTAGGTCGCGCGGAGTATGCCGTTCACATCGAAACCGGGGTTGGTGTAAAAGGTCTTATCCTCGATGGCGATGGTCGCGTCGCGCAGACTCACCGGGATCTGCTGCAGCGGAACCTCCGTGCGCCTGCCGGCGGTGGGGTCTACAAACTCGTACAGCAGCTTGCCATTACGGTCGTAGATGCGGCTGGTTTGGAACGTAGCCTGGTGGCTGGTCACGGAAAGCGAGTTCAGCGCACCCGCCGCGTAGCTGTAGGCCGCGAACGCCAGGGCGAATGGCGCCGCCACCAGCAGAATGCCAAGCACCGAGAACACCACCACAATGGACAGCAGGATCGTGGTTCTGCCGCTGCTGCCGCGCGCCTTGCGCTGGCGGCGATCCTTAACCGGAGTACGCTTCACGCTTGCCGCGGGAGTATAACAGCGCCCTGCGTCTTATTTACCGAGCTGGCGCCGGGATTCACGTCGCGTACAATTGCGGCTGGTTGGATGACACGCGAAGATCGTGGGGGAGCCGGTTCGCTGGTTCCGCGCGCCTGGTGGACCTGACGTTGCCACGGTGAACCGCGAGCGCGGCGTGCCATCGCCGGTGGGGATTCGCGAACAGGTGCTGCAGCGGCTGCGCCTCAGCGTGGGGGAAGCGGCGCGCGTGAGCGGGGTGACAGTGCGCCAGCTCAGTTACTGGACCGAGAAGGGGCTTGTGCGCGCGCTGGGCGCCCCCGGCCAGCGCCGCTACGACTATCGTGCGTTGGAGCGGATCGCGCACATTCGAGCCAGCCTCAGCGAAGGCTACACGTTGGAGGAGGCTGCTGCGCAGGCATCGGCCCGCCTCAAAGCCAAGCCACTGGGCGACACCGAGGCGCGGCAAGTGATCATGGAGCGCCTCGGCGAACTGGAAGATCTGCTGTTGCGCCTGAGATCGCGCTTGTCGGAACACCAGCTTTCGCGGCGGGAGCTGCGCTTCTCTGCACACCAGCTCACCGAGCTGAACGTGCGGGCAGTGTTCGCCGAAGCGCCGGGCACGCGAACCAGCGCGGAGGAGCTGGCCAAGGCACTGGGCGAGACTCGCGATCGCGTGCGTGGTGCGTTGGAGGTGCTGGTGGCTGAAGGATCGCTGCTGCGCCAGGGGCGCATCTACCGCCGCAAATAGGCCGCGCAATGCTGACGGACACGCACTGCCACGTGCAGGTGCGGGACTACCAAGCCGACCGGCCCCAGGTGCTGCAGCGCGCCCGTGACGCGGGTGTGACGACGCTCATCTGCGTCGGCTACGACCTGCCCACCAGCACAGCCGCCGCGCGGCTCGCACAGGGGCAGGCACGCGAGGTGGGCCACCCCCGCCTGTATGCCAGCGCGGGCCTGCATCCGCACGATGCGCACGACCTCACACCTGCCCTGCTGGACGAGTTGCGCGGCCTCTCCCAGGCCGAGGGTGTGGTCGCCGTGGGCGAATGCGGGCTCGATTACTATCGCAACCTCAGCACCCCAGACGAGCAGCGTCGGGCCTTCGTGGCGCAGATTGAGCTGGCCGCCGAGTTGCGACTGCCGCTCATCGTGCACGACCGTGACGCGCACGATGAGGTGCACCAACTGCTGCGCGAGCACGGGGCGAAGCGAGGCGTGATGCACTGCTTCTCGGGCGATTGGGCGTTTGCACGGCGCTGCCTGGACCTCGGCTTCTTCATTTCCCTGGCTGGGCCGGTGACCTTCAAGAATGCGCGCGATCTGCCCGATGTGGCGCGCCGGGTGCCCGCCGACGCCCTCGTACTGGAAACCGACAGCCCCTACCTGGCCCCGGTGCCGCGCCGAGGGACGCGCAACGAACCCGCGAACGTGCGCTTCACCGCCCAGTGCGTCGCCGCGCTGCGCGGCCTCGAGCTGGACCAACTGGCCCAGCAGACCAGCGCCAACGCCGCGCGCCTCTTCAACCTGAGTTGATGGCGTGGCGTGCATTCGCGCGGCACCGCCTGCAGTGCGACCGCTGCTTCTGCTCCGACTCCGCCCAGCCAATTCGGCGGAATCTTCAGGCACTTGTGGCGCGCTGGGGCACGTCGTCGCGGGTGAGCCGCGGCAGCCGCCTCGACTTGAGATTGGAGATGCCTTGGAACGGATTCAGCTTCGCTCAATCTCCCTCGGAGCGCGCGCCCGAGGCGGCGGCGCTCGACAGGCTATGTTGCTCGGAAGCCCACCTGTGCGGAACGGTTACGGCCCTCACCGTTTCCGAGGGTGGAGGACGCTCGCGAACTTTGACTCTGCGTGAACAAGTTTGGTGCCGTAGGTGGCGTTAGGGTTGGGCCGCGCCTTCATCGCCGGCAGGCTTCTCGGCGTCGGCAGCCTGAGCGGCCTCGGCGACGCGCGGCGGCTGAATCTTCACCACCAGCTCGCCCGGATTGTCGAGAATCTGCACCCCAGGGCCGGCCGAGAGGTCCCTGACATAGATCGCCTGATCCAGCTCGGTCAGGCTCGAAAGGTCCACCTCTACCGCATGCGGCAGCGCATTCGGCAGGCCAGCCACGGTGACACCATCCAGGAGGTGCTGCACCATGCCCTCAAGGAGTTTGACGGCTGGCGCCTCGCCAACCAAAACAATCGGCAGGCGCGCGCGCATCACCTCGTCCAGCCGTACCTGGAACAGTTCGGCGTGGATGAGAGCGCCGCTCACGGGGTGACGTTGCACCGTGCGCACAACCACGCTGCTGGCATCGCCGCCAACATTCAAGGTCATGATGCTGCTGCCGGTGGCATGCTCCAGCGCGTGCCGCAGCGCCTTCTCTTCGATTTCGAGCAGGCGCGATTCCACGCCTCTGCCATGCACGTTCAACGGCACGAAGCCGGAGCGGCGAAGGCCCTTGTTCTGCTTGCGCCGGGCATCGCGCGGCCGCGCTTCCAGCGTGAGTGCTTCAGCCATAACCGCTTGATGATATCCGAAGCGCCATCACGCTCACCTGCTGTTCATCAGCTCTCTCTGATACCAAGCTGGCGCTGCCTCGCGGGCGCACTGTGCTTCAATTGCCAGGCGATGTGCATACGGCACGCCCGGACCTCTTGAGTGGCCCGAGCGTTGAAGCAGCTTGACCCGCCAACTCACCCAACCGTGACACCTCAAGCCTCGCTCATCGGCGCTGGCACGCAAGCACTAGCCGTCAGCTCGCCCATCCCGCTGTATTACCAGATTGCCAACGTGCTGCAGGCACGCATCTACTCTGGGGTGTATCCGCTGGGCTCCCTCCTGGGCACCGAGGAAGAGCTGGCGCGCGTATTTGGCGTGAGCCGCGTGACCGTGCGCAATGCCATCGGCGCGCTGGCCGAGCTGGGCCTGGTGGACCGCCGCCGCGCGCGGGGAACCTTCGTTTCCGGTGACATCCGGCCGCGCCCGGCGGTGCAGCTGCACGGCTTTCTGGAGGATGTGCTGCTGCTGGGCGACTTCGGCCACACCATCGCCGAGGAACACAAGGAGACGGCTGCGACGGCCGATATCGCGGCCCGGCTGGGCCTGACTGCCGGGTCGAGCATCTTCCGCATCCGCCGCATCCGCTCGCTGGGCCAGAGCCAGGAGCCGGACACGTGGATCGAGAACTACCTGCCGCTGGATATCGGCCGCGCGCTGGATCCCGCGCGCCTGGGCAGCGACTCGCTCATACAGCTGCTGGACGAGCGACCCGAGCTCCAGCTCACCGCCGGCTATGAGACGATCTCCGCCGTTTCCGCGGGCGGCGACGTTGCCGCCCGCTTGCACATAACGCCCGGCAGCCCCATCCTGGTGCTGGAGCGGGGCCTGCAAACCGCTGCCGGGCGCACAGTGGACTTCGCCCGCTTCCACCAGCGCGGCGACCGGTATCACTACTCGGTGCGCCTCAGCCGCATCTCGCGCTAGACGTGGGAAACACGCGGGACGCAGATGAGGCGCGGATGCTGCTCAGCGGAAGGCCCGAAACAGCGCCCCCTGGTCGTCCGCGGAACCGGCCAGCACCTTCACGCCGGATTTGGCGCCGGGCACGTAATCGCGCCCGTACATAAGCCGGCAAAACTGCTCCGCGGGCATCTCCAGTGAAAGTTCAGCCGCGCTGTTCTCGCCCTGACTCAGCGCGGGCGCATCGCCGCTGAGGTCCAGCACCCAGCTGCTGGCGGGGCTGGTGGTGCGGAACTGAATGACGCGGGGCTTCAGCTTCTCAATGCGCGTCTTATCCAGCGTTGCGGCCCGCTGCATGGGCAGCAGCGCTTCCACCGCGCCCTCCGGCAGCTTGGTGGCGCGGTCCCGACCAACATAGATGTCCCACGCGTGGAGAGTAGTCTCGCTGAGGCGGCCCAGCACATAGCGCAGCGCCGGGGCTTTGCCCGCGAAGGCTTCCACCTCGGTGGTGGCCTGCTCCTCGGTCAGCGTATCCAGCAGCGCCAGGTAGTCGCCATGCGCCTTTTTGAACTCCGGCAGCATCTGCTGCGCGTTCAGCGAGTCGAAGTGCCCCCAGATCTTCATGAAATCCTCGCGGCCGAGCGCCGCCTCGCCCTTGAACCAGGTGGCAAACCGCCCCCTTGTGATGACGGCGTTGGAGCTCATGTGCGAGGCCACGCGCAGCACCGGCCAGTCCGCGCAGTAGGAAATCTCCTGCCAACCATCCGGGTCCAGCTTCTCCAGGTAGGCTGAGAGCCGGTCAAATTCGCGATGCTCCGCGGAACGAACGCTGTTCAGTGATGCTGCCATGTGCACTCCGTACATTGAACTGTTGAGATGAGGTGCAGTGTACGGCAACTCACGTTCCCGCCGCGGGCGCTCACCGCGCGTTTCGCTCGCGGTGTCCGATCCTTCACTGCTGATCGTCGCCACTACTGATTATCTGCGCCACAGCTCACGCACGGGTTCGAGCTGGTGCCAGCGGCGGCCGTCCGTCTCCACATGGGTGCGGCCGAAGCGAATGTGCTCGCCTCGGCGTTGGAACGGCGCGGTGAGAGTGCGATGACGCCCGTCCCATGCCTCCACGAGCATCACCACGGCCTCGCGCCGGGGTGGCAGCGGTGCGCGGAAGAGCCGCCCGCTCTCCACCTTGGCCGCGGCCGGCACAGCACACACCAGCATCACCGCGCGCGCTTCGAGCCGAGCGGCCTCTTGCGATATCGTCATCCATACAGAATAGCGGTTATACTGATTATCAGCATGCTGTTCCATATCTATCCAGTGGCCGGCTGGCAGGTACAGGCGCACGGTTTCGCGGTGTGCCTTGTCGCGTGCCACCACACGCTTGGCATCTTCGAAGTATTTGGCGGTCAGCGACAGTGGGTCCTGCTCGGCCCGGGCCAGGGCCTGCTGAAGATGGCGCAGCCCCCCCAGCCGCCTGGCCACCATATCGCCCGATTCCTCCTCGCGCTCGATCCACTGGCTGCGTGGCCCCTGCAGGCGGCCGGTCCGCAAATTGAGCAGCAGTGTGCGCATGGCCGCGGACACGCGCATGCAATCGAGCGGCCGCGGGCCAAGAAGCGGGCGCCGAAATGAGGGCATTGGCCCGGCGCGCACCACCTCAGCCCCCTGGCCATGCGCGGCCTGCAAGAGGGTGGACGTCGCGGCATAGCCGTAGGCCAGCGCCTCCAGCAGTTCCCAGCTCTCCAACCCTCGCGCGGCCCAGCGCCGCTCGATGGTGAGCCGGCCCGGGCTTTGGCCTCGTGGGATATCCAGGCCGGTCAGGCTCAGCGCAATCTCGCGGGTGGGCAGCGAAACCGGGACGGAGAGCTCGGCCAGGGGCGGCAGATGATCCGCCACCAGCAGCCTCGCCACCGCGCTGCTGGCGCCAGCCAGCTCCTGCGCTGCCAGCAGCCCACGGCCCGGCTGCAGCAGCCAGGCCAGCACTTCATCGCCAGCGATCGCTTCGCGCCAGCAGCGGTGCCAGGTCTCGAAATCCAGCAGCGCCCGGGTGCGCCGCTGCACCATGAGCAGACAGGTCCGCAGCGCCCCACGGGCCGCCTCGCTGTGCGCGCGAAAGTCCTCCGGCAGCGCGTAGGCCTCCGCGGCCAGGTGCCACGCCTTGTGGGCGTCCTCCAGCCGGCGGTGGGTGTTGGGAAGAGGGCAGTCGCGCTCCGGCGGAAACGCCGCCCCCGTGTGCGCGTACTGCCCGGCCGTCCCCGTCGCGGGTGCGGCTGGCAACACCCTCGCCGCGTCCACCTCAACCATCCTTCTCAACCCATCCTTACCCCAAGCGCCGCCCTCTTGTCAACGCCTTCGGCCGACCGGCATGTGCCTCAGCTGGCCAGAGCTAAGCGGGCTTGGTGGCGCAAATCGCGAATTCGAGCGGGATGGGATCGCCGGCCAGCCGCCAGCCGTCAGGTGGGACGGCGAGCATATCGGCGAAGCGCTGCCAGTAGGTGATTGGGAATTCGCGCAGCCAGTCCAATCTCAGGCCGGCTTGAATCAGGCTGTTGACAATGTCGGACAGCGGGTGGACCCACTGGTAAGTGGTGGCGTGCTGCAGCCGGGCAGTGCGATCCAGGTAATCGGCACCGCTCGCGTGGGCGATTGGCTCACGGCCGAAATAGGAGTAGGCGGGAACGAGCTGCGCCTCGTCTGCCTTGAGGACATCGGCGACGGGATGGAACTCGACAATGTGAAAGCGACCGCCAGGCGTCAGGAAATGAGCGATGATCCGCGCCCATTCGGCCAGGTCCGGCAGCCAGCGCAGCACGCCACCGGAGGCAAACACGATGTCGAACTGACCGTCGAGTTGGCTTCGCAGCTCGTAGACGTCCGAGCATACGAAGCTGGCTGGGATCGCGAGTTGCTCGCTCAGCTTTCGTGCCTGGTCGATAGCTGGCTCAGAAAAATCGACGCCGGTAACGGCGGCGCCCAGTCGTGCCCAGCCAAGCGAGTCGGTACCGTAGTGGCACTGCAGGTGCAGGAAGCGTGTGCCGGCCACTCCACCCACCTCCTGTAATTCCCGCTCAGATGGCCCGAGGGTCTCCGCCGCGAAAGCGCGGCGCCCATACGTGCGACGCCGATGAGCCAGATGGACTGCCAGGCGATCATCCCAATTCGCCCGATTGGCAGCGATGCGTGGATCCATGGCGTGAGCGTACACTCGCGGCTCAGCCGCGGTGTCTGCGCCGCCTCGCCAGCCGGTTACGCTGGCACTCCCGAGGAGCCCTACCGGAGGAAATCCACCAAGCAGGGCTCCTCGAGCGTCCCAATCAGTCGGCCAGGTCCACCGCCGTCGGCCAGCTGACTTGACCGAGGGGGCGGCGACCAGCTTCGACCTGAGCGAAGTACTCGTCGAGCGGGCCGATCGCCACATCCAGC
>JBOGTU010000127.1:0-17727 GCA_050695655.1 Chloroflexota bacterium | reverse complement strand
CGCTCGGCGGCCGCTTGTTCGCAGGCCTGCACCAGCTGCAGGAAGCTCTCGGCGCGCAGACTGGCGGAGCCGGCCAGGAGGCCATCCACGCCCGCTTGAGCGGCGATACCCGCCGCATTCGCGGGGCTCACCGGGCCGCCGTAGATCACGCGCAAAGAGGCCGCTGGCAGTTGGGGCATCAGGTCGCCCACCACGTCACGGATGTGGCCGCAAATCTGGCCGGCAAAATCTGCCGGAGGAGGCATGGCGCGCCCAATAGTGGTCCACGCCGGGTCGTACGCCACCACCAGTTCCGGCAGCGGTGCCAGGCCTTCCAGGGCGGATTCGATCTGCCGTGCCACCGTGGCCGCGGTGTCGCCGTCCTCTCGCTGGTCTATGGTGTCGCCTACGCACAGGATGGGCCGGGGGCCGAACTGCGCGGCGGCGGCCATCTTGCGGGCCACCAGCCAGTCCGTCTCCTGGAAGTGAATGCGCCGCTCGTATTGCCCCAGCAGCACGTAGCGGCACAGGCCGGCGAGCATGCGCGGGGAGACTTCTCCCGTAAAGGCGCCGTGCTCCTGGAAGTGCATGTGCTGCGCGCCGAGGGTGACGGCGCTGCCGGCCAGCGTTTCCTGCACACCGACCAACCATGGGAAAGGCGGGCAGAGCACCAGCTCGACGTGACGCGTGCCGCTGGAGCCGGCGGCGACCTGCGCCGCCAGGGCGTGCGCTTCCTCCTGGCTGGTGTTCATCTTCCAGTTGCCAACGACGAGCAACCGCCGGCTGGTGCTGGCCGTGGGGCCAGGCTCGCTCATGCTGGTGCTCCTAGGCTCGTGCGCGGCCAGATGTCCACTGCCCGGTCGGCCAGGCGGCGGCTGCGCTCGGCGAGGGCTTCTGCCGTCCAGCGCTCGGTGTGGGCGATGTCCCGCGCCAGCTCCAGCCCACCTCGCGCCACCTTGGCGATGTCGCGCTTGCGCTCCGCCACACGGATGCTGGGCGAGTGGTCCCTCGCAGCCCAGGTGAAGTTGCCCAGCGTGGTGACCAGCCGCCAGTAAGCGTCCTCAGTCACCTGCATCTCCGCCAGCCAGTCCGGCCTCGGCAGCAGTGGCGCGACGAACTCGACCACGTAATGCGTCCAGTTCGGCGCCAGGCGGTGCGGATAGCTCTCCTCCAGCGCCTGGAGGATGAGCGTGCGATGGTCGGGGTGGCTGCCCAGGTAAAGCGGATACTTCGCCAGGCCCGCGCGGAACTCGTCGTCCTCCGGCCAGCCGTATCGGGGCGCACGGAGGCCTTCCGCAAAGGCGGTGGCAACATCGGGCGTGGCGGCAACTTTGGCGTACAGCTCCAGGAGCAGCGGGCCCTCGTCCACGGCGGGGGGCGAGGTGAACAGCCGCCGCACCAGGTACGACTCTACCGCCAGCAGTAGGCACCCGAACGCGGCGGCATCCAGCTTGCCACGCGCAAAATCCGCCCGCAGCCGCAGCAGAAAGGGGTGAAATGGGTGCAGCAGCGTGTTGGACCAGCTGGTGAGGCGCTCCATGCGGCGGCGAACGGCGGGATCTGGCTCGCGCGAGGGGTGCAGCACGCGGTCGTAGTCCGTGGACCACTCTGCCAGCTGGCGCAGCAGCTCGCGTACACCTTCTTCAGACAGCGGTCCCAGGCGCTTGCGCCACGCCTGGTACACCTCGTCTGCCCGAACGGGCTCGCCATCCTTGGCCAGAAAGTCGCGCATGAAGTCATCCAGCTTCGGGCCCAGCAGCCCCTGCATGGGCGTCCACACCGTGCGGTGCCAGTGCTCGTGCTCGGCAGGCGGCAGCCGCATGAAAAAGTAATTGCGCAGCAGGTCGCCCTGGGTGAGCGGCATGCCCTTGGCGTTGAGGCTTTCGAAGATGCGGTAGGGGTTGTCTTCCGCGTCCAACGTGATAGCCACGAAGGAGAGTCGCGTCAGCAGGATGCCGGCGAAGAGCTCTGCCTGCGCCTGGTTGGTGCCCCGCTCCTTGAGCGATGCCAGGAAGAGGCGGTATGCCTCGGTCATGGCGCCCGGCAGCAGCTCGTGGGCCCCACTGACAATGGCCGCGAACGCTGCGCGGTCTTGATACGTGCACAGCACCCGTGGCTCCGCCCCCGGCCCAAGGCTAAGGTTGGCGCTCAAGCGCCGTGCCAGCTCACCGGCTGGGTCCAGGTCGCGCAGGGCAGCGAGGAAGATGCACAGTGTTACCAGCCGCTGCTGGCCATCAATCAACAGAACGGAGTGGCCGTTCGCGGCGGTTCCGTTCTCGGCCAGCAGCACCACGGAGCCGAGGAAGTGCGGGTGATGCGAGTCAGAGTCGAACAGCTCGGCGATGTCCTCGTTCAGCGTGGCCCACTGTGGCCGCGTCCAGCTGTAGGAGCGCTGGAAGTAGGGCACCACGTACTGCCGCTGCCCTTCCAGTAAGCCGCCCAGCCGGGCCTCGTCCGCCCTCATCGGGCGCGAAACTCGCCGGCGAGCGCCAACGCGCGGCCAATTGTGGGCGCTCGTTGGCGGAAGCGGGCGATGGCGGCCCAGTCCAGCCGGCGCAGCTCGCCCTCATACGCCGCGGTTTCGGCCAGGGGGGCGCCGGCTGGACCCGGCAGCGGGCCGCTGGTGCCGCTGTTGAGGCAGGCGAGGGCGGAGTTGGCGAGAAGCTCGCCCTGAATGGCGGGGATATCCAGCTGTGGCGGCTCGTGAGCGATGATCTTCTCCTGCTTCTGCTCACAGTTTTGCATGCCTTGACTGTTCGGTGGTCCACTTCGCCTGTATGCTGAAAGGGTGCTGCCTAGCGGGCGGAGTAAGGTCCGGCTTGAGATTTGACGTCGTGATCTCGCGTGGGCCGACCTTGGTGTGCCGCTGACCGCGGGCTACGTTCTGCTCGTGGAGGACGACGCCGCCATTCGCGAGCTGGTGTCGAGCGTGCTGCGCGAGGAGGGCCCACGGCTGGAGGAGGCCGCCGATGCCGCGCAGGCTTTGCGCTTCTGCGCTGGGGCGGGCAGCGCGCCCGCGCTCATCATTCTCGACCTGAGCATGCCGGCCATGGATGGCGAGACCCTGCTGGGAATGATTCGCCAGGAGTACGGTTGGCAGTCACCGGTGCTGGTACTCTCGGCCATGCACCCGACCATGCTGGACCGCGCCGCGCAGCGCATGAAGGCACGAGCCATGTCCAAACCCTTCGATCTGGACGGCCTGCTGGCGGTGGTCCGCGAGATGCTTGGTGGGGCGGAGGCGCCCTGAAGGCTCAGCCGGGCAGCGGGGCAGAATCGACGGCTGAGGGCGTGGCGGAAGCAGCGTCCTCCTCCAGCAGCTCCACGCCCAGGCGCAAACCGCGCTTGAGGCCGAGCAGCCGGTAGACAGTGACGGGCGCATGGCGGCCTTTCACGGTCGTGGTGATGGGTGGTGTGACCTCGACCCAGCGGGCCACAGCCTCGTACACATCCTGGCTGAGGCAGATGTCCGACGCCAGCTCTTTGGTGAGGTCCTCCAGGCGCGCGGCAACGTTCACCGTGTCGCCAATGGCGGTGTACTCCACTTTTTTACCCTCGGCGCCCAGGTTGCCTACCACGGCCATACCGGTGTGGATGCCCATGCCGATGCGAATGGCCGGGAGCCCGGCCGCAACCTGGCCGCGATTGAACTCCACCAGGTTTTCGCGCATGCGCAGGGCCGTGAGCACGGCCCGCAAGGGGTGCCGCGCCGCCGGCAGGGGCACGTTGAATTCGACCACGATGGCATCGCCCACGAACTTGTCCAGCGTGCCGTCGAACTCCACGATGGCATCGATCATCCGCGAGAAGTAGTCGTTGAGCATCGCCATGACCTGCTCTGGCGGGCGGCTCTCGGAGAGGGTGGTGAAGGAGCGGATATCCGTGATCAGCACGGTCACGTTCTTGCGCTCGCCGCCAAGCTTCACCTGGCCGGACAGCACCGCCTCGGCCACCTGGTTGGTGACGTACTGGCCGAACATGGCGCGCACAACCTCGCGGTCGCGCAGGTCGGCCACCATGTGGTTGAAGCCTTCGGCCAGGTAGCCCAGCTCGTCGCGGCTGCTCACTGGCGCGTGGATGTTCAGTTCGTGCTGGCGCACCAGCGACATGGCCAGCCGCAGCTCCCGCAGCGGGCCGACGATGCTGCGCGTCACCAGCTGGGCCAGTATCCAGCTGGCCAGGAGCGAGACGACGAGCACAAAGGTCACGACGATGTGCAAGTTGTTCATGATCGCCGTCGGGTTGGCTGCACCGAGCAGCGCTTGCGAGCGGCTGAGTGCGAGGTAGGCCAGCAGCGCCGGCGGGGCGATGCCCACCAGCAGGAAGGTGCTCATGAGCTTCACGAGCACCGTGCGATGGATGCCTGGTGCTGCGCTCACGTTGCCCGTCGGGAAGAACATGCGAATGGCCGGCGCCCACACCAAATCCGTGCCGTAGTAGACGATAGCCGTGGTCACGATGCCGCCCACGGCGGCGACGTCCAGAAACAAGCGGATGCGATGGATAGCTTGGAACTGTGGCGTGGCACCGAACAGGATGCCCGCCAGCACCCACACGATGAACGTTTCCAATGCCGCCCGAGGGGCCTTGTTGATAACGTAGCGCTGCACCGAAACGGGGGCCTCGGCGCCCGGCTCGTGGTGCTTGGCCCAGGCGCCGGCGCGAAACATCACCCGCAAGCTGCGAAGTTCGAAGAGCGCGAAACCCAGGGCCACCAGCCCCGCGACCTCTAACGGCTCCCAGAGGCTGATCGCCTGCACTGCATGGCTGCCAGTGGGGATGGGATCGATCGCGGAGACGTAGAAGGCGGTGAGCACCCCACCCACCAGGTTGGCCAGGATCGCCAGCTGACGCTGGTGCCGGATGAGCGTCCAGAAGCTTGGCAGCGGGCGGTCCAGGTCCTCCGGCCGGATGTTTATGAGGAAGTGCTGATGCGCTGGGGGCATGCCGCACCCATAGTACCTGGTTGCTGGCAGACCGGCCACGGCGGCGAGTCGCGTTTAGCGAGCGGCCTGTACGAGAGGGGCCCGGCTTGGGCTCAGTTGGCCCACAGGGCGAGGGCTACGCCGATACCGCCGAAGGCAGCCAGCACCGCCGCCAGAGCAATGCCCAGGACCTTCAGAATGCGCTGCCGCGTGGTTGGCTGAGCGGTTTGGGCAACTGTCTCGCCGGAAGCCCCGTATTCCATCAGGCTCAAGCATACTCTGGCTTCGCTCGGGCTGTTGCCAGGATGTGCCGCGGCCGGCTCGCTCTGCCTAAACGCCCAGGAGCTGGCTTTGCAGGGAGAAGGCGTTGCTTTGCTGCTGCAGGGCGAAAAGCGAGAACTGCTGCAGCACCAGCGAATTCACGAACTGGGTGGACGCCTGAGCCATGTTGGTATCGGCGACTTGCGACAGCGCGGCCAGCTGGTTGCTCTGCGCTGCCCCCGCGTTGTTGCCAGCGCTTTGCAAGCTGTTGACAGTGGCGCCGATGTTCGCCCGCTGCTGGCTGGTGCTGTTGATAGCCTGATCGAGCTGCTGCAGCGCCTGCTGCTGCCCGCCGGGGGTGGTGACATCCAGGTTGGCGACTCCCAGCTGCGCCGTGTTCTCGGCGCCGATGGCGGCGCCCGCTGTTTGCCCGGCATTAGCACCCACCTGGAAGTTGAGGCCGGGGCTGCTGCTGACAGTCACCTGAGTTTGGCCCGTCTGCGTGGCTGCGAACTGGAGGCCCAGCAGGCTGCCCGCGCCCGGGCCACTGATGTTGAAGGCATTGCCCTGGCCGGTGAAAGCTTGCCCGTTCACGGTGGCTGTGGCGTTGGTTCCAGTGGCGGTTTGGCCCGTCGCCAGGCCCAGGTTCGCGGCAGCAGCCCCGCCGGCATTCGTGACCGTGACCTGGGCGTTGGTGCCCGCCTGCTGCGACGTGAGCTGAAACTGCCCGTTCGCATTCACCGACGCCTGCACGCCGATGCCGGCGTTGTTGACATCCTGCACGAGCTGGCCAACTGTCTCGTTGGTGGTGGTGGCGAAGTTGGCGCTGCCGTTCGGGCCGGAGATGCTCAGGGTTCCGGGGGCACTGAAGGTGCCGCTTTGCACGCTGGCCGTACCCGTGACCTGGGCGTTGCTGCCCAGCGCCGTGACGCTGATGTTCGCCGTGCCGCTGGTGACGCCGCTGATGCCGGTGGCATTCGTGGCGACGGCTCCGCCGCCGGTGATCTGCAGACCGCCGGCTTGCCCGTTGAGCAGCGGCTTGGTGTTGAACTGCGTTTGATTGGCGATGTCGTTGATGTTCTGGTTGAGCGAGTTCAGCTGCGTCTGAATCGCCTGCAGGTCCGACGGCGCGAGCGCACCGTTGCCGGCCTCCACGGTCAGCGTCCGCTCCTGCTGCAGCACAGCCTGGTCGCTCGCCAGCGCTGAGTCCGCCGTGTTGAGCATGTTGATGGCATCGGCGGCGTTGTTCTGTGCCTGGCCCAGCCCATTCACCTGCGTGGTGAGCTGCTCGGCCAGCGTGACGGCGGCCGGGTTGATGGCCGCGCTGGTGAGCAGATTGCCGCTGGCCATTTGGCCAAGCAGCTGGCTCTGCTGCAGCTGCTGCTGCAAGATGCTGGAGACAGACGTTCCGCTCGCGCCCGAAAGCGATCCTAGTGCCACGTCTCTATTCTTGCCTGCTTGCGCGAAAAGTCAAGCGCGTTTTGTCACTGTCAGGCCAGCGCCACCAGGTCGGCGAGATTGTCGTTCCACACGTCTTCGACGCCATCCGGCAGCAACAGCACGCGCTCGGGGTGCAGGGCGCCCACCGCGCCTTCATCGTGGGTGACGAGGATGATGGCGCCGCGGTAGCTGGCGAGGGCGTGCAGCACCTGGTCGCGGCTGGCTGGATCGAGGTTGTTGGTCGGCTCGTCGAGCAGCAGGACGTTCGCCTGGGAGATGATCAATCGGGCCAGCGCCAGGCGTGTCTTCTCGCCTCCTGAGAGGGTGCCGGCCGGTTGATGCACCATGTCGCCGGGGAACAGGAAGCTGCCCAGAATGTTGCGCAGTTCGGCATCC
The DNA here is from genome assembly GCA_050695655.1 of Chloroflexota bacterium. GTDB lineage: Bacteria > Chloroflexota > JAJPGV01 > JAJPGV01 > JAJPGV01 > DATKQD01. The sequence goes on along the minus strand of JBOGTU010000127.1, from coordinate 10,726 downwards.
AGCGCATCGCCGGCAACCGCGCGCATATTGGCCAGCACGGTCTCTTCCGTAAGCAAGGTCTCGTGCTCCTGCGCGTAGTAGCCAAGTCGCAGGCCGAGGCCTGTTTCCACGTGCCCCATGTCCGGTTCGTCCAGGCCGGCCAGCAGCCGCAGGAGGGTCGTTTTGCCCGCCGCGTTTAAGCCCAGCACGACGGTGCGGCTGGCTCGCTCCACTGTGAGGCTGATGCCGGAGAAGACCTCCAGGGAACCATACGCTTTGGCCAGGTTGGCGCCCGTCAGCGGCACGCGGCCGCAGGGCGCCGGCTCCGGGAAGCGCAGCTTGGCCACGCGCTCGGCGCGCCGTGCATCGGGCAGGCCCTCCAGCAGGCGGTTGGCGCGGCGCTCCATGTTCTGCGCGGCCTGGGCCTTACTGGCCTTGTAGCGCATGCGGTCGGCCTGGGCCTGCAGGGCGGTGGCTTTGCGCTCGGCATTCTGGCGCTCGCGCTGGCGGCGGTGCTCGTCCTGCTCGCGCTGTTCAAGGTACCTGCGCCAGCCGACGTTATAGATCTCCAAGGTGGTGCGGGTGGCATCGAGATAAAAGACGCGGTTGACGATGGCCTCCAGCAGGGCCACGTCGTGGCTCACCACCAGCAGCCCACCCCGATAGCCGCGCAGGAACTCCCGCAGCCAGGCGACGGAATCCGCGTCCAGGTGATTGGTGGGCTCATCCAGCAGCAGCGTTTGTGCGCTGCTGAAGAGGATGCGCGCCAGCTCGATGCGGCGCCGCTGGCCGCCGGAGAGCGTGCGCAGCGGCTGCGCGAGCACGCGATCCGGCAGGCCCAGGCTGCTGGCGATGGAGGCGGCCTCGGCTTCGGCCGCGTAACCGCCGCGCGCCACGAACAGCTCCTCCAGGTGGGCATACTCGGCCATGGCGTGCTTCGCCGCGTCTGCCTCTGGGCTGCCCATGGCGGCCACGGCGACCTGCATGCCTTGGACCACGTCGTCCAGCTTGCGGCCTGAGAGGATGCGATCCTTGGCGAGCACGTCCAGGTTGCCGGTACGGGGGTCCTGCGGCAGGTAGCCAGCTTCGCCGCTGTGCAGCACTGTGCCCGCGGCGGGCAGGTGCTCGCCGGCCAGCACCTTCAACAGGGTGCTCTTGCCGGCTCCGTTGCGCCCCACCAGGCCAATGCGGTTGCCGGGGGCCACGTGAAAGCTGGCGGGTTCGAGCAAACTTCGGGCGCCAGCGCTCAAGGCCAGCTCGGATACGGTCATCATGGGTGTGCAAACTCTCTCATTCGCGCCTGGATGCACTTCGCATCCAGCGCGGGATTCAACGAAACAGCGCCACAAGGCCAGCCCCTGGCGGCCAGCGGCGCGTTAATGGACGAGTTGCACGGGCCGAAGTATAGCTGGGCCAAGGGTGAGTGCTCAGCCTTCCGGCCGAACTCCTAAAATTGCGGACGGTGGCGACGATGGATCTTACCCGCGCGGAGTTGTATCGGGTACTGTCGCGTGCGCTGCCGGGCAGCGCGGCTGTCGCCGGGGCTGACTTTGCCGGCTGGCGCCAGGCTGGGGTGCTGGTGCCACTGGTGTATCGAGACGCGCTCCCGCACATTCTCTTCACCCTACGCTCACAGGGCATGCCCACCCACAAGGGGCAAATCAGCTTCCCCGGAGGCGGCTGGAAAGCGGAGGATGTGGACCTGCGCGCCACGGCGCTGCGGGAGACGTTCGAGGAGGTCGGGCTGGGAGCCGACCAGGTGGAGGTGCTGGGCGCGCTGGACGTCGTGCCCACGCATGCCTCCACTTTTTTGATTACCCCTTTCGTGGGCCTGGGTAGTGATGGCTGCGAGGTCACGGCTGACCCGCGGGAAGTGGCAGCCGTGCTGGAGGTCCCGCTGACCTGGCTGCTCGATGCTGCCAATCGCCTGGCGGATCCGCAGACTGGGCTGTGGCGTTACGTGTGGCGGGGTCACGAAATCTGGGGAGCAACGGCCCGCATCCTGAGTCAGCTGCTGCGTATACTGGGCCTCGTGGACCCCTTTGCCGAGGATGTGCGCCTGCTGGGGCAGCTGACCGATTCGCGAGACAAGCTGCGTTTCACAGAGCTCATGAAGACGTTTCATCCTCGCGGCCGAGGTGTTGCCGAATACGTGCGCGGCGCCCCTTCCAGCGTGGCCACACCAGAGATTCGCCGGCTGGCGCAGGCGGCGCTCGCTCCCGCGGAAGGCGACGTGGGCTACGAGGGCCACGCCGGCTGACCGTGTGGTTGCGTGTGGCTGAAGAGCCTGTAGCGGGCGGCACCTTGCCCTGGCATTCTCGAATCTCGCTGTGCCGCCGCGAAGTGGACGAGCGCCGCCATGCTTGAGCGAGGCCGTTCGGCAACCCCGGTGGCTGAGGATCTGCACAGGCTGCTCGAACGGATGTCGCTTGCCAGCCAGCTGGTGACGCCGCCAGCTCGCGCGCAGCGGCTGGCGGAGGAGGAGCGCCACCGCCTCAAAAAGCTGAGCCGTCCGCGACCGCCGGACGACATCAGCCTCGATCTGCCCCCACATCCCGCCACTGAGCCGCTTGGGGCGCTGAACTCGCTCCTTGCGCCCGGCGAGATGGGCTCTCGCCAGGATGATGGCCCTTCCCCGGCCGACGACGCGGGTTTGGCGGCGGCGGCTCTCACGGCTGAGGCTACAGGCCAGCAGATTGGCCAAGGTGCCCCGCCGCCGACAAGCCTGCCCGCGGTGGCGTTGGGGCGCCCCGCTACCTCGGAACCAGGTGCGCCAAAGGTCGCCGGCACGGCTGGCCCGGCGCGCGTGCCGCTGGGTCACGGCGCGGAGGGGTTTCACGGAGCATCCCCAGCGACTTCTATTGGGACGGCGCCACCCGTGCCGGCGACGAGCCCGTCTGCTTTTGGCCAGGATGCGCCGAGTGCTGACACCGCGGCAGCCGATACGGGCACCGCGGCGGTGCCTGCTCCAGCGCAAACTGGCATCGGGGAGCCGGCGGGCGCGGCCGCCAGTCGCGCAGGCGCCGCCGGTTTGCGACCAGCTGCCCCTGAGCAGGATGCCGGCAGTGGGCAGCGGGCTGGCGTTGAGGCTGCGCCGGCTGAGGCAGAGGTGACCGCGACAACACCGACGGTGGACGCCACTGATGTGTTTCGCTCCATGGTTGGCGCAGTGGCCGAAGGCGCGGCGCCACCGGCGGAGGCTGCCTTGAGCGTGCTCGGTGACAGTGCGGCCGAACGCACCGCGAGTGCAGCGGTGGACGCTGGCGCGGGGTTCGAGTATGCGCTGGTGGATCTACCGGCGCGGCTGCAACTGGCCGGTGTGGGCCTTGCCATGGAGGTGCGCATTGTGGCGCTCACGCCGGACCTGGCGTTGGGCGCGGTCACCACGCCGGATGCGATCGCCGCGGAGGGTGGGCACCGCCTCACGCTGCCGCTGCCGGGGGTGGCCCAGCCGCTGGCGATGCCCGTGCGGCTGGCAGGCCAGCGCCCCGATACGGACGAACAGGGCAACGCACGCCAGCTCCTGGAAATCCGCTTGGAGTGGGAGGACACGGCACCACGCGAGGTGCTGCTGGCCTACTATCGCCAGGCACAGGAAGCAGCAATTGATCCTCTGCAGCCGGTGGCGGCGAATGTGAAGATCGAGGTGTTGGAGGGGCCGCGCGCAGGCTCGCAATTCCTGGGCAAGAGCAGCTATGCCGGCCGCGCGGCAGTGCAGTGCAGTGTCGACAACTTTGACGTGTCACCGGAAACACGAGTGCGCTTTTCGCTGATTGCGCCGCGCTTTGTGGAGCAGCTCACGCTGGCCGATGGTGTGGTGGCCGCGCTCACACCGGGCAGTGGTCGCCGCGTTGAGGTGCAGATTCAGTTCGCCGCGGCGCACGATGAGCTGATTGCCTTTGTGACCAAGTACTTTGCCGAGCGCCCCGGCGCCAGCCTGCCGTTTCTTTCTCGCTTCCGCCGTAATGCCGGTTAGGAGTTGTTGGGAAGCATGCCGTGGCCGCCGCGCGGCTTCGGGCGGCTGTGGCTCTATCCAAGAGCTCGGTACCCGCGGCTCAGGAGTCGTGGGCAGAGAGCCAATCGTCTTCCTCTCCCGACTGGGAGGGCACAGGGCGAGGGCGTTCCCAACGGCCAACAGTGACGTGGCGGATGCAGAGATTTGCCGATTCGATAGAGGGTCACGGCCCTCGCCTTCGCCTCTCTCAGTCGTGAGAGGGCTAGCGCTGCTTGCTTTGAATGGTCTTGCGAGGCTCCGGTGGTTGGGAATGAGCTCAGGCGGCGGGGTTGAACCAGCGCCAGCGGCGCAACAGGTAGCCGGCCTCGTTCGCGGCGATTTTGGCCGCCACATTGGGTATGGCCTCGCGCTGGTCGACCACCGCTTGAAGCGTGCTCACCAGGGCCCCGGTGTCGCCCAGCCGGTTCTCAACCAGCCACGCCAGGATGTGCGCGCGGGCTTCAAACGGCACGCGCAGCGCCCGGCTGGCAATGTCCGGCGCAGTGCCCGCGTTGCGCAGCTCAGAATCGTTGGCTTCGCGCTGCTGGCGGAGAAATGTGGCAACATCCACCGCGCAAATTATAGGCAGGCACCAGGCTGCCAACAGGAGTAAATGCACACGGCATGGACTTAGAGCTGGCCGGCAAGGTGGCACTCGTCGCGGCGGCCTCGCGCGGGTTGGGCAAAGCGTGTGCGCTGGCGCTGGCGCGTGAAGGGGCAGCGGTGGCCATCTGCAGCCGCGACGACGCGGCCATTTCGGCCGCCGCCGCCGATATCCGCCAACGCACCGGCGCCACCGTGCTGCCGCTTGTGGCGGATGTGTCGCAGGCGGGTGCATGCGAAAGCGTGGTTACCGACACCACGCGGCAGCTCGGCCGGCTCGACGTACTGGTGAACAACGCTGGCGGGCCGCCCACCGGCCAGGGCGTGGGCATGACGGACGAGCAGTGGGAGGCGGCCTTTTACACGAACCTCATGAGCTGCGTGCGCCTTTCCCGCGCGGCCGTGCCGCACCTGCGGCGGGCCGGCGGGGGACGCATCATCAACATCACCTCATCGGGTGTGCGCATGCCTCTACCGCGGCTCGTGCTTTCTAACGCCATCCGCGCGGCGATCATCAACTTCGCCAAAACACTCTCCTTCGAGCTGGGCGAGGATGGCATCCTGGTGAACAACGTGGCGCCCGGGCGGATCTGGACAGAGCGGATCGACCAGTTGGACGCAGCCGATGCGGCGAACGCCGGCATCAGCCAGGAGGAGATGCGCCAGCGCAAGTACCGCGACATCCCCCTCGGCCGCTATGGCCGGCCGGACGAGTTGGGCGACCTGGTGGCGTTCCTCGCCTCTGGACGGGCCAGCTACATCTCCGGTCAAACGATCCTGGTAGATGGCGCCATGGTGCGCGCGAACTGAGCGGGCGGCCCGACCTGCTGTCCCTTCAGCTGAGCTGAGCGGCCGCCGCCGCGTCGATCAGCCAGGTGACTCCTCCGGCAGCCTCGCGCAGAAGCTGCGACGGATATTCCTCCGTGTTGTCAGGGCCCTGAAGCACCTGCTTGAGGGCTGCCGCCTTATCCGCGCCGGCGACGAGGAACAGCACCTGGTGCGCACGCTGAAGCTCGGGCGCCGTGAGCGACACGCGCCACGTTGCCAGCTTGTCGACATAGTTCTCCGTTACGCGCCGCCCGCGTTCTTTGAGTGCGGCGGTGTGGGGAAAGAGCGACGCGGTATGCCCATCCGGCCCCATGCCCAACAGCAACAGGTCCAGCGGGCCGGTCGGCAGGAGCCGCTCGTACGCCTCGGCCGCCTGGTGAGGGTCGTCCTCACCGCGAATGCGGTGCACCGTGCCCGTTGGGATGTGGCTCAGCAGGGCCTCGTTGGCCATGCGGTAATTGCTGTCGGGATCGTCCGGCGGCACACAGCGTTCATCGCCCCAGTAGAAGGTGATGCTCGGCCAGTCTACTCGCTGGCGATAGGGTGGCTGAGCCAGGAGGCCGAACAATCCCTTGGGTGTGGACCCACCAGAGAGCGCGACGTTCCTGTGCACGTGCTGAACGAAGAGGTCAGCCGCGGCCGCGAAGATCTCCTGTGGAGACGCAAGCACCCGAATATCCGGCTGGGGCATGGTCACTCCACGAACGAGCGGCGCGCGCGCTGGTGGCTGGGGTCCAGCAGCGCGGCGGCGCGCTCCAGCGCTTCCTCGAAGCGCACGATGTGATGAAATGTCTCCAGCTCACCAAAGAGCAGCTGCACTGTGTCCGGTTCGGCGATGTCCACCCGGCGGGACATGACCTGCTGGCCGTTCACGTGGGTGGTCGCGCTGACAGGTCCGCGCCGCCGGTCGCGGTGCAAGGCGAACGTAGCGCCGGGGCCGTTCAGCTTGGCGAGTGGCACATCGTGGGCCTTCGCGCCCGCCTCATGGAACACCAACTCCAGGGTGACGGCGTGCTTGGGGCCGGTTGTGCTGAAGCGCAGCTTGTTCGGTTGGAGGGTGCGGTCCGTGGGCCTCCAGCCCAGGCGCGCCGCCAGCCAGCCAGCCAGCAGCAGAGCCTGCGGCTTGCTGAGGCCGCCATGCGCAGGATCGCACTCTAACTGCACGTGGGTGATGGCGTCGAGCTGAGGGCGCAACTCCGGCGGGTTGAAGAACGCGGCGATAGCCTCGCGCCACGGTGCCAGCCGCGCCCAGTTGAAATCCGTGAAGGCGCAGTGATCCTGCGCCAGGCGCACTGCCTGGGCCATCTCCACGAGTTCCATCTCGTCCTGCTCGAAGTCACCCGAGTCCACGATGAAGCGGTTGGCAGCATCGCGCAACTGCACGAAAGCGTGCTGGCGAAAGGGCGTTTCGCCCGGCCACCATACGAAAACCGGCAAATCCGGCGCCAGTAGCGGCAGCACGACGCTGTCGATGTGGTGCGCGGCCTGGCCGTGCACTTTGAGCACGATCTGCTCGGCACAAACCTGCTTGTATTCCGCATACGCGCCGCGCGTGATGATGGCCACGTGCGCATCTACCAGGTCCTCACCATGGGGGCGTCCGGGGCTGAGCATGATGGTTCGTGAGGGATGCCCGCCAGCCAGCTTGTCGATGTCGTCGCTCAACTCCCGCGCCACGTCATCATCCCGCGCGTAGATGACCAGATTCAGCACGCTGGTACGGATGTCCGGCCGGCGGCCCTCGCCGCTCCAGGCGCCATCAGGTGCGTTCCACAGCCGCTGCAACTGGGCTTCGATGGCGCTTACTTTGACGCCGTTGCCTTCCCAAACGGCCTCTTCGGCGTTCACATTCGCGGGCACGGCCGCTACAGCTTTCGCCACGAGCGACCGTCGCGCTCGATGAAGCGGTTGGCAATCTCCGGCCCCCAGGTGCCGGCGGCGTAATTGGGAAATTTGGGCTCCGGCTGCTGCTTCCAGGAATCGATGATCGAATCCACCAGGGTCCACTGCGCCTGCACCTCATCCTCACGGGTGAACAGCGTGGATTCGCCCAGCATGCAGTCCAGGATGAGACGTTCGTAGGCATCGGCCACCTGCACGTCGAAGGACGCGCCATAAAGAAAGTCCATGTTGACGGAGCGGATGGCGATGTCCGGACCAGGCACCTTGGCTCCGAACTTGAGCACCATGCCTTCGTCCGGCTGAATCCGCATGGCCAGCACGTTGGGCTCGATAGCTGCCGTGGCCGTTTGGCGGAACATGGAGAAGGGCGCGCGCTTGAACTGCACGGCCACCTCGGTCACCCGCTTGGGCAAGGCCTTGCCGGTGCGCAGGTAGAAGGGCACGCCCGCCCAGCGCCAGTTGTCGATGTACAGCTTGAGCGCCACAAAGGTATCCGTGAGGGAGTGCGGCGCCACGTTGCGCTCCTCGCGGTACCCCGGCATGTGGTTGCCCTCCACCCAACCAGGGCCGTACTGGCCTCGCAGAGTGAATTCGCGCTCGTCGCGGTGCTGCCAGGGGTGGATGGCCCGAAGCACCTTGGTCTTTTCGTCGCGCACGGCTTGCGCGTCGAAGGCGGCCGGTGGCTCCATAGCGGTGAGGGCCAGCAGTTGCAGCATGTGGTTGGACACCATGTCACGGATGGTGCCAGCCTCTTCGTAATAGCCGGCGCGCCCCTCCACCCCTACGCTCTCGGCCACGGTGATCTGCACGTGGTCCACGTGGTCACGGTTCCACACCGGCTCAAAAATGCCATTGGCAAAGCGGAAGACCAAGATGTTCTGAACGGTCTCTTTGCCCAGGTAGTGGTCGATGCGGAACACCTGGTCCTCGCGAAAGGTCTCGTGCACCAGGTCGTTCAACTCTCGTGCGCTGGACAGGTCGTGCCCAAAGGGCTTCTCCACGATGATCTTGGACCAGCCCTTTGGTTGGCCGTCGCTGCCGTTGTCCTGGGGGTGCTCCAGGATCTTGAGATTGCGCACAATGTCCGCGTAGGCGTGCGGCGGAGTGGAGAGGTAGTACAGCCGGTTGCCCGCGGTGCCGCGCTCCTTATCGTTGCGCTGCATGATGGCTTCCAGTCGCTTGTACGCTTCTGGGTCCTCGAACGTGCCAGGCACGTAGAAGATGCCCTGTTGGAAGTGCTCCCACACGTCCTCCTGCACCGGCTTGCGGCGAGAGAACTGGTTGATGGAAGCTTTCACGTCATCGCGAAACTCCTGCTGCTCGTAGGGGCGCCGAGCAAAGCCGATGACCGTGAATTCCGGCGGCAGCAGGTGCTCCAGGGCCAGGTTGTACAGGGCGGGGAAGAGCTTGCGGTGCGTGAGATCCCCGCTCGCGCCAAAGATGATCATGTTGCAGGGGTCGGGCATCCGCTCGCCGCGGCGCTCCTCTTGGAGTGGGTTCTCCAGGACCGTGGTGCCAGACTCAGCCATCGCGTTCTTGCCTACTCCGCTTTCACTTCGTGTCCGCCAAACTCATTGCGGATAATGGCAATGACTTTGGCGGCAAAGGACTCGTCCTGCCGGGACCGGAAGCGCTCCAGCAGCGAAAGGGTGAGCACGGGCGCGGGGACATCGGTATCGATGGCCGCTTCCACCGTCCAGCGACCTTCGCCCGAGTCCGCCACCCAGCCTTTGATGCCCTCGAGGTTGGGATTCTTCGAGAACGCGTCCTCCGCCAGCTCATTGATCCAGGACCGCACCACGCTGCCGTGGTTCCACACGCCCGCAATCGCGTGCAGGTCCAGATCGAACGCGGAGGCCTTGAGGATCTCGTAGCCTTCGGCGTAGGCCTGCAGCATGCCGTATTCGATGCCGTTGTGAACCATTTTCACGAAGTGGCCGGCGCCGTTGGGCCCGCAATACAGGTAGCCATCCTCGGGGGCCAGCGTCTTCCAGATGGGTTCGAGGCGTTCGTAGAATGCGCGGTCGCCACCGATCATCAGCGAATACCCGATCCGCAGCCCCCACACACCGCCGCTGGTACCGCAGTCCATGAACTGCACGCCATGCGTGGCGCACTTGGCAGCGCGCGGCGCATCGTCGCGCCATTTGGAGTTGCCGCCGTCCACCACGATGTCGCCCTGTTCCAATAGCGGCAGCACGGCGTCCAGCTGGTCTTCCGTGGCCTGACCGGCCGGCACCATGAGCCACACGATGCGCGGTTTGGGAAGCGCCGCGATCGCTTCGCTCAGGCTGGCCGCCGCGATGATGGGTGGGTTGTCTGTCGCCAGTTTCACCGCCACGCTGGTGGTGCGGTTGAAGGCGCGCACCGTATGACCCCCGCGCACCAACCGAATCGCCATGTTGGCGCCCATGCGCCCCAGACCGACGATGGCCAGCTCCATGCTCAGTGCGCCTTCTCGTCCAGCGCCAGGCTCTTGAGCCGCTTACGCTTGAGGTCGATGGCGGCGATCAGCGTGGAGAACGCATCCGCGAACAGGCGCACCCCTTGATCCAGCAACTGGTCGGTCACCTCGCGCATGTCCACCCCAACGGCGGCCAGCTGGCGGATGGTATCGGCCGCCGCGTCGGCACCCGAATCCACGGTGCGTTTGACGTGGCCATGATCCTTGAAGGCGTCGACGGTGGCCGGCGGCATGGTGTTCACTGTGTCCGGCCCGATGAGCTCCTCCACATACAGCACGTCGCTGTAAGCGGGATTCTTGGTGCCAGTGCTGGCCCACAGTGGCCGCTGCAACTGCGCGCCGCGCGCCGCCAGCGCTTGAAAGCGCCCGACGTTGGGGCCGGACTTGAAGTGGCTGAGGAATGCCTGGTACGCCAGCCGCGCGTTGGCGATGGCGGCCTTGCCCAGCAACGGCTTGGCTTGAGCGCTCACCTCCGGTTTGTCCTTCATGAGCTGCTCCAGCCGCTTATCCACATTGCTGTCCACTCGGCTGACGAAGAAGCTCGCTACGGACGCGATGGAGCTCAGGTCGCCCTTGCGGCGTTCCAGCCCCTTGAGGTAAGCCTCAATCACCTGCTGGTAGGCGTCGATAGCGAAGATCAGCGTGACGTTCACGTTCACGCCCTCACTGATCAACTCCTCAATGGCGGGAATGCCGGCCGGCGTGGCGGGAATTTTGATCATCACGTTGGGCCGGTCGATTTCCTTATGCAGCCTTCGAGCCTCGGCGATGCTGCCCTTCGAGTCGTTGGCGAGCGTGGGCGACACCTCCATGGAGATGAAGCCATCGTGCCGGTTGGTGCGCTCGTACACGGGCCGCAGCACATCGGCCGCGTGTTGGATGTCCTGCACGGCCACGCGCTCGAAGATGTGATCCGGGTGCATGGCGTGGATGGACTCGATCTGCTCGTCGTATTC
>JBOGTU010000126.1:0-39093 GCA_050695655.1 Chloroflexota bacterium | reverse complement strand
CTGCGGAACTGGTCGTTCGCCCAGCGGGTCAGCGCGCCATGGATGGCTGGATCGAGCCGCAGCAGAACCTGCCGGCGCTCGCTCACGTAGACAGCGAGCCCGCGTTCACCACAGGCGATGGCGGTTGATCGCCACACAGCACCACCATGAGATTGCTCACCATGCTGGCGGTGCGCTCCTCGTCCAGCGTCACCACGCCACCCCGCGCCAAGCGGTTAAGGGCCAGCTCCACCATGCCGACCGCGCCCTCCACGATGCGGGAGCGAGCCGCGACCACGGCGTTTGCCTGCTGGCGGCGCAGCATGGCCTGCGCGATCTCCGGCGCGTAGGCCAGGTGCGAGATCCGAACCTCAAGCACTTCGACGCCGGCCATGGCCACGCGATCGCGGACCTCGTGGGCCAGCTCGGCCGCGACAGTATCGGTCGACCCACGCAGGGAGGTGCCGGCCTCGCCGTGGTCGTCGTAGGGGTGACTGGTCGCCACGTGGCGCAGCGCGGACTCGGCCTGCATCGACACGAAGTTCAGGTAGTCGTCCACGGCATACGTCGCTTTAGCCGTGTCCGCCACCTGCCACACCACGATGGCGGCGATCTCCACGGGGTTGCCCTCGGCATCGTTCACCTTCAGGTGGTTCGTTTCGAAATTGCGCACACGCACGCTCAGCCCGCGCCGCGTGGTGAGCGACACCACCCACCAGAACCCTGGCCGGCTCACTGTGCCGATGTACCGGCCAAAGAACTGCACCACCGAGGTTTGCCCGGGTGACACGATCACCAGAGACGCAGCCACCACACCGAACACCACGATCGGCAACCACAACATCCCCTGGTCGTGCCGAATGGCCAGCCTCACGCCCTCAGCGCACGCCGCCAGCACCACTACGCCGAACCAGCCACTGACCGCCACTGCTCTGCGTTGCTCGATGTCCACCTTGCCACCCTGGGCCGCCCCGCCGCGTGCAGTGGATGACTGTGCCACACTCATCGCCTCGCCCTCCTGAGTTAATATGATATCAATATATATCAGATTAACTCGCACGACAAGCCGGCTTGCCGTGGCATGCCGCGAGGCGCGGCCGTGGCCGCGAGAGCTACGACCTCTTGGAAGCAGACAGGCGCTTCTTAATGAACTCCAGTATCTGGATGTGCTTCTTGGTGTCATCCTCCATGGTGACCAGAATGAGATCCAGCAGGCCGCTCTCCAGGTCGTGCACGGACTTCTGGAGGTCCCGCAGATCGTGCAGGTTCTGCTGCTCCAGCTCAATGAAGCGCTCGGCCTGGGCGGTCAGCACAGCAACCGCCGACGGCTTCGGAGCGATGTCCGGCAGGGGATTGCCGGCGCGGGTCCATTCCAGCGACTTGCGCAGGTCCTCGGCCATCGCCTGCAGCAGGCGATGATGCCGCTCCTCATCCTCCAGGATCAAGCCCATTAGGAACCGCACGCCCTCGTCCGACGTGTCTTCGGCGGCCCGACGATACGTGCCCAGGCCGGCCAGCTCCGAGGCCTCGTCGGCTTCGATCCGGCTCAGCAGCCGCTCGATTTCGGAACGATGGTCCGCCGAAAGCGAAACGAGCGGCTTCGACACATCAACCATCGATTTGAACGCACCTTCGGCCATGCTGGTTCCTCCTTGTTAACGTCTGGCGGCATCATACTGCCCCGGCCGGCCGTCGGAATGCCGCGCTGCTCAGCAGCGTTTTGCCGGCGAGTCATGGCGGGCGTAAAAGGCGCTTTGGGGCTGAGCGGAGTGCGCCGGCAGCGAGGGGCAGATCGAGCCGGCCGCGGAACCCTTCGCGGCGGCGAATCACACGAGGGTGGCGAACTCAGGGCTGAGATGGCGAGCAATCAGCTTCATCAGCGCCACCTGGCGGTCGATGTCGCCTTGCCACAAGCCCAGCAGGTAATAGGTGCAGCCCAGCTCCGCTACGCTGCGCAACTCGCTCCGAAAATAGTCGATCAGCTCCGCCTCGGACATGCTGGCGGAGTTTGGCGGCAGCGGTCCGCCGCGAAGGGTGATCTCCACCTCGCGGGCGCCTTGCATGGAGCGGATCGCCGCGATGGCTGTGCGCAGCTCCTCGTCTGACCGGCGATTGCCGTGCCAGGCATCGCCCAGCGTGGCCGCCCGCCGCAGCGCGGCCGGCGACATGCCGCCGATCCAGATGGGCGGCCCACCGGCCTGCGCGGGCGGAGGCGCAAAGGCGTGCCCCTCCAGATTGAAGAAGCGTCCGTGGTACGGCGCGCTGGGGGTGGACCACAGCGAACGGAGCACCGCTATGCCCTCGTTGAGCACGGCCCCGCGATGGTGAAAGTCCGCGTTGAGGAAGCCGAACTCGTCTGTGGACCAGCCAGCGCCCAGACCGAGGATCATGCGCCCCTCCGAGAGCGCATCCATCGTGGCCACTTCTTTGGCGACCAGCACGGCGTTGCGCTGCGTCATCACCAGCACGGATACTCCCAGTTTCACCCGGTGCGTTACCCCAGCCAGCCAGGTGAGCACACTCAGCGCTTCGTAAACGGATTCGTAGGGCGCGGGTGTGCCCCTGGGCAGCATGACGTGATCGGTGGTCCACACCGAGTCGTAGCCAAGCTCCTCGGCCAGGATGGCCACGCGGCGCATGCCGTCCACGCTCGCCTGGGGCAGGTAATTGGGCAGAATGATTCCGAAGCGCATACGCCAGTCTACCTGTGCCCAAGAAACGTGGCCGCGGACCTGCAGGCGGCATACTGGTGGTGGATCGGGGGCTCTCGATCGGGAGGCCGGCCTCGCGCCGGCCTCTTTCCTGTGTGTGCAGCGCGCTGAAAGTTTGGCCGCAAAGGCTTAAGCGACCCGCGACCGGCCCCTCGGGGAAGCCACCTCACACTGGACCGACCCTCCTGCGCAGCCTCACCGGCCGCGGCATGTTTCCGGCCAGCCTTCTACGGAATGACCTTCAGCCCGAAACGGTCCGGCTCGGAGAAAGTGCCCTGGTACAGCTTGGCTGAGAGTGCTGCGAACACCGCGTTCGGCTGTTCGGGCTCCAGAACAAAGCGCGCGCAGGCGTTGGCGGCCAGGCCCGCCAGTTGCAGGCCGCTGAGGTTATCTCGGGCGGAGCGAAGGTCCAGTTTGCTGAGCCGGCTCGAGAACTCGCTGGGCGAATGGTAGTACGAACCGTGCGTCAGCTGGTCATCCCACACGGCCCGAAACTCCGCGTCCTCCCGCCGCCCGTGCGCGTGCGCCACCACCGTGGCGCCATCGTGTCGCGACGCCAGCAGGTACACCAGCCGCTCCTGCACGAACGGCAACGTGAAGGTGCAGGCGGCTCGGCTGAAGGAGCCATATTCACGCTGGTGCATCTGCTTGTTGAGGCAGGCGGCGATAAGGATCAATGGGAAGCCGGCCAGCAGGTCGCTGAGCTGCTGGCCGAAGCGCCGCCGTTGCTCACGCACGGTGAGCAGCGCGAACGGTCCCCGCTGCTTGGCAATGTCGCGCGCGTTCAGCCGCGCCTCATCACTGCCCAGGGCGCTGCGCTTGAACTGGCGCAGTTGCCGGTTCATGCGGGTAGAGTACTCGCGATCCAGCACCACCACGGCTGCCTGGCAGTACACCGGAAACTCGGGGTTAGCCGTGTTCAGCCCGCCATCCCCCGACTCCGCTACGAACACCAGATACATGACCCTATGCTCTCAGATCGCGGGCGACACCTATGTCCTCCGGCGAGTTGGCACGCACGACATGCTGCGCAGCCGTAGCATCGCATCCCAAGGATTTCTTTGAGCAGCACTGCCGCGGGTCAAAGCGCACCGGACAGATACCCGTCCAGCAAGAAGTGGCAGCCGCTACAGGCGTAGGGGGCGCAGCACCATGCGCCGGGGATCGCTCTCGAAGCCCGCGGCTGCCAGTGGGGCTTGCGCGGGCGAGCCAGCCACCGGCTGCCCATCCCAGCTTTCCACCTCCAGCCGCTTGATGCGGCGCACGCTGGCCGGGGCGCCAAGCAGCGTGGGTAGGAGGGGCAGCGCCTGCAACGCCTGCTCGTTGAGAGGGGCGAGGTCGCGGCCCTGGCCCTCCACGGCCAGCACCGGGCAACCGTTCAGCAGCGCCACCCAGTTACCCGCCAGGCGAATCACGCGCCGTTCTCCCGGGAAGCGGAGCACGCTGCCGTACGGCTGGGCGGGATCGGTCGCGTTTACCAGCACGCGCAGTTCTCGCGGCTGGCGGAGCTGCTCTACCGCGGCTGGCAAGGCAAACTGCGCTCCGCTGAGGCCCTTCACGAAATAGCCGCGGCGCACATGCCCCAGGGCCTCGCGCCGCTTGAGCACCTGGTAGAGCGCCGGCCAGGGCCTCCCCTCTGCCAGCGCCATCTCGCGCGCCACAATGCCGTAGCGCTGCAGCAGCTGCCGCGCCCAGGCCTCCGCCTGGTCCTCCGGCGATGCTGCCGGCGGCTCGGCGGGCAGCGACCAGCGCCCCTGCGCCAGCGGCAGGCGGGGCTTGGCCCGAGCATCGCGGCGGTAGGTCCAGCGGCTGCGTGGGCTGAGAGCAGGCGCGGCCGGCTCGGCCATGGGCCGGCGCGGCGAGCGTACGGGATCGAAGGTATCGTTCGTGGCCTGGCCCGCCCACACCAGCTCCCACAGCGCGTTGTAGGCCTTCGCCATGCTGAGCGCACACCCCAGCGCCACATCCTGGAGGAACGATGCGCCCTGCGCCCGCAGCCACTGCCGCACGGCGCGCGCCGCGGGGCTGAGCTTCCCGAGCGGCGGCCCCAGCGGCTCATCCGGGGGGCCATCCAGTTCGTAAGCGCCTGGGCCTGGCTCCCGCGCGGCGGCAGCAGCGGCAACCACGTGTATGCTGCCAGCCTCCACCGGAGGGCCCAGGGCGGCCATATCTTCTCGAAAGTACAAGGCGATGCGTCCCTTGCCACCGCCGGGTGTGGTGCTGCCCAGCCATACGACTTCGCCCGAAGCGCACAGCTGGTCCAACCACCCGGGCTGATAGCCCTCCAGCCGGCGGTGCAGCACCTCCGGCTCCCACAACTCCATGGCTACTGGCAGGCCCTGCAGCTGCTCCAGCACCTGCCGCAGCCCCGGCAACCCGGCCGGCTTAGCTGCCCCAGCGAGGTGTTGCCACTCCAGCAGGAACGCGGCAAACTGCTCCGGCTCACGGGGCTCGATCTGCTCGCGCAGGATGGAGAGGCTGCGGCGGTGGAGCTGGCGCAGGTGCTCCACCAAACACCACTCCTCGCCCGTTTCACCCGGCGTGAACCCGCCGCGCGTCAACCGGCCGTCCGCCAGCAGGGCCTCCAACTGTGGCTGGGGATCGAACCCATAGCGCGCCCGCGGCTTCGCGGCGAAGAAGGGCCCATGCGCCGCGGCGTAGTGCTCCATCAGCTTCAGGCGGGCAGCCATTTGCCCGTCACCAGCTTCACCACTCAGCGCCAGGGCGCACCAACTGGCATATTCGGCCGGAGTGAAACGCTCAGCGCCGGCTCGCTGGCCCGGCACGATAGGCACCACCTGCCCGCCCTCCCGCAGCTCGCGCAGCAGCGCGGTGCCATTCGTCTCGCAGCGCTCCTCCACCTCGGCCAGGCTCAGGTCCACCAGCCGCAGCAAAACCTCCATCAGCTCGTCGGCTGACTCTGCCTTCCAGCCGGGCAGCGTTCGCTGCAGCCGCCCGTCCATGTCCCGAATGGCCGCCGGCTCAATGAGCTCTCGCAGGCTCTTGGCATCGATCACTTCGCTCAGCAAGTCGCGGTTGAGGCTGAGCATGGCCCCTGCGCGTTCCGCACGCGGTGCATCCGACGCGTACATGAAGGCGGCGATGAAACTGAACAGCAGATCCGCCGCGAAAGGCGAGGGCGCCGCCGTGCGGATTTCCACCAGCTCTACCGCGCCCAGCTCGATCTGCCGCAGCAGGCCACGCAGGTGCTCCACGTCCAGCAGGTCGCGCAGGCACTCTCGGTAGGTTTCGATCACCACCGGGAAGGATGCGTATTTGCGCGCCACCTGGAGCAGATCCGCCGCCTTGATGCGCTGCAGCCATAGCGGCGTGCGGCGCTGGGGCGACTGCCGCGGCATGAGCAGCGCGCGCGTGGCGTTCTCGCGAAAAACCGAGCCGAACATGGCCGACCGGCTCAGCTCTTCGACGAGCAGATCCTCCAGCCCGGCTGAGGTCACGCCACGCACCACATCCTCTGGCGCGACCGCGCCCTCCGGGAAGCGCAGGGCAATGCCATCGTCCGTGCAGATGTGCTCCACGTCGATCCCAGTGCGGCCGCGAACGGCGGCGGCCAACGCCAGCGCCCAGGCGCCGTTCACCCGCCGTCCATAGGGCGAGTGGATCACCACGCGAGGCTGGCCCAGCTCATCGCTGAAGCGCTCGATGGGGATGCGGTTCGGCGCCGCCAACCAGCCCGCGGCGGCTCGCTGCTCCGCCAGAAAGGCGATGAGGTTGCGGGCCGCCGCGCCATCAAGGTCATACTCCGCGGCCAGCCAGGCGGGCAGCGTGGGGTCCGCCAGCCGAGGCTCGATATCGCGCTGGAACTCTGCCACCAGGCGACCCACTTCGTACGGCCGGCCTGGGCCATCGCCATGCCAGAAGGGCAGGCGCGCCGGCCCGGGCGGCGCCGGAGACACCAGCACTCGGTCGTGGCCAATGGCCTGCACCCGCCAGTTGCTGTTGCCGAGGATGAACACGTCGCCCACCCGCGACTCGAACACCATCTCCTCGTCCAGCTCACCCAGCTTGGTGCCACTCTCCGCCAGGTACACCCCAAAGTAGCCGCGGTCGGGAATGGTGCCACCGTTCACGGTGGCCAGCAGCCGCGTGCCATCGCGCCCGTGCACGGTATCGCGCACGCGATCCCAGGCGATGCGGGGCCGCAGGTCGCGAAACTCCGTGGACGGGTAGCGGCCGGAGAGCATTTCCAGCACGCCCTCCAGCGCGCCGCGGGTGAGCTCGGCGTAAGGGTATGCCTGGCGAACGGTCGCCAGCAGTTGAGGCACCGGCCACTCATCCAGCGCCGCCATGGCGCACACCTGCTGCGCCAGCACGTCCAGGCAGTTGCGAGGGACAGCGGTCTCCTCCACGTTGGCCCGGTGCATCTCGCGCGCCAGCACCGCCGCTTCCAGCAGATCGGACCGAAAGGAGGGCAGGATGCGGCCCGCCGAGACCTCGTTCAAGCTGTGGCCGGCACGCCCAATCCGCTGCAGGCCATGTGCCGTGGATTTGGGCGATCCCACCTGCAGCACCAGGGCGATGCTGCCCATGTCGATGCCCAGCTCCAGGCTCGACGTAGCCACAATGGCCTTCACGCGGCCCGCCTTGAGCGCCGCCTCTGTGTCGCGCCGCTGCTCCTTGGAGAGGCTGCCGTGGTGCGGGCGCGCCACCTCCTCGCCGGCCAGGTCGTTGAGGTGCGCCGTTACTCGCTCCGCCACGCCGCGGTTGTTGACGAAAATGAGCACGGCTCCGGCGCTGCTGGCCACGTACTCCAGCAGTTTCTGATACATACCAGTCCAGGAGGATTGCTCCGGCAGGTCCTTGAAGTCCTCCACCGGCGACACGACGGCTAGATCCAGCTCCTTGCGTACCCCGGCGTCCACGACGGTGACCGCGCGCCCCGAGCCCCCCAGAAACGCGGCAATCTCGCTCAGAGGACGCTGCGTGGCCGAGAGGCCGATGCGCACGAAGCCTCCGGCCGTGCCCGTGCCGGGGTGGTCGTCTTTGCCCGCGGCTGCGCCGCCATAACCGGTGGACTTGGCGTGGGGCTCGTCGGCCGGCTCTGGCAAGCCTCGGGCGAGCGCCTCCAGCCGTTCTACGGAGAGCGTCAGGTGCACGCCTCGCTTGCTGCCGGCCAGCGCATGTATCTCATCCAGAATCAGGTAGCGGACGTGCCGCAGTGCCTCGCGCCCGCGCCGCGCGGTGAGCAGCAGGTACAGCGACTCCGGCGTGGTGATGAGCAGGTGCGGTGGATGGCGCAGCATGGCCGCGCGTTCGGACGACGGTGTGTCGCCGGTGCGGACGGCTGTCGTTATCCGAGGCAGCTCGTAACCTAGCCGCTGGCCCGCCTGCGCGATGCCGGCCAGCGGCACCTCCAGGTTCTTGTGGATGTCGTAGTTCAGCGCTTTGAGCGGCGAGACATACAGCACCTGCACGCCTGGCCCCGGCTCAACCAGCAGCTGGTTGATGCACCACAGAAAGGCCGCCAGCGTCTTGCCGGAGCCTGTGGGCGCCAGGATGAGCGTGTGCTCGGCCCGCGAAATCGAAGGCCAGCCCCGCGCTTGTGCAGGGCTGGCCTGCCCGAACGCTTCCCGGAACCAGGCCGCCACAGCCGGGTGAAACCGGGCCAGCGCATCCGCCACCTCATCCATGGTGCAGATTGTGCCGCGTCCCGAGGTACGGGGTCCTCGGCGCTACGGCAAAATGCTCAGCTCGGCCTCCACCGCGGCTTCCGCACTCGCGCCCACTGGCGCGGTGCCATTGCCGTGGGCTGCATGAGCGGCCGCGGCGCCGTTCGCGCCTGTCCGCTCACCCAGCACCACGTCCTGACTGGTGAGCTGCTGCCGCAGGGGCACTTCACGGAGGAAGAGCACCACCAGGAAGGCCAGCAGCATGAATGGCACGGCGTACAGGAACACATCGTGAATGCCATGGTCAAACGCCTGAATCACCAGCTGGTGCAGAGCTGGCGGCAGGGTTCGCATCTGCTGCGGGCCCACCATCAGTGCGCTGGAGCTGCCACTCGCACCAGGCGGCAGATGAGCCGCCATGTCGGACACCACGCGGTTGCTGAGCACGGCGCCAAAGATGGCCGCGCCGAAGCTGCCGCCCATAGAGCGGAAGAACGACATGGCGGCCGTGCCCACGCCCAGGTCCCGATGCTCCACGGTGTTGTGCACCACGGTCGTCATCACCGGCATCACCATGCCCACCCCCAGGCCCAGCACCACCATGTACAGCGACTCCACCAGATTGCCGGTGTTGGCGGTGAGGTGCGACAGCAACCACATACCGAGCCCGGCCGTGGCCGTACCGAGGACCGGGAAGATCTTGTACCGGCCGAAGCGGCTCATGAGCGCGCCGGAGGTGATGGACATGGTGAGCATGCCGCCCATCATCGGCACGATCAGCAGGCCGGACTCTGTAGCGGACACTCCGCGAACGATCTGGAGGTATTCCGGCAGGAACACCGTGGCGCCCAGCATGCCCATGCCCACCAGGAACATGGCTCCGCCGGAGAGGTTGAAGTTGCGCAGGCGGAAGAGGCGCGGCGGCAAAATGGGTTCCACCGCCCGCCGTTCCTGCAGCACCGCGCCTACAAGCAAGGCGGCGCCACCAACGCCCAGCCCGATGATGGTGGGTGAAGCCCAGGGATAGGTCGTGCCGCCCCAGGTCACCGCCAGCAGCACACCGGTGATGCCACCACCCAGCAGCACGGCGCCCATGTAGTCCACCGAGCGGCGCATCCGCGGCAGCGGCGGCAGGTCGAGCGCGAAAATGGCGACAGCCAGCGCCACGATGCCAACAGGCACGTTGATGTAGAAGACCCAGCGCCAGCTGGAGTTATCCACGATGGCCCCACCCAGCAGCGGCCCCACCACCGTGGCCAGGGCAAACACCGATGCCAGAAAGCCCTGGTAACGGCCCCGTTCGCGCGGCGAAACCACATCGCCGATGATCACCTGGGCCATGGCCATGAGGCCGCCCCCACCAACCCCCTGCAAGCCTCGGAAGAGCACCAGCTGCGTCATGTTCTGCGATGTTCCGGAGAGAATCGAGCCGATGAGGAACACCACAATGCCCAGAATGAACAGCGGCTTGCGGCCGAACAGGTCGCTCACTTTGCCGAACAGCGGAGTGCTTACAGTCGACGTGATGAGGTAGGCTGTCACAACCAGCGACAGCTGCTCCACGCCACCCAGGTGCCCGGTGATAACCGGTAGCGCCGTGGCTACGATGGTTTGGTCCAACGCGGCCAGCAGCATGCCCAGCATGAGGCCACCGAAAATAATGAGCACCCGCCGCTGGCTCAGCCGGCCAGCCGGCTCCTGCAGGGGGACCATTGGGCTCTGCGCGCGGATCACTGGGCCGCGTCCACTGGCGCGCCGCGCCCACTATTCTCAACCACGCCGCTGCCAGCCGGCTCCGCGCCGGCCGCCAGCACTTCAAAGGCCTCCACCAGGCACGCCATGTGCTCATCGTCCAGCGCGCTCAGCGCCTCCAGCGCCGCCTGGCGCTTGGCCGTTCGCAGCACTTCTACAAAAGCGCGCGCCTGATCCGTGAGCGCCAGCCGCACTACCCGCCGGTCGCCCGGCTGCAGGCAGCGCTCCACCAGGCCCTGGCTCGTCAGCCGATCCGCCAGCGCGGTGATGCTGGCATCGGTTACCCCCAGCAGGCGGGCCAGCTCGCTCATCGTCCGCCCCTCCGGGTACAGCTGCGACAGCGCCTCCATCTGGTGCACCGTGGCCTTGCCCAGCTCCTGCCGCTGCTCCGGCGAGAGCCGCATGGCAAAGCGCCGCGACACCAGCGGCTGCAGGCCGATGAAGCGCTCGATCAGCGCTTCACGGCCCTTTATTTCATTAACAGTCGAAGTATTTAACACCTGGACAGTATGACACAAGAATCTGCGTCTCGCGTTCGCGGAGCACGTCCTTGAGAGCCATCGGGGCCCGGCAGCGGGGCCGTCTCTGCCGCCGGCAATGTCTGATCCGGCACCCATCAGCAGCGGCGTCCAAGCAGTGCGCTCCCGACCGAGCACCACGAGCAGAGACGAGGAGTACGCATCGGAACGCCGGCCGCGCGATAGCCACGCGGCTCCAGGGAGCGTAGCTGAAGTCTCAGCCCTCGGCAGCCCTTGCCAGCTCACCCTCGGGCCGCTGAGGGCCTTCCGGCAGGCCGCTGGTCGATGCGCTGGCTGGCACATCGCCGGCGTGCGCCCCGGTCTCAGGCGCAACCGCCTGGCCCTCAACCAGCAGTTCCATCTCCTCGGCCGCGGCGGCGGGCATCTGCCGAAAATCCATCGCCAGCCGAAAGAGGTCCTCGCTGGCCACGGGCAGCGCATCCTGCAGGCTCATCTCGGCTGCCCAGCCCGGCGCGTCCGAGGCGTTCGAGAGCCCGGCTTCGCGAACCAGTTGCTGCAGCAGCATCTCCCGCTCGCGTTCAATGCAACTGAGAATGACGCCAAAGGCCATCATCTGCCCGGCCACAAAGTTGTCGGTACCGCCCGCCTCAACCTCCCCGCGGACCCGGGCGACCGCGTCCTGCAGGGCGCGCGCCAGCAGGTTGAGCGCCTCCACCGACCCCTGCCGCCGGGCCGATTCGTCCTGTGCCGGCGGTGCTGGCGGTAGCGCTGGTGCCGCGCTGTGGCGAAAAAGCACCCACACATCGTAGGCCGCCCCGCATTCGCGAACAACCCCGCCCTGGCCTCGGCCAGGTCAGGCACCAGCGCGCTCGACCGCGCCACCTTCACACCCAGCGCTTCGAGCCGCTCGGCGCAGTCCCGCACAGCCTGGCGGATCTCCCGGCGCGTCGGCACCAGGCGAGTGCTCGTCGCTGATCAGCAGACATGCGCCTGCATGACCTCCGACAGCCGGCGCAGCCGGTCAGCCGACATGCCAACCTCGCGCGGCGCAGCCTGAGGAGGAATGGGGTTTAGGTACCCATTGGTGCAATAATCGCCCGTCACAGTGACCCAGCTAACTAATTCCTCGCCGAGGTGAAGCCAGTGGACTATCTGATGTTCTCAGTGGACGACCATATCGACATGCAGTACCTGCCCAAAGACCTCTGGACGGAGCGCCTACCACGGCATCTCCGAGACCGCGGGCCGCACATCGAGGAGACGGACCGGGGCGCCGTCTGGGTGTGCGAGGAAAAGCGCTGGGGCGGCTGGGCCGGGGCTAAGCCCAAGGGACCTGCTCCGGCGCGCTATTTCAAGACGGCGTTAGAGAAGGGCAACGTCTACGAGCCCGGTGTGCTGCGGCCAACCATCCCCGGCCTGCGCCTGAGTGACATGACGCGCGACGGAATCGAAGCCACGGTGATGTTCGGTCCCATCCAGAGCTTCGCCGCCGAGGATCCGGAACTGCGCGTGGCCATCCACGAGGCCTACAACGACTGGCTCACCGACTTCTGCTCGTATGACGCGGCGCGGCTGCACGGCGCGGCCGCTCTGTCCGCGCCGGACCTCGAGGCATCCATCAAGGAGATGCACCGCCTGGCTAAAAGGGGCGTGGTGCGGCAGGTGAACTTCTTGATTGGCGCCGCCAAGACCCCAATTTATCACGAGAGCTGGGACCCGTTCTGGGCGGCGGCGGAGGAGACCGGGATGATTGTGTCCTTCCATGTTGGCGGCTTCTCGCCCATCCGCGCGCCTGGCACCCTCCAGCAGGAGCGGCCGGCCGGCGTGTTCACAGTTACCAAGAACTTCATAAACGCCTTCCTGGATTCGTTCCATGGGCTTATCGCCGAAGGCGTGCTGGAACGCCATCCCAGGGTAAGGATCATGCTGGCTGAGGTCGGCCTTGGCTGGCTGCCGTGGGTGGTGCACGACATGGACTACCGCTTCCAGCGGTTGTGGGACAACAAAGCGTACTGGGACGAGCGCGGCGGCATCCACGTCACCCTTCCCCCTAGCGAGATCTGGAAGCGCAACTTTTGGGTGACCTTCCAGGACGATCCCACTGGCTTGGCGCAGCTGAAGTTCTGCAACGAGGACCACATCCTGTGGGCGTCCGATTACCCGCATCCCGACAGCACCTTCCCGGACTCCCGCGCGATCGTCGAGGAGCAGATGGCCGATCTGACTCTGGCGCAGCGCCGGAAGATCCTGCGCGACAATGCCATCGCCCTGTACGGGCTGGAGCGCGTGCTCACCAGCACCGCCGCTTGAGCGGCGCAAAAGAAGAGGAGGAGGAGGAGGCAAACCTGGATGAGCAAGTTCAAACCTGACGAGACCCGCGGTGGCGGGCAACCGATCTCCCGTCGAGGGTTCGTTCGCCTTTCACTCGGCGGCGCGGTAGCGAGCGCAATGGGGCTGCCACTGCTGCTGGAGGCGTGCGGCTCCGCTGCCGCGCCCGCCTCATCACCGGCAGCGCCGGCCAGCAGCGCGGCCGCGGCCAGCGCGGCGAGCGGCAGCGCTCCGGCTTCGGCCGCCGCGTCTGGTGGCGCTCTCAAGCTGCCGACCTATGCGCCGGTCAATGGGCCGCGGCCCGATCTTCCCGGGAGCACCAACGGCGTGCCGCCCGCGTACCTGAGCTTCCCCAAAAACCTGGTCAAGTCCGTCTCGGCAGCTCCCGGCAAGGGCGGGGACGTTACCAGCATGTTCTACGTCATCACTGGCACGCCGCCCACGCCCATGGATCAGAACGACTCGTGGCAGGCCGTTAACAAGGCGGTCAACGCCACCATGAAGAACACCTACGTGGCCTACGCCGATTACCCGACCCGCCTGGCCACCATCCTGGCGGGCGGCGACGTGCCGGATATGCTGTGCATCTCCGTACTGGGCAGTTTGTTCCAGGGAATGCCAGCGTTCCTGGCATCCAAATGCGAGGACCTGACCCCGTTTTTGAGCGGCGACGCGGTCAAGGCTTACCCCAATTTGGCGGCGCTGCCTTCCGAGGCGTGGCGAACCACCGTTTTCAACAAGAAAATCTACTGCGTGCCGCAAGCGGACGTCAGCCTTGGTCGAGACCTTCTCAGCAATGGGAAGGAGTTAGCGAGCGTGGGCGCCAGCGCCAGTTCGTTCAAGAACACCGATGATTTCACGAAGGTGGCCAAGGACCTGACCAAGCCGGGCACGCACTGGGCCATCGGCAGCAACATCTTGACGTGGACGCTGATGGTCTTTCGGGCACCGAACGACTGGCGTGAGTCCGGCGGCAAACTGACCAAGGACATCGAGACGGCGGAGTACAAGGAAGCAGTCGCATACCTCCGCGGCCTGTGGGACGCCGGCGTTATCTGGCCGGATACGCCCAGCGCCTCGGTGAACACGCTGGCCTCCAACTTCTACGCCGGCAAGTACACCTACTGGCCCAACCTGTTCCTCGCCTTCCCCGGCGCCTACGATGGGACCTACACGCAGAATCCGCAGTTCGACCTGCGGCCGGTCGTCCCCTTCGGACATGACGGCGGAAAGGGCGTGCAATTCCTGAGTGCTCCCTCGGTCGGCCTTACAGCGCTGAAGCAGGGCAGCCCGGACCGCATCAAAGAGCTGCTCGGCATCCTGAACTACCTTGCCGCCCCCTTCGGCAGCGAGGAGGAACTCCTCGTGAACTACGGCATTAAGGACCAGGACTACAAGCTCGACAGCAAGGGGAACCCGGTGGTGACGCCCAAGGGGCGAACGGCGCTTGTGCCCTGGGCAGGATTGGTGCGGCACACTCCCGTGCTGTACGACGCGAACCACCCGGAGGCGGCTAAGGTGGCCCACGATTCTGAGGTGAAGGCCGCGGACATCGGCATCCAGAGCCCGGTGGTTGGCCTCTACTCCAACACCTACGCTTCCAAGGGCGCATCCTTGAACCGCACGTTCACCGATGGGGTGAACCAGATCCTCTATGGACGCACGCCGGTGAGCTCACTGGACGGCCTCATCAGCTCCTGGCGCAAGAACGGCGGCGATCAAATTCGCGCGGAATACGAACAGGCGCTGCAGGATAGGGGCTAGGAATAGGGGTGCGGGCAGGAATTTAGGTAGATAGGGACGGGGGTGGAGGGAACCGTGAACAGAGTCACGGGATCAACTGTCCCGAGCAGCTACCGGGATTCTGCTGGCCCTTGTTTCCTGTCCGCTGTCCCTCACCGCTTACGCTGCCAATTGAAGATGTCCAGCGGGACACGTTGGCGCACCGCATCGCTACTGTGGACGCAGCGAAGTTTCCTGGGTCCGATACCCTGATTCAGGAAGCCTACCTAACCCTCATACGGGCGTTTGGAACGCTGAACGCCGTGCTGGACGATCAGCTGGCCGTCTCCGAGCTGTCGCGGGTGCGGCTCCACGTACTGGCCTTTCTGAACCGCGCCGAAGCCGACGTGCGCACGACCGATATCGGCGCGTGGCTGGGAGTCAGCAAGCCGCACGTGACCGGCCGATCGACTCGCTTGAGAGCGACGGGCTGGTAGAGCGCATCTCCAACAGCGCCGACCGGCGGGCGACCTTTGTCCACATTTCGGCCAGTGGGCGCGCTCGCGCTGACGTTTGGCGCCGTAAGCGGAGCTAGAGACGACGAGCGCCCGAATGCGTGCTTCCATGTCGCCGATGTCGAAGGGCTTGCGTATCCACGACCGTGCCTGGATGCGGCGCGCGGTGCTCGCCAACTCATCCGGCGGCGCCGCGGATGGCACCAGAATGGGCACGTCCTCTCCCCGGAAACGGCGGACCTCCTGGGCGAAGGCCTCACCGGCCAGCTTCGGCAGACCCAGATCGAGGATGATCAACGCGAGCGGGCAGCGCGCCGCCGCGATTGCCTCAAGCGCCATCTGCCGCGATCTTCGCGGACAGGCCCACCTCATCCAAGAGGGCGGCGAACAGCAACTGGATCTGGGGATCATCCTCCACCACCAGAACGTAGGTTTTGCATTCGCAACGGCCGGCTCGCTCCGTGGAGCCGTCTGGACCGGCCTGCTCGGAACCACGGGCGACCATCGGCACACTCCTTGTGAGTCGTCTTCCGCGCGGTCCGCGCACGGGGACAGCTCTGGCGGGCGCCCGCGAGTATGGACGCGCTGCGACGTTGAGGCCCGACCTCCGTCCAGGGGCAACGCGCGCACGTTCCGTGCCACTCGTCGAACCGTGAACTGAAGAACACGCCGCGGGCGAGTCAGGGGTGGCCGGCAGCGTCGACCAGATCGCGCGTGTACTCGTAGTAGGCCGCGGCCTCAGCCATAGAGAAGCGATTCTTCTCGAACGTGAGCACGGGCTTGCCCTGGTCCACCGCCAGCTTCACGCCCATGGTGGAAGGCCAGGGGCCGGCGCGCATGGTACGCGGCATGTCCGGCATGAGTGGCCCATCGCGCCTGAGCATGCCGGAGGGTGGCGCTGGCGTGAGCTCCGGCCGTTGGGCCAGCAGCAGTTCATACGCGGCCACACTCTTGCGCACGCTGGCGCTGTAGTCGCCAGCGCCCAGCGCCTGGTCCGCCGCCGCCAGGGCCGCGCGAACGGCCTCGCTGGGTGGCTGAAACGCTGCTGTGCCGGCCATCAAGCAGCCACCGCTGTCGCCATGGCGAAGACCATCAGATGGTGCTGTTCACCGGGAACTGCACGCCATCCAGCTGCTGCTCGCGCCACTTCTGGTGCAGGTGATGGCGCTCTTTGAACTCGGGCATGACTTCCCTGGCGAACAGCTCCATGGATTCCAGAATCTGCTCGTGCCGCCGGTTGCCCACCTGCGCCAGGAAGAACACGGCGTCCATGTGCGCCGCCTCATAGCGCAGCAGGTTGTCGCGGATGAACTTGGGCGACCCGATGAACAGGCCTCGCCGGGCGGCGCGGTAGAGTGTCCGCGCGCCCTCGTCCGTCGGCTCGTTGGCGGTGGCGGCGTCGCGCTCCTCGGCGGATTTGGCGGACTCCACCCGCCGCAGGTACTCGCGGTAGATGTGGTCGCGCCCCCAGTTCACCTGCCCCAACGTCCAGCCGATGGACAGCCCGAAGAATTGCGCACCCGGCAGGCCAATGTCCGTGGCCTTCTCATCCGTATCGGCGCACAGCATGTTGCCCACGGAAACCAGCGCCGGGTTCATGGCCGCGCCGATGGGCCGACGGCATTCGCGGATGAGCTGGTAGTAGCGCAGCACGCGCTCCTCCGCTTCTTCTGGCGTTTCGAAGCCGAAACCCAGCGCGCCAATGCCCATGCGCGCAGCCAGCATGGCCGTTTCTCGACGTGAGGCCGCCACCCACACGGGCGGGTGCGGTTTCTGCAGCGGCTTGGGGATGACGTTGCGCTCCGGCATGCTGAAGTGCGTCCCCTCGTGGCCCGGATAGGGCACCGAGGTCATCATCCGCAGGCACTCCCGCGTAGCCTCCTCCCACGCCTCCTTCTTTTCGGCCTGGGTGGTCCCGAAGCCCTGCAGCTCCGCCACGGTCGATCCTTCGCCGGTGCCGAACTCCACGCGCCCGTTGGAGATGATGTCCAGCGTGGCAACGCGTTCGGCCACACGGGCGGGGTGGTTCTGCTTGGGGGGCATGTGGATGATGCCATGCCCCAGGCGGATGTTTTTGGTGCGTGCGGCGGCCGCGCCCAGGATCACCTCCGGCGCGGAGCAGTGTGAGTACTCCTCCAGGAAGTGGTGCTCCACCGCGAAGGCGTAGTCGAAGCCGAGCTTATCAGCCGCTTCGATCTGCTCCAGCAACTGCCGCGTGCTGTTGAGCTCGTCGTCCTCGTGCCACTGGTCGCTGTCGGCCGGCCGAGGAAGCTGCTGCAGGATCTGCAGTCCAAATTTCATGTCGCTGTCGTTCTCCCTGAAAGGCGGTATACGCCAGGGTGGCCATGCGCCAGCCGGCTCGCTCTAATTACGCGCCAGCGCGTCTGCTCCCGTCAAGTGCCTCGCGCGTGACGCCTCACAATCAAGAGCGCGCGGCGCCTATGATTTCAGGCATGCCCGCTGAGGATCTGGCCTGGAGCACAATCGGCAGCATAGCGCCACGGCTGTGGGCCGGCGAAGTGTCCGCGGTGGAGCTGACGGAGGCCTGCCTGGTGCGCATCGGCGCGCTGGATGGGCACATCAATGCCTTCATCACCCTGCTCACGGACAGCGCGCTCGAAGAGGCGCGGGCCGCGGACGCGGAGATGCGGGCTGGGCACTTTCGGGGGCCGCTGCACGGCATCCCGCTGGTGCACAAAGATCTGTACTACACGCGCGGCATTCGGACCACGGCCGGCTCCAAGATTCTCGCGGACTTTGTGCCGGATGAGGACGCCACCGTGGTCGCCAAACTGCGCCAGGCCGGCACCATCTTGCTGGGCAAGGTCAGCATGCAGGAGTTCGCGCTGGGCGGAAGCAACAACAACCCCCATTACGGCGCGGTGCACAACCCCTGGAACCTGGCCTGCGTGCCCGGCGGCTCCAGCGGCGCCAGCGCGGCGGCTCTGGCGGCGGGCTTCTGCCTGGCGGCCACCGGCAGTGACACGGCCGCGTCCATCCGCCACCCGGCGCACATGTGCGGCGTGAGCGGCATCAAACCCACCTACGGCCGCGTGAGCTGCTACGGTGTGGTGCCGCTGAGCTGGTCACTCGATCATCCTGGTCCGCTGGCACGCTCGGTGGGCGACTGCGCACTGCTGCTGCAGGCCATGGCTGGCTACGACTGGCGCGACGCCGCTTCGGTCGATCGTCCCGTGCCGGACTTCAGCGCCGGCCTCGAAGCCGGAATGGCCGGCTTACGGGTGGGGGTCCCGGTGAACTACTTCACCGAGCAGGTGCAGGCTGATGTCGCGACCGCCTACCAGGCCGCGCTGGAGGTGCTGCGCGACCTTGGGGCGCGGCTGGTCGAGGTGCGCTTCCAGGACATCGGCCCCTGGCAGCGCCGCTCCAATGCCGAGGCAGCCGTGTACCACGAGCAGTGGTTGCGGGAACGGCCCCAGGATTACGGCGCGGACATTCTGCCTGGCCTGCAGGCGGGCCTGGAAGTGAGCGGGTTGGACGTGGTGAAGGGCGCCCGCGCCCGGGCAGCCCAGCTAGTGGATATGCGCCGTATCTTTCAGGATATCGACGTGCTGGCCACGCCCACGGTGCCGGTAACCGCCACGCCGATCGGCCAGGGCGACGTCGACATCAATGGCCAGCGCGAGCCGGTGGTTGGGCACTGGGTGCGCTTCACCTCGCCCTTCAACAACACCGGTTTCCCGGCCAGCTCGCAGCCATGCGGGTTCGACCACGCCGGCTTGCCCATTGGCCTGCAGATCGCTGGCCGCCCCTGGGACGAAGCCACCGTGCTGCGCGTTGCCGCCGCGTACGAACACGCCACCGAGTGGCACCTGCGGCACCCGCCGCTCACCGTCTGAGCCGCGCGACTCAGCCCTGCACCAGGCGCTGGCGCAGGTTCTCCGCGAACTCCGCCATAAGCTGTTCCGTTTTCCGGCGGATGAGCGGCTGGCCAAATTCTCCCAGCTTGCCCTGGATGTCGGCTTTGGTGGTGATGTCGAGCTCAACCTCGCTCGGCCCGAGCTCTCGCAGTTGCAGGTCCAGCCGGGCCGCCACCGCGCCGGCCACCTTGGCATCGCGCCCGCGCACAGCAATGCTGGCGCTGCCGGCGGCTTCATCGTGCCGGTCGAGGGCCAGGGTACCCGCGAAAGAGAGCGCTACCGGCCCCACGCGCAGCCGCAGGCGCCCCTGATATGTGCCGTCGCCAGCTGGCACGACCTCATCCACGCCCGGCACACAGCGGCACACCTCGGGCACATCCATCAGCAGCGCCCACACACACTCACGCGTGGCCGGCAGCACGGTGCTGTGCTGGAATTCCATCAGTGCTGTGCCGTGGCGCGAGCCAGCGCCTGCTCCAGCGCACGCCGTACGAACACGGGCACCATGGCGCGCTTATACTCCGCCGATCCACGCCCGTCGGACAGAGGGTCGGCGATGGCGCGCGTCGTCTCGGCTGCCGCGCGCAACAGGTCCGCCGAGGGCGGCTGCCCCAGCAGCAGCCGCTCCGCCTCCGCGCAGCGCAGCGCCGTGGGCGCGCAGGAGCCGATGGCCACTCTCGCATCGCGAATGGCGCCATCCTCCACCAGCAGCACGGCCGCGGCCGAAACGGTAGCGTAATCGTCTGCCGATCGGGGTAGGAACTTGAGGTACGCGGAACCAGCGCTGGGCGGAAGCGGCGCGGCGCTCACTTCCAGCAACAGCTCGTCCGGCTGGATAGCTGTTTCGTAGTAGTCGCGCAGGAAGTTCGCCAACGGCAACGTGCGGCGGCCGCTGCGCGACGCCAGGGTGACTTCGGCGTCCAGAGCCAGCAGCGCCACCGGTGCGTCCTGGTTGGGGTCGCCGTGCACCAGACAGCCGCCAATCGTGGCCACGTTGCGAATGCGCGGCGTAGCGGTGCGGGCGAACGCCTCCGCCAGCAGCGGCGCCACCTCTGCCACCAGCGGCGAGGTGGCCACCGCCTGGTGCGTCGTCAATGCGCCTAGTCGCAGCGTGCCATCCACGCGCGCCAGGCCATCCAACCTCGGCAGCGCGCCGAGGCCGATCAGCACTTCGGGGTTCACCAGGTGCTGCTTCATCATGTTGATGAGCCCGGTGCCGCCCGCGACCACCTTCGCGTCGGTACCTTGCTGTGCCAGCAGCCCGAGCGCCTCATCCACGCTGCGCGGTGCGACGTAGCGAAAGCTGTTCACTGCGCCGCCGCCGCTTGGGCCGCCTGGAGGATCGACTCCATGATCTTGTAGTAGCCGGTGCACCGGCACAGATTGCCCATCATCCACTCTTTCACCTGGTCCGGCGTGGGCCGCGGCGTGTGATCCAGCAGCGACCGAGCGGCCATGATCTGGCCGGACGTGCAGATGCCGCACTGGAAGCCGCCGTAGTCCATGAACGCCCGCTGCACGGGGTCGAGCTGCCCATCCTTCGCCAGGCCCTCGATGGTTTGAATCTCCGCACCGTCCGCCATGACCGCGAGCAGGATGCAGCTGCTCACCATGTTGCCGTTCAGCAGCATGGTGCAAGCGCCGCACACGCCCACGCCACACCCCTCCACGCTGCCTGTGAGGCCCAGGTCGTAGCGGATGCAATCGATCAGCGTCCGGCTGGTGGGTACCTCCAGCTCGTGTTTCTGCCCGTTCACCGTGAGTGTGATGCGCTGTCTGATGAGCTCCACGCGCCCTTCTCTCCTCTGATGTCACGATTGTCCGCGGCGAGCTTGCCATGCTGCCGCCGCCTGGCGGTTTCCGCGCCGCTACGGCCCCTAGCATACCGGTATCCGGTAGAAGCTTGGCCGAAAACCTGCCGTGGCGGCCGGGTGGGGTTGCCCAAAAGCCGCGGCTCATTCGAAGTGGCTGTGCGGGGGCCGGTGGAGGCTGCCTATGGCTTCGCGGCCAAACTTCTGCGAGTCGCGGGCCCGCGGGCACCGAACAACATCGCCTCAGGTGCGCGTAGGGTTGCTAAGCTTGTGCCGCATCAACCGGGGAGTGAACGAGTAGTGAGCTGGTTTTGGATGAATCAGGCGATGGCGGACCTCGCGTCGGCGGCCAATCTGGGCCGCTTCACGGCCGATCCGGCCGCGTACCTAGCCGGCTACGACCTCACCGCCGACGAGGTGCATGCGATCCGCGAGCGGGACGTGCTGGCACTGTGGGATATGGGCGTGCAGCCCTACATCATGCGCGCCTTTCAACGCCGCACCGGCATGCCTGACCCCGATTTCGCACGAGCCCTTGAGGGCCGCCACTACAACGAGCGAGCGTAGCGCGAAAAACCAACAGCGGGCGCGGCCGCCGGCACCTCCGCGCAACCACGTCTGATAGAATTCGCGCCGAAATAACGGACATGCTTGAGGTGCAACTAAAAGCACTCCACCCAGCCAGATGATTCTGGCGGCCGAACCAGCGAGGTTCGGCCGTGGGTAATGCTGTCCTGGTTCTGAACCAGAATTATGAGCCGCTGAACGTGTGCAGTTGGCGGCGCGCGTTTGTGCTTGTAGCTATGGGCAAGGCCGAAGTGCTGGAGCACACCCGCCATGCCATCCGCACCGCCGAAGCCAGCTACCCGCGGCCCTCTGTCATTCGCCTGGAGTATCAGATCAGGCGCCCCCGCGCCGTGGTGAAGCTCACCCGCCGCGAAGTCTTCGCGCGGGACAACTACACCTGCCAGTACTGCGGGCAGCGCAGCCGCGAGCTGACGGTGGATCACGTGATGCCCAAACACCGCGGCGGCCGCCATTCCTGGGATAACCTGGTGAGCGCCTGCAAGGCCTGCAACCACCACAAGGGTGGCCGCACGCCAGATGAGGCACGCATGGTCCTGCTGCATCCTGTTCGCGCTCCCAATGTGCCCGCGCACTATGTCATCTACCAGCGCGCCAACGGTGTGATTGACGGGGAGTGGCTGAAGTTCGTCCCCGCCCTCGCCGAATACGCGGAGGCCGAGCAGAAGGCGTCGTAGACGTTTGGCGGGACACGTGCCCCGCCGGCCGGGTGGGGTTGCCCAGAAGCGTCGCTCCAATTCGAAGCCGGCTGCTGCGAGGCCGGTTATCGCTTTGCGGCCAAACTCCCAGCTCCAGCCGCCCCTTCTCCGTTACAGCGGCAGGGTCCAGCTGAAGACGCTCCCGCCGGATACGGCGTACAGCGCGCGGCTGCTCTCGTCCAGGTAGATCGAGCTGGCCGGTTTTGGCAGCCCCAGGTCGAGCTCCCGCTGGTAGGCGCCATTCTTATCGAGCTGGAGCACGCGAGTGCCCCCGTTGTCGAGCACATAAAGCGAGTGCGTGTCCAGCGTGGTGAACAGCGCCACGGGGTTGGCCAGCGGGTGTGGCAGGCCCGTGAGCGCCACCGCTTGTGCCTGGCCGCCAGCCAGCTTCTGCACGTGGCCATCGCTGCCCAGCAGCCAGATGGAGCCGTCAATAGCCATGCTGATGGCGCTGTCCAGTTGGGCTGGCCGATCCGTCGCGAAGAAACGGCTGGGTGCGTCCACATACGCCCCATTCGTGGGGACATAACGCCAGATGTTTCCAAGTGCCGCATCCAGCACATAGAGGTTGCCACCATAGCTGGCGACGTCCTGGGCGCTTTTCCAGGCGCTGATGCCCTTGAGGTTCAGCGCGACCAGGTCGTTCTTATTAGGCACGTACTGCCAGGCGTTGTGCGCACTGTCCAGCACGATCAAGCTGCCGTCGCTCGCCTCCGACTCCAGCTCCGGTGCGCCCATCTTGGCGGACCCTACGGCCTGGCCCTGGCTCACCACCGCCGCGCTGCTCTTCTGCACGCGCATCACCTGCACCACCTTGCCCTGTGTGCGATCCAGCACGTACAGCGCGCTGCTGTCGCCTGTGAGCACCAGATCTCCGGCCCCGGCCGCCGTGGCCGCGGCCGGATCCACGGCCGCCACGAGTGTGGCCGCCGGGAGGGCAACGATGTTGCTGAGCTTGTTCACGTCGTTGGTGAGAGTGGCGCGCAGCGCCCTGGCGGACGTTTGATCGTGCTGCAGGGTCCCGGCTTGATCGAGCAGCGCCTGCGCCTGTTGGATCTGCGTTAGGGCCTGGGCGTGGTTCGCATTGCCCCGCGCCTGTGTCTCCACCTGCTGCGCGGCGCCGATGAGTGACTGATAGCGCTGGTTGAGCTGCTGCCGTTGCTGGGAGTGCAGCTGCCGCACGGCGATGAGGAGGATGGCCAGCACCACCGCCGCCAGCAGGGCCGGCAACAGCAACGTGCGGCGCTGCTGGCGTGACGCCGGCAGCTGCAGCAGCACGCCGCCCGCCTGGCGCAACTGGCCGCCCGCGCGGCGAGCCAGGCCCTGTGCTTCGGGCAGCCGTGCAGAGCTGAAGGGCAAACGACGCGGCCGTGTGCTGGCCGCTTGCACACGGTTGGGCGCCCGGCCTGGGCTACCCGGGCCCTGGCGGCCGGAGTGGCCCGCCAGCCGTGCCCTGGCCGACTGGCCGAGCACGGCCAGGTGCCCCAACCACGCCCCCGCGGCCGCGCCTCCAGTTTGGCGCCGCGGCACGGCCGCTGTGCCACGGACCAGGGGCGTGAGTCCGCGGGCGCCGGGAGCGCGGTCCAGGAGATTGGCGGGCCGCGAAAGCCCATCGCCCTCGGCCAGGCCATCGCCGGCACCCTCGTTCATCCGCGACGCTGCCGTGCCCTCTTCCGCGGCCTCCTCGTCGCCAGCAGGCGCCACTTCAACGCGCAGGGCACGTGCGTCGTAAGGCTGCTCGTCGTCCCCATACTCGATCGGCACAGCGCCGGCTCGTCCGGTAAGCCCGTGACGATGCGGCCAGGGGACCACTCCAGTGTCGTCCACATCCTCATCGTCGAGCAAGGCATCGGCCGCCGCGCGCTCGCCGCCCCGTTCCGCGTTGCCCGGTTGCATGCGTTCCAGCAGCTCCAACACACGCTGCCGCGCAGTGCTGAAGACCGCTGTGAGTGGTGGCAGCTCCAGGGCGCCGGCAAACGGTGCGGGGAAGGGTGAGCGCCGTTCCTGGGCGGCCTCGCCGGCAGCCTCGGGGCCATCGATCGGGGCATCCGCGTTGGACTCATCAACCAGTGAAGCGGACACCTCCACCACCAGTGCCAGGCCACCCTCCACGCCGCGCTGAAGTGCCAGCCCACGCAGGTGGCTCGCGGCGACGCCGGCCTCCTCATAGGCGCAGGCGCGGCTCACGTCGTCCTCACTCAGCAGGCGCGCCAGGGCCGAGGAGAGCAGCACCACAGTGTCGCCGGGGCCGACGGGTGCGTCGTACACGCGGATGTCCGGCTCGTGCAGCCCGCCGATGCCGGCGAACACCTCGGCCCGAAGATCGTCCCGGCTCCAGATGCCGCGGCCCAACTCGTGCGTTTCCGGCACGGCATGCACCGTGCCCTGGTGCACAATGAAGGCCTGCCCCGGCGGCACAATCACCAGTTGCACCGCGTCCTGGGTGATGGCCGCGCCGCAGAAGCCAACGCCCGAACCCCCACGCGGCACCAGGTCCAGCCCGCCGCGGCCAAGGTGCCGGTGCGCCAGCCGCAGGCCATCTACCAGCGCGTCGCACGGTTCCTCCCGGCGCGTGCCGTGGTACTCGTTCGCCGCGGTTTCCATCACCAGCTTGCCCAATCGGAGTGCGTCGCCTTCGGCGCCGCTGGCCGAACGGGCGCCGGCCGGCACCAGCGCCAAGCTGGTCATCCCCTCGGGCTCCGCCAGCGCAAACACTGCCGTGCGCCCCCGAGGTTCCACCACCTCCAGCAGTGCGTCGGCCTCGGACGGATCGAGGTGCCCCACCACCAGGCGGGCAGATGTCGCGCGCAGAATTGCTCTCACCCTACTCCGCCATCATAGAACAAACATTCCAGGCGCTGCGGCAGCAGTGCGCCACATCGGATACACCAACGACGCGCAGCCTCCGCCGTCACGCTGCTGCGCTTACGCTTAGGCTGCATGCTCAGCAAGTGCACGGCAATCCTCGCGGCCAGCCTGTTGTGCTCGTCCCTCGCCGGCTGCGGCGGCGGCTCGCCAGCCAGCCGGCCAGCAACCGTGCCGCCATCAATGGGCCTGGCCGGCGCCACCGCGCCCGCCACCGTCGGGCCTGGCACCCAGGCCACCGCCGCGACAGCGCTGCCAGAGGCGAGCCTCACTTCTTCGCCGGACGCCGGCGCCGGGCGTCCCGCGAAGCTCACGAATGACAACTGGGGCATGGTCGAATATCAGGCGACGATCACCAACCTGTCGCAGTTCACTGGCATCCCGGTGGAGATCAGCGGCCAGGTATTCAACATCGAGCAGGATGCCACCCGGCTCGGCGTCCAGATCTGGGTCTACCCGACGCGCGGCCAAGGGAACACGGTGGTGGTGTTCGCCAAAGCGGGCAACCCAGCGGTCACAGCAGGGCAAACCATCCAGGTCACTGGCACGCTGGATGGCGAGCTGGTGCGCCAAACCAGCCAGGGCCAAACGCTCCATCTGCCGCGAGTGGCGGCCACGCAAGTGCTGGTCGGCGGCCACGTGAGTGCTCGTAGGCGGCCACGCCTCGCCCGCGTCAGCGGCCCGCGTTGACGCGGGAAGTACCACGGCGCTAAAGTTGACCTGATGGCTCAACAATACGCGGGGGCGCAGTCGCGGTGAAGATCCCCATGAAGGTGGATTACGCCGTACGCGCGCTGCTGGAGCTGGCCGATGCGCAAGGCAACCGCGCCACGCAGAGCGCGGACATCGCCCAGCGCTGGAACATCCCGGCGCAGTACCTGGATCAGCTGCTCACCACCTTGCGCAAGGCGGGGCTGGTGACGAGCGTTCGCGGGCCGCAGGGTGGGCACACGCTGGCGCGGCCGGCGGCAAGCATCACGGTGAGCCAGGTGCTCGAGGCGCTGGAGGGCCCATTTCATCCAGCGGATTGCCTGGAGGACACGGCTCGCTGCACCTTTTCGCGGGCCTGCTCCATCCAGCAGCTGTGGCAAGAGGTTGAAGTGGCCGTCAGCGACGTTCTCACGGGCGTCACCATTGAGGACTTGGCGCGCAAACAGGCGACGCTCAGCCGCCCGGCGATGTATTACATCTAGGCATTACATGTAGAGTGAACCGCGACCTGGCGGCAGCGGCGGACGTCACCGGCATGATCGGCCACACGCCGATGGTACGGCTGAACCGTGTTGTCGCGGAGTCGGCGGCAACCATCCTGCTGAAGATGGAGAGCCTGAACCCGGCCGGCAGCGTGAAGGATCGCATCGCCCTCAGCATGGTGTGCGCCGCCGAGCGAAGCGGCGAACTCACGCCCGATACGCTGATCGTAGAGGCCACCAGCGGCAACACCGGCATAGGGCTGGCCTACATCGCCGCGGCGCGCGGCTACCGGCTGGTGCTGTGCATGCCGGAAGACATGAGCCTGGAGCGGCGCAACCTGCTGCGCGGCTTCGGTGCGGAGCTGGTGCTCACACCCATGGCCGGCGGCATGGAAGCCTCCCTTGAAGCGGCGGAGAAGCTGCGTGAGTCCAGCCCGCGGGTGTGGATGCCGCGCCAGTTCGATAACCCCTCCAACCCACAAATGCACCGCGATACCACGGCCGAGGAGATCTGGCACGACACCGACGGGCAGATCGATGTCTTTGTGGCTGGGGTGGGCACAGGAGGCACCATCACCGGCGTGAGCGAGGTGATTCGCGGCCGGCGGCCGGGCTTTCGCGCCGTGGCCGTCGAGCCAGCCGAGTGCGCTGTGCTAAGCGGCGGCCGGCCGGGCCCCCATAAGATTCAGGGCCTCGGCGCCGGCTTCAAACCCAAGGTGCTCGATATGGCCGTCGTGGACGAAGTCATCGCCATTCGCGGCGACGATGCCATCGCCATGGCCCGCCGGCTGTTGCGGGAAGAGGGCCTGCTGGTGGGCATCTCCACCGGCGCCAACGTCCTGGCCGCGCTGCAAGTCGCCCGGCGGCGCGAGAACCGCGGCAAGCTGGTGGTGACCGTGGCGCCCTCTACCGGCGAGCGCTACCTTTCCACACCGCTCTTTCAGGAGTGAAACCCGCCGGCGTGGCTGCTACCATGCACACTGGTCATATCAACGGCGCTCAGCCTCGCTCGGCGCCAATGCTATAGTATTTGTAGTTTCACAACAGGAGTTCCAAAAGAATCATGAGTAGTTCGCCAGCGGTCACCGACGCAAGCTTTCAGAAGGATGTTCTCCAGTCCGGCGAGCCCGTGCTGGTGGACTTCTGGGCAACCTGGTGCCAGCCTTGCCGCATGGTCGCGCCGATCGTCGAGGAGATCGCGGGCGAGCAGGCCGGCAAGATGAAGGTAATGAAGCTGGATGTGGACGAGAACCAGCAAACCGCCATGCAGTATGGCGTGAGCAGCATCCCCACGCTCATCCTGTTCAAAGGCGGCGAGCCGGTGGAGCGCGTTGTTGGCTTCAGCCCCAAAGAGCGCTTGCTTTCCAAGCTGACCCCACACCTGAACTAAACCGATCGCCCGCGGTGGCCCTGCCCGGTTGACGCCGGGGGGTTACGGCGCGGGCGCCCGGCTGCACGAGCGCGGCACACGTTAGGAGGTTTGGCCGTCGAGACATAAGCGACGTCCCCCCATCAACCCCCTGCGCCAACAGCTTCGATGTTGGACTCACGCGCCTGGGCAACCCCCACGTGGCCGCCAGGGCATGTTTCCGGCCAAGCCTTCTACGGCAGGTATGGCAGCGAGCAGCTGTGGTCGGCCCGGTGCGCGCTGCAGACTTTGGCCCGGCAGCGCGGGCAGGCCCAGGTGGCCTTGCCCCAGCAGCTGCGCTCCTGGCAGCGTTCGTAGCTGGGGCCTGTGACGCGCGGGCGTTGATCTGCCTGGCGCTGGGCCAGCCAGCGAGTGAGGGCGGACCGCGCCGGTGGGCGGCCACGGTCCAGCTCCACCGCATCCGGCGGTGCGACGTCCTCGTGCACAGGCTCCATGTCATCGGGCACAGCGCGAAACTCCCCCTCGCTCATTCCCATTACAACTTCGGATTCCGGCGGCCATAACTTGACGCGCCTGCTCCCTTGGTCCGCATGCTGTCGTCCTCTTGCCAATCAGCACTCAGCGCACGATGACGACGCCCTGCATACCCGCGGCGCGATCGCCTGGCTGGGCGGACCAGTAAGCGTAGCTGCCTGTCACGGCCGGCAGCTGCACCGTGATCTCCTTCACTTGCCGCGGCGGCACATCCACATTGATGTTCAGGCCGGGCGAGGTGAGGTCGTGTTTGCGCTGGCCTCCAACGAGCAGCAGCAGCACCAGCTGGTTCGGCTGCCCCTCCAGCCGCGCGGGGTTGATGCTGCCGGAGTCGACAAAACGCAGCACATCCGTTTGCCCGGGCTTGGGGGCGTACACCGCGCTGGCGGCGGGCCCAGGCGCCGACGCCACCGGTGCGCTGGTCGCGGCGCAGCCGTTCAGCAGAAGCAGCGCTGGGAGTACGAAGGCCCCGGAGAAGGGAATGCGTCCCCCCGGCTTGGTCTCCCCGCGGTTGGGTGCACGGCCGCGGCTTTTCACTCCATGGGTTCCGGCCAAGCTGTGCCGCCGCTCAGGCGCGCGGCTGGCCGGAGATGAGGGCGATGCCCTGCTGGATGTTGGTCGCCCCGTTGATGGCGCCATGAATGGGCGGCACGCCGCTGGGCGTGCCCGTGGTGTTGTTGGTCAGGGCATCCATGTGCTGCCGCAGCAGGCTGGCCAGCTGGCTGGCGTTGCGCGTATCCAGCGATGACAGCAGCCCTGCCAGCTGCGCGCCATCCGCCGCCGCCAGCAGCTCGTGTGCTCCCGGCCATTGGTCCGGCTTGGCCAGTGCCGCCGCCGCGCCAATGCTGGCCGCTTGTGGAGCGCCCGTGCTGAACACACTCGCGCCGGCCTCTGCCGGCCCGCCGGTCACCGAAGCCACCGAAGCCATGCGTGCCCTCTCCCCCCGATTTTTCCGGCACCGCCGGCACCGATAGTAGCAGCTCGGCTATACTCTCGGGCGTTGGGCAACTCCATCTACGTGGCGCAGATCATCATCGCCGTCGCGCTCACCGCTGCCATCCTCATGCAGTCGAAAGGCACCGGGCTGGGCAGCGTGTTTGGCGGCGACAACTCCGTGTTCCGAACGCGCCGGGGTGCGGAGAAAGGGCTGTTCAACCTCACCGTCGTACTGGGCATTGCCTTCTGCCTCATCTCCATCGTCAACGTCGCGGTGACGCACTCGGTCCTGTAAGGCCACTGCCCATCGCCCTTCTCCCGCCGGGCGCGTAGGGCGCGCTTTGTCCCACGCCTACCGCCTGCAGATCATGCTCTCGATCCTCGGTTCGGCCGTGGTGGCGCTGCTGATCGCCGTGGTGGCCTACGGCTCGGGCTCGGCCGCCGTGCCCGCCACCGGCGGCGCGTACGTGGAAGGCATGGTGGGCCAGCCTCAGGTGCTGAATCCTCTGCTGGCCAAGCCCACGGACTATCCCGCCCAGAGCATCGATTCGCTCATCTTCTCCGGCCTCACCAGGGAAGACTCCACCGGCCTGCCCCAGCCGGACCTGGCCAGGAGCTGGGCCATCACCAACGACGGCAAGACCTACACCTTCTATCTGCGGCCCAATATCACCTGGCAAGACGGCCAGCCCTTCACCGCCGACGATGTGCTGTATACGCTGCGAACCATCCAGTCGCCCACCTTCAGTGGCGACCCAGACCTGGCCTCTGCCTGGCGCGGGGCGCAGATCACCAAGCTGGATACGCTCACGGTGCAGGTTATCCTGCCGCAGCCCTTCGCACCCATCCTGGACTACGCCAGCGCAGGCATTCTGCCGGCGCACCTGCTCAGCCAAACCTCGCCCGCCGCGCTCTCATCCAGCACCTTCAACCGGCAGCCCGTGGGCACCGGGCCGTACCGCTTGCTGCGGGCCGACCTGAACTCTGTCGTGCTGGAGGCCTACCCTGGCTACTACGCCGCCAAACCGTACATCTCCCGCCTCATGCTGCGCTTCTATGAGACTGACCAGGCAGTGGTCCAAGCGGTGCTCGATGGGCAGGTGGAGGGCGACTGGCATGTCACCGCGAGCGACGCTGCCAAACTCCAGCGTGACGGTCGCCTCACCTTCTACGAGGCGGTGCAGCCTTCCTACAGCGGCCTCGCCTTCAACATGAACGACGGCATGCTGTCACAAACGCCGGTGCGCCAGGCCATCGCCTATGCCATCGACCGCGAAAAGCTGCGGGCACAGCTCCTGCACGGCGCGGCTCAACTGGCCGATAGTCCCATTGCGCCCAACTCCTGGGCGTACGACCCCACCACGCCGCAATACACCTACGACCCCGCACGCGCCGCCAGCCTGCTCTTCAACGCCGGCTGGCAAAAGGCCGGCGGCGCCTGGGCCAAGAACGGCGCCCTGCTGGCGCCTGAGCTCGTGAGCGACGACAGCCCGGACCACGTGGACATGGCGCGAGCAATCGCCCAGCAATTGCGCACATTCGGCCTGGGCGTGAGCCTCAAGATCGTGCCCTTCAACACGCTGCTCACCAGCTACCTGGCCCCGCGCAAATTCCAGATTGCCCTGCTGGATTGGGACCAGGGCAGCGGCGACCCGGACCCCTATGCGCTGTGGCACTCCAGCCAGGCCACCCCGGACGGCCTGAACTTCAGCAGCTGGAAGAGCCCCATGGCCGACGCTGCCCTGGCCAACGGCCGCAAAACCACGGACCTCGCCGCCCGAAAAAAGGCCTACGCCATCTTTCAGCAGGCCTTCGCCACGGATTTACCGGCCTTCCTGCTGTTCCACCCGGTGTATGAATACGCGGTGGATGACAGCATCCACGGTGTGACACTGCCTTCAGTCATCCACCCTGAGGACCGCTTCGCCACCCTCAACCGCTGGTACATCCAAACCCGGCCGGCCAAGGCCTCTTCAAGATAAGCCAGGGCCGCCAGCCCGCGGGTGGACGGCAGTCTGGCTACTCGAACTTGCCGAACGTCCGTACCTTGTCGATGGAGAGCCGCAGTGTCACGTGCGGAATCTTGGCGATGTTGGCGGCTATGCCAGGGCCCGCTTCCGCGCCGGCGTAGCGGCTGGCCAGTGCCGTGAGGTCCGCCAGAACGGTGGTCTCAGTTGTATCCAGGCTGACCGTGC
Organism: Chloroflexota bacterium; assembly: GCA_050695655.1. Lineage (GTDB taxonomy): Bacteria > Chloroflexota > JAJPGV01 > JAJPGV01 > JAJPGV01 > DATKQD01. The sequence continues at coordinate 7,910 of JBOGTU010000126.1, read as the reverse complement.
CCTCAATGTTCACGTGGCGCCCGTCACCCACCACCATGAACGAGGCTCGCTGATCGCGCTGCAGATTGCGCACTTTTTTGCTGGCCTGGCCCGTGTTCATGATGATCGCGTTGCCGCGCAGCTGGTACCACAGCGCCGTGAGCTGCGGCGAGCTGTCCTTGTTGATGGTGCCAATGGTGCCAAAGTGCTTCTCGTCCAAGAATGCGCGCTGCGGGCCCGTTAATTCCGCCATAACCTGTGGCAGCTCCCTTCCATTACTGAAACGTGCGTTGGCCGCCGGCACAAAGCAGGCGGTTTGTCCGCAAGGATTGTACGCCGCCGCCGCGTCAGTCGATGTGCTGGTATGCCGGCAGGGTCAGAAACTCGGTGAAGTCGCCGGCCAGCGCCACCTGCTCGAACAGCTGGCGCGCCAGCGGAAACCTGCCGGCGCTGTACTGCGCGTCGCCCCAGGTGGCCCGAATCTTTGCCAGCTCCTCATCTTCAAGCCGGCCAATCAGCGCGCGCGTAACAGGCTGCCCGTCCTCCAGCCGCACCCCGTGATGCAGCCACGACCATACCTGCGAGCGGGATATCTCGGCGGTGGCCGCGTCCTCCATGAGGTTGAAGATGGCGGCGGCGCCGGTGCCCCGCAGCCAGGACTCGATGTACTGGATGCCCACGCTCACGTTATTGCGCAGCCCGGCCTCGGTCATCACGCCGTTGGGGACGTGCACCTCCAGCAGTTGGCTGGCCTGAACATGCACCTCGGGCCGCTGGCGCTGCACCTGGTTGGCCCGGCTGCCCAGCACACGATCGAACTCCTCCATGGCCACGGGCACAAGATCCGGGTGGGCCACCCAGGTGCCGTCGAAGCCGTCGCCCGCTTCACGCTCCTTATCCTCGTGCACCTTGGCCAGTGCCAGTTCGTTCACCTTGGGATCGCGCCGGCTGGGGATGAAAGCGGCCATGCCTCCCACGGCAAAGGCGCCGCGGCGGTGGCACGTCTTCACCAACAGTTCGGTGTACGCGCGCATAAAGGGCACCGTCATCGTCACCGAGGCGCGATCCGCCAGCAGGAAGTCGCGCCGGCTGCCGAATTTCTTGATGATGCTGAACATGTAATCCCAGCGCCCAGCGTTAAGGCCGGCCGAGTGATCGCGCAGCTCGTACAGAATCTCATCCATCTCGAAGGCCGCCAGCACTGTTTCGATGAGCACTGTGCCCTTGCAGCTGCCGTGGGGCAACCCCAGCTCCCGCTCGGCAAAACTGAACACGTCGTTCCACAAGCGGGCCTCGCGGTGACTCTCCATCTTCGGCAGGTAGAAGTAGGGGCCAGAGCCCCTGTCCAGCAGCCGGCGCCCGTTGCGATACACGTACAACCCAAAGTCGAACAGGCTGCCGGAGATGGGCTGGCCTTCCAGCAGTACGTGCTTCTCCGGGAAGTGCCAGCCTCGGGGCCGCACCAGCAGCGTAGCCACCTGCTCGTTCAGCCGGTACACGCGGCCGTCGGGGTTGTGGAACTCGATGCTGCGCTCAATGGCATCGGTCAGGCTCTGCTGGCCCAGCACCAGGTTCTCCCAGGAGGGAGTGAGGGCATCCTCAAAGTCCGCCATGAACACTGACGCCCCACAGTTGAGGGCGTTGATGATCATCTTGCGCTCGGCCGGGCCGGTGATCTCCACCTTGCGCGTCTGCAGGTCGGCCGGCACGGGCGCCACTTGCCAGTCTCCTTCGCGCACGCCGCGGGTTTCAGGCAAAAAGTCCGGCATTTCGCCCGCCTCCAGGGCGCGCGCACGCTGAGCGCGCTGCGCCAGCAGTTCGGCGCGCCGCGCACCGAACTCGGCCTGCAAGTCTGCCACGAACGCCAGCGCCGCCGGGGTGAGCACATCGGCGTACGCGCCGTCCGTTTTGCCTCGCACCTCTACTGCCCGAGTGGTTGCCATGCTGCCCTCCGTGCTCATGAACTCCGCGCCCGCCGCGCTCGCCCAGATATCGCCCGCGCGCACATCCGCGCCATGGTGTGACCCACCCACGCGGGCCGAGACGATCCTCAGAACATCATAACTACCAGGCTGGCACCCGAGAAGCCACGACCCGTCAGCGGGCCGCCAGCGGTAAGGGGCACGGGAGGCGATCAGGCTGGGCGGTTGGCGGCGGCCCGCGGGTTCAGCACATTGATTGGCTGGCCATCGAGGAAGGCCTGCACCAGTGCCAGCGTCTGCGGGATCATGGTGGCATAACCGGCATCCGTCGGCCAGCCGCAGTGCGCCAGCAGCAGCGCGTTATCCAGCGACCGCAGCGGGTGGTCCGGCGGAAGCGGCTCCTCATCGTACACGTCCAGCGCAGCGCCACCGATGCGGCCGCCGCGCAGCGCTTCCACCAGCGCTGCCTCGTCCACAACCGGCCCGCGGGCTGTGTTCACCAGGATCGCGTTTGGCTTCATGCGCCGCAGCAGGTCCGCGCCGACCATGCCGCGGGTGGCATCGGTGAGCCGCGGGTGCAGCGAAATGACGTCGGCCTCGGCGAACAGCGCCTCCAGCGAACGAAATTCCACGCCAGCCGCCGCGGCACGCTCAGTTGTGAGCGTTTTCCCAGCGGCGACGACGCGCATGCCGAAGAACTGGGCTGCCTTGGCCACGCCAGTGCCCAGCCGGCCCAGGCCTACGATGCCGAGCGTCTTGCCGTGCATCACCCGGCCTGTCGGGCCGGGCCAGGCGCCCGCGTGCAGCGACCGATCCTGCTGGCCGAACTGCCGCAGCGCGGCGATGATCATGCCGATGGTCACCTCGATCATGGAGGCGTTGCCGCCAGTCGTGCGCCCGGCCGCCTCGGCCGGCGCGGCCACCGGCGCGCCCATGCTGCAGCACACCAGAACGCCCCGCGCGGTGGCCGCCGCGACGTCGATGTGCGGCACGTCCGGCCCGCCGATCTGGGCGATCATGCGCAGCCTGGGCATATCCGCCAGCTGGTCCGCGCTGAAGCGTGTTCGCTCGCGCTGGCCCACCACAATCTCCGCTTGGCGCAGCTCGTCCCACAACCTCGGGCTGCGCTCGCGCAGCACCACCACTTCTGCTCGCCGGCGCAACTCCGCCACCCCCGATGAGGCGTCGAAGGCGCCATTCCAATCGTCTGGAATCACCACCCGCATATCCATTGTTCCTTTCGCTGACTTCGGCAGCCAGTGTAGCCGAGCACGAGTGCTCGATCGTGCTCGGCGGCCAGCTGTCTCCAGCTGAGTAAGCCCGCGGCCACACTTCTCGCGTAGAATTCGGGGCGTGATGGGCATGGGGACGAACTGCGCATGAGCGGCCCGTTCCACGTGCCGTTTGCCGCCGGCACGCATGACCGCGCGGCCTTTCGGCGGCGGGATGATCCCTGGCTGGAGGACGCGCGCCAGGCCCCCGGCACGCGCATCCTGGTGGTAAGAGCCAGCGCCCAATTGCTGGCCAGCGGCACTGGGCTGGGCCACCTGCCACCGCGCGCCGTACCAGCCGCTGTGGACGTGACGTTCCTGGGACTCGATGAGGAAGGCCACGCGATCTTCGTGCTGGATGCAGGCGCGGATGGCGCTGCCCTACCTCTTCCCGAGGGCACGGACTTCACCGATCTGCGTACGCTGGCTTCCGCCGCCCCCAGCAGCCACGCAGCCATCGCCGCGCAGGCCGTGGCCATGGTGGGCTGGCACCGCCGCCATCGCTATTGCGGCATCTGCGGCAGCGCTACGCTGCCCGAGGAGGCAGGCCACTCCCGCCGCTGCACGGGCTGCAGCGCCCAGCACTTCCCCCGCACCGATCCCGCCGTCATCATGCTCGTCACGCATGGCAGCAGCTGCGTGCTCAGCCGCCGCCGCGGCTCCCGCCTGCCTATGTGGACCGCGCTCTCGGGCTTCGTGGAACCAGGCGAAACGCCGGAGGACGCGGTGGCACGCGAGGTGCACGAGGAGGTCGGCGTCACCGTGTCATCGGTTGTGTATCGCGGCGCACAGCCGTGGCCCTTTCCGCTGTCCCTCATGCTCGCCTTCGATGCCGAAGCCGAGTACGCGGACCTGGTGGTGGACGAGGAGCTTGAGGACGCGCGCTGGTTCTCCCGCGCCGAACTCCAGGCCGGCGTCGCCGCCGGTACCATCACTTTCCCGCCGCCCATGTCCGTGGCCTACCACCTGGTCCACGATTGGCTGGACGGCTCAGCGGCCGGCTAACAGCACCTCAAACTCACGGTTGGGCGGCCACCCCGCCTTCGGCACGCATCTGGCGCAGCAGAGAAATCATCTGCAGCGCTGCTTCGGCGGCCTCGCTGCCGCGGTTGAGCTTGCGGCCGGCTCGATCCAGCGCCACCTCCAGGCTATCCGCGGCGATCACCTCGAACAACACCGGCAGGCGGTGGGCGCGGCTCACCTCGGCGATGCCCCGCGCCACCTCCGTGGTCACCAGATCCGCGTGGCGGGTCGATCCCTGGATCACACAGCCCAGCGCGATGATGGCGTCGTACTGGCCGGCGCGCGCCAGCTCTGCCGCGACCAACGGAATCTCATACGATCCGGGCACCCAGATCAGTGTGAGGTTGTCCTCGGCCAGGCCGTGCGCGCGCAGCACCTCCAGCGCGCCCTGCACCAGGCCGCTGGTCACGGCGTCGTTGAAGCGGCCAGCCACGAGAGCCACGCGGGCCGAGGCAACCTCGCGCGGCCGGCCGGTGAGCTCGCGCACTACACGTCGTCGAAGAGATGGCCAAGTTTCAGCCGCTTGGTCATCAAGTAGCCGGCGTTCACCTTGTTGGGGCGAATCTGCAGCGGCACCCGCTCCACCACGTGCAGGCCGTAGCCCTCCAGGCCCACGATCTTGCGTGGGTTGTTGGTGAGCAGCCGCATGTGGGTGACACCAACATCACGCAAAATCTGCGCGCCGATGCCGTAGTTGCGCAGGTCCGGCGGGAAGCCCAGCGCCTCGTTCGCCTCCACCGTGTCTTTGCCGTGGTCCTGCAGCTCATAGGCCATGAGCTTGTTGGCCAGGCCAATGCCACGCCCCTCCTGGCGCAGGTACACCAGCACGCCACAGTCCGCGGCGGCGATCTGCGTCATGGCCGCCTCCAGCTGCTCGCCACAGTCGCATCGGAGCGATCCGAACACGTCGCCCGTGAGGCACTCTGAGTGCACGCGCACCAGCGGCTCGCCGATTTGCACGTCGCCGTGCACCAGCGCCACGTGGGTGAAGCGATCCAGCAGGTTGCGGTAGCCCAGCGCGGTGAAGTCGCCAAAGGTGGTGGGCAGCTTGGCCTGGGCGATGCGGCTCACCAGCTTCTCGCTGGCCAGCCGGTGCTCGATGAGCGCGCCAACCGTGATCATCTTCAGGTTGTGCTGGGCGCAGAAGCCCACCAGGTCCGCCACGCGCGCCATGGTGCCGTCATCCTTCATGATTTCGCACACCACTCCCGCGGGATACAGCCCCGCCATGCGGGCCAGGTCCACCGCGGCCTCGGTTTGGCCGGCGCGGCGAATCACACCGCCCTCCATGGCCCGCAGCGGGAAGGTGTGTCCCGGCCGCAACAGGTCGTCCGGCCGTGTGGCCGGATCGATCAGCGCGCGAATGGTCTCCGCACGATCGTAGGCGGAGATGCCGGTGGTGGTTCGGCCGCGCGCCTCGACAGAGACGGTGAAGGCCGTGCCCAGCCGCGCGGTGTTCTGCTCCACCATCTGCGGCAGGTGCAGCTCTTCCAACCGCGCTTCGGTCATCGGCACGCAGATGAGGCCGCGCCCGTGGCTCGCCATGAAGGCGATATCCGCCGGCGTGACCTTTTCGGCCGCCATGGTCAGATCGCCCTCGTTATCGCGATCCTCGTCGTCGCAGACCACCACCATGCGGCCCGCGCGAATATCCTCCACCGCCTCGCCGATCGAAGCAAAGGGGCTACCAGCCATGCATCAACGTCCTTCTTCCCGTAACGGATCAGCTTGGGCCGCGCTGAACGGCAGGGGTGCCCCCGAGGGTGCTGCCCCCTGAAGAAAGCGCTCCACATACTTGGCCACCAGATCAACCTCCACGTTCACCACGTCGCCAGCGAGCTTACTCCCCAGCGTAGTGCGCCGCGCCGAGTGCGGAATGAGCGCGATGCTGAAGCGCTGCGCGTCGCAATCAACCACGGTAAGGCTCACGCCATCCAGCGCGATGAAGCCTTTGGGCACCACGTAGCGCAGCAGCGCCGGCGCGGCTGCGAACACCACTTCCTCCTGCAGGCCCTGGCGCGTGCGCTCCACGATAGTGGCGGTGCCATCCACGTGGCCCTGCACCAGGTGGCCGCCCAGCGGCGTGGCCATGGTGACGGCCGGCTCGAGATCCACCTGGCTGCCCGCGTGCAGCTGCCCCAGGTTGGACCGGCTGAGCGTTTCCGGCACAACGTCCGCGCTGAAGGTGCTGGCGCTGCACTCCACCACCGTCAGGCACACGCCGTTCACGGCTACGCTGTCATCCACGTGCAGCGCCGCTGCAATGGCCGGCGCTGCCACGGTGATCCGCGCGCCACCGGGCGAGAGGCGCAGCTCGGCCACGGTGCCCAATTCCTGCACAATACCAGTGAACATCAGCCTCGCTTCTCCGATCCACAACCAGGTCGCCCCTGGAACAGCCAGTCCTCGCCTACTTGGGTGACGCGCACATCGCGCAAGGCCAGCCCCTGGGCTGGGTCCTCCACGCCCAGGTCGCCGATGCCCGGCAGGCCCTTTCCGCCAAAGAGCTTGGCCGCTACAAATATGCTGAGGCGATCCACCAGCCCGGCCCGCAGAAGCGTCGCGTTCAGCCCCGCGCCACCCTCCACCAACACGTCGTTCACGCCGCGCCGTGCCAGCTCGGCCAGCACCTGCCGCATGTCCACGCCGCCATCCGCGCTCCGCGGCACATCCACCCAGGCCACCTCGCACCTCACTTCTCCGGCGGCCCTGGTCCCAGGCGGGACAAATACCAGTGCGCCTGGTGGCGGGCCGCCGAACAGCTTGAGCGCAGGATCCAGCCGGCCCGAAGCGCTCACCACCACGCGCAGCGGCTGGCGGCCGTCCAGCCCGGGCAGGCGAACGGTCAGCTCGGGATCGTCCTGCCGGGCGGTACCGGCCCCCACCATCACCGCGTCGGCGGTGTTCCTTCTGGCGTGCACCCAGGCGCGGGCCGCGTCGCCAGTGATCCAGCGCGAACGGCCGCTGGCGGTGGCTGCGCGGCCATCCAGCGTGAGGGCGGCCTTCACCTCAATGAAGGGCAGGCCAGTAGCCACACGCTTGAGGAAGGGCTCCGCGGCGGCCTCGGCCTCGCCGCGCAGCAGCCCCACGTGTGTTTCGACGCCGCGCTCGCGCAAAAGTCGCAGACCCGCGCCGTTCACCAGCGGATTTGGGTCCTCCAGCGAGGCGAACACACGCGCCACGCCGGCCGCCACGATGGCCGGTGCGCAGGGCGGCGTGCGGCCGGTGTGCGAGCAGGGTTCGAGGGTGACGTACAGCGTAGCTCCGTGCGCACGCTCGCCGGCTTCACGCAGAGCCGAAACTTCAGCATGAGGGCCGCCGGGGGGCGCGGTGCAGCCGCGGCCCACCACCTGGCCCGCGCGCACCAGCACCGCGCCCACGTTGGGATTGGGGGCGGTGCGGCCACGCGCCTGCGCGGCGAGCGCCAATGCCTGGCGCATGAACGCTTTGTGTGCTGCTTCGTCTTCCATGGCGACAACCGGGCCAAACGGGGCAACCGCGGCACCCCGCCGGTCTGGGGTCTGCCCGAGACGCAGCGCGACTCCACCCGCCTTCTCACATCCGGACTGTCACCGTCGGCCCTGGAATCGCACCAGAATCATGGCCGCCGAAGCGGCCCCGTAGGCTTGCGCCCGCCAGGACGCTCACTACCGGTCGGGAATTGGCTTTAGGCCGCACCCTGCCCCGAAGGCCAGTTAGTTGCACAGTGTACCAC